>JAILDI010000175.1 GCA_024689525.1 Bacteroidales bacterium
CAAACACTTCCTGTCGGCGACACTTACCGAGCTGGATTCATTCAGAGGTTTGTGAAGGAATCCGTACGCTAACTTCCAATTTATCGGTCTCCCGGTTCTTCATACAGAAAGAGGCGACCAAAAGTGACCAATTTTGGGGGATATAAAAAACAAGACTTTGTAAAGTGCTTGAAAATTAGCAACTTACAAAGTCTTGTTGTGCCCCGGGCGGGAATAATTTGGTTGGTGATTATCGGTGGCATTTGTGGGTTGTTTTAATATATGTGACAATCTGATTCTGAACGAGTTACCAAATAATTCAATGAGTTGAAAATAATCCCCGGAAAATGTGGTCAAATGTGGCCGACTAAAAAGACCAAGGCAAGGAGAGGCGTTCTCCTTGCCCTGGTGCTGTTCCTTCTGATGAACGTCCTGGCGTTCGGCGTGAGGGGCTAATTCTGGCTCTTCTTCGTCAGGGTCCAGGTGTTACCGTTGACTGACCAGTTGAGATTCGTAGTGGCTTCCCCTGCAGTCCAGGAAGTCGTTTCGTCGATGGTGACGGTGCCGGAAGATGTATCATCTTTGCCCTTTCCGATGGGGGCCTGGGCTTCCTCGCCCATCGTTGCCGTGACGGAGGTGATTCCGGAGCCGATGGTGATGGTGGAGAATTTCCCACTTCGTCCGCTTCCGATGCCGGCGGCATACAGTCCTCCCGTTGCGGTCACGGTGCCTCCGGAGATGGTGATAGTTCCGCATGTGCCACGACTTTCGCTTCCGATGCCGGCGCCTTCGTATCCTCCCGTTGCGGTCACCGCGCCTCCGGAGATGGTGATGGCTCCACAGGAACCATCAAATCCGCTTCCGATGCCGGCGCCACCGCCTCCTCCCGTGGCGGTCACTTCTCCTCCGGAGATGGTGATGTCTCCGCAGGTGCCAAAATATCCGCTTCCGATGCCGGCGGCTGAGTCTCCTCCCGTGGCGGTCAGGCTGCCGGAGCCTTGGATGGTCAGAGAAGTGCCGGATCCGCCTGCCTGGATGGCGGGATATTCACTAGCGCTTGTAGATACTGTGTTGCTACCCCAAAGTATGATGGTGGCGTCGCCAAGGCATTGGATGGCGGGGCCGGAAGAGACGTTGATTGTGGCGCCCAAAAGCCTTATATCAGCACCATCTTCCAAGGTGATGGTTGATGAATAATAACCCGTATAGATTCCTGCCGGCAAATCCGTTAAAGTACCTGATGAGGTTGATGGCTCTCCGGGTGTCAAGGTGACAGGAATACTTTTATAGAACGCTCCCTTATTCAGTGTCCCCGAGCCGGTCGTGTATGTGTAGGTTGTTGTGCTATTATATCCAGATACACTGGAATAAAGCGTGACCGTACCGCTGTACGGCAACATTGCGACATAGACAATGTCATCAGATTTGAAGCCTCTGTATGACGTTCCTCCTCCTATAGATACGGAGTTGCTCGCTCTATCCGATGCGATTTGATATGTTGCACCCGCGCATTTAATCGTGAGTCCCGCGGAGGCTGTCATGGGATAATTATAAACAGTAAACACCCCGTTGCTTTCTGTCACAAATTTCAAGCTAAATGCACATATAGCCAGCTGGTTCACCATGCTTACGCTTCCATTGATGCCAGCGTTTTCGCCATCCACGGTAATCGTTCCCGTACCCATGGCGGCATCGAAACAGGTGCTGATGGGATTTGTCCCATCAGTCAAGTTTCCGTACTGATCGTTGTACAGTTGGTTCAAGTCCAGCCATCCGGAACCATCGTGCAGCGAAGCAGGATATACAAGCGTTGCGGACCCGCTTATTGCATCAGTAAGAGTGGCTGTGATGGTAGCCTTGCCGTCCGTGACCGAGGTGACGGTGGCCGTCGCGGTGGCATGCCCACTCGATTTGGTGTAATAAACCGCAATCTCTTCATTCTCCGCCCAGGTGGCAGTCCCGTCGGAGCTCAGTGCCTTCGTGGCTCCTCCGCCCTTTCCTTCGAGGGTCGCCGTGAACTGAACGGTCGTATGCTGCTCTTCGGAAACTTGCTCTTCGGTCACCACAGGATTCTCCTGCGTGCATCCTGCCCACACCGCTGCGGCGAGGACAAGGACCATCATTTTCTGGAAATTCATTGTCTTCATGGCGGGAAGGGTTTAAACGAAAGGATTGTCGTCGTCCGTGATGTAATTCGTGCGGTTCTGCATCGTGTTCTGGCTCTGGCAGATTATGTTTTCGATCCGTGTCTCGATGACCTGGACCGATGGGGCCTCATAGAATGACTTGTCGTTTCTTTCCATTGCTTGCTGGTTTGATGGAATCCAAAGAGCAAATTTATTGTTTTTGGTAGAAAAATGCAAAGGATTATCATAGTTCATCTCTATATAAAAAGATAGCCCCAGTGCATCGCTGCAGTGAGGCTATCCAAGTAATAAAGACGGATTAGAATAAACAGTTTTCGGCATTCTTGGCAATATCATCAGCATATTCATCCAGAGACAGCCGCACATATTTTTTGAAGGTGTCATATTTGGTATAGGAACTAAGTATTATTTTGATGGTGGTTTTCAAAATGTGGTCAAAATGTGGTCAAATTTTGGGAATACAAAAAATAAGACTTTGTAAAATGCTTGATTATCAGCAACTTACAAAGTCTGATTTGTGCCTCGGGCGGGAATCGAACCCGCACGGCCTTTTCGGGCCAAGGGATTTTCGTACCACTATGGCTTTCGCCACCAAAAATGTTTGTGGTCTGGACTATTCCTTCACCATAGGTTTGCCCTTTAGGTGTGCCGTGTCTAGTCTCTGCACCTTCCTCCTACTGGAGGCTTGGCTCAAGATTGCCTTCGGCGTTATCCGTTAAGGTTTCCTTGAATTTACGGCATTCTACATCTCTCTTTTCAGAGAGTGCACTCAAATGTGCTCTTCCTCTATAATTATTTGTAAGGGCGTGGCAATTCGGACAAAGCAATTGAAGATTACCTACGCGGTTGTCTGTGTTAACACCATTGATATGATGAATCTCAAGTGGAATGTCTTTCCCTTGCCAAGATGAGAGTTTACACTGTTCACAGTATTTTATGCCTGTTAATCGCTTGTACCGTTCGCGTAATCTCCAAGAGCACCGGTAATTAGAGTCCCTAACAAAGATTGTTTCGTCAGAAATGGCCTGTTTGGGTTTGAATCTCAAACCAACATTCCATCCTTGACCAGTAAAATGTGAGGTGTCTAAACTGTACACTTTAATTAGACGATGAACGGTTCTGTAATTGCCCCCAATAGGTCTTAATCCCAACTGACGCAAAACTCCAGCAACCGACACATTTTCTGCAACGGCTTTAGTAAACTCCTCTTTTGAATACTTTTTATTCATGGCAGAGGCAAATATAAGCCATACTTTCGTGTTTTACAAATAATTATTTCAAAGAGCGGTCTAAGTCCCTCGTGTCTACCATTCCACCACCAAGGCGGGGGTTGGGGATGCAAATATACTAATTTTTTCCTTCGGGTGAAAAAAATATGCGACATGAGGCGTGAAATGGATGTCGTTGAAACTCAGCGATTTACGAAAATCAAATGCGGCGAAATGCCGCATTTAAAATCGACAAGTTGTTGATTTACAGCGAGTTGCATTTCACGCCAGAGCCGGCGTGCATAAAGCGCCCAGGCCTAATAGTACTTCTTCTCCAGGCGGTACAGGGCGATGAAGATGAAGATAAGCACGGTGAAGGCCCAGAGGGAGGAGCCGCCGTAGGAGAGGAGGGGCAGGGGGATGCCGATGACGGGCATAAGGCCGATGGTCATGCCGATGTTGATGAACAGGTGCATGAAGATGCAGGAGGCAACGCAGTAGCCGTAAATTCGCGAGAAGGGCGTTCGACATCGCTCGGAATCCAGGATGATCCGGGCGATCATAAAGACATATAAGAGTATCACGAACAGGCTGCCAACGAAGCCCCATTCCTCGCCCACCGTGCAGAAGATGAAGTCAGTGGTTTGTTCCGGGACGAAGCCGAAGGTGGTTTGCGTGCCGCCCAAGAAGCCTTTTCCGAAGAAGCCTCCGGAGCCGATGGCGATCTTGGACTGGTTGACGTTATAGCCCACGCCGGTGGGATCGTCCTTGATTCCAAGGAGCACCTCTATACGTTTCCGCTGATGGTCCTGAAGCACTTTCTCGAAAATGAAGTCAGTGGAGAACACCAGCACGATACCTATTACAAACGCCGCGAGCGAGAGCCCCAGCACCTGGTCCCGCTTGTTGTACGAGTACACGGCCAGCAGGGGCACTGCGGCAAAGCTGAGAACCAGCAGGATGTACATGGGCTTGATCTTCAGCAGGAAGCGCCAGAAATATTTGCCGCTCTCGTGGGCGCGCGGCACATACGTGACGTTCGCCATCCAGTCCACCTTGGCCTGGATATTGGCCTGCATGGCGCCCCAAAGCCGGGGCAGCAGCGCCATCACCAGCACGAAACCGGCGCCGATCAGGAACCGTTTCCAGCCCTCCCCGCGCGGAGCGAAAGCCACCGCACATATCGTGAGGATACCTATAAGAATCAGTATCGACCCATAAGGGCTGATGGAAAGTGTTGTTACAAACAGCAGAATCACAAGGCCGATAAGCCCGAGCCACCAGCCGTTCAGGCCCTCCCGGTATAGCACGAAGATGAAGCCGATATACACCAGGGCGGAACCGGTTTCACTTTCCGCCAGAATCACCAGCATAGGAAGGCCGATGACGGCGAGGGTGAGCAGCAAATCCTTCGGACGGCTCATCTTGTAGCCGTTCTGGCTCAGCACCACCGCCAGCATCAGCGAGGTGGATATCTTGGATATTTCCGCGGGCTGGAAGCGTATGGAGCCGAATTCGAACCAGGAACGGGAGCCTTTCACCTCAACTCCCAAAAAGATTACCGCTATCAGTAGCAATAGCACCCCTATGAATATCGGGACGGCCAACCCCTCCCACCAGTGCGCCGGAATCACGAACAGGATGAGCCCCGCAAGGCCGAAAGCCGTAAGGATCCATATGAACTGCTTGCCGCAGCGGGCGCTGAAGTCGAATATGGACGACGGCCCCGTAGAATGGATGGACGCGTAGATGTTCACCCAGCCAATGAGCACGAGCAGCAGGTAGACCACCACCAGGTGCCAGTCCACCGATTGCCCGAGTCCCCTCTGATGTGAATTGCCGTCCATCATCTTGTCCTTACCCTGTATAGCGTATTGGACGTTCTCATACGAACCTCCAGATCCTTTCTTTCAACCGTTCCCTTCAGATACTTCTCCACCATAAGCGAGGCGATGGGCGCAGCATACGTCGCACCAAAGCCGCCGTTTTCCACATAAGCCGCTATCGCGATCTGCGGATTCTCCCGCGGCGCGAAGCAGATGAACACCGAATGGTCCGGGCCGCGCGGATTCTGCGCCGTGCCGGTTTTGCCACAGATGTCAAGCGAATCCACGTGCGCAATAGAAGCGGTTCCGCCCGAGCCGGGACCGGAATTCACCGCCCTCCACATACCCGGGATAATCTTGTAGAAATTGGTGGTATCCACCATCGTATAGTGCCTCACGTGATATTTGGGGTCGATCTCCACTCCGGGCGACGCCTTCACGATATGGGGCGTATAGTAATATCCGCGGTTGGCGATGGTGGCGCACAGATTTGCCAGATGCAGGGGCGTGGCAAGGATTTCTCCCTGGCCGATGGACAGGGAAATGACCGTGGTGGCGTTCCACCTGCCCTTTCCGTACGCCCTGTTGTAGGTCTTGGATGTGGGGATGCTTCCGCTTAGCTCCGCCGGGAAGTCACTGCCCAGTTTCTGGCCGAAGCCGAAACTCACCACATAGTCGTGCCAGGCGTCTATGGCCTCCGATACATTCTCGTACTTGGGATTCTCCAGGATGTTCTTGAGCACGTAGCAGTAGTACGCGTTGCAGGACATCATGATCGACTCGTCCATATTGATGGGCGACTTATGCGAGTGGCATCCCAGCTTTTTACCATCGGCGAAATGGTAGCCCTGTGTGCAGGGGTAAGTGTAATTGGGCTTGAGGACCCCTTCCTGAAGGCCGATGAGCCCGTTCACGAGCTTGAACACCGAGCCGGGAGGATACGACGCCTGGACCGCGCGGTTGTACATCGGCTTGTATGGATTCTTCGACAGGGCCTCATAATACTTGCCGATATCGGCCAGCTGGTTTACGTCGATGCCGGGGCTGGACACCAGGGCCAGGATCTCACCGGTGGACGGCTCGATGGCCACGACGGACCCGACCTTGTTGCGCATCAGCCTTTGGCCGTACTGCTGCAGATCCGCGTCGATGGTGGTGACGACATCCGTTCCCGGGATAGCCTCCACATCCTCTTCCCCGTTCTTGTACGGCTCCTGGATAAGGCCCTTGGCGTTGCGCAGGTAAATGTGATAGCCGCGCTGGCCGCGGAGCTCCTTCTCGCGCGCCGCCTCGATGCCCGTCATACCCGCATAGTCACCCACGCGGTACTCCCCTTCGTGCTTTGCGATATACGAACTGCTTACCTCGGACACGTAGCCCAGGAGATTGCCGCCGGCGTTGATGGGATAATCACGCACGCTGCGCATCTGTCCCTTGATTCCGGGAAACTTGTACGCGACTTCCGCAAAACGGTTGTACACCTCCGAGGGGATCTGCTTCAGCATCACCACGCTGGAATAGCCTATCGACCTGCGGTTGTGATAGAACTCTTCCATCTTCGCCTTGATTTCCTCCACGGGGGTTTCCAGCACATTGGCCAGGGCCAGAGTGTCGAACTCCTCCACCTCCTTGGGAGTCACAAGGATGTCGTATGCCACCTTGTTGCCCACCAGGATCTTCCCGTTACGGTCGTAGATGGTACCGCGGATGGGATAGATAAGCTCATAGTATGTGGAATTGGAGTCCGCCGCCGTCTTGTACTTTTTGTCAAGCACCTGGATGGTGAATATCTTCCCCAGGAGGATGGCCGTCACCACCCCCAGGCCGACTAGAAGCCGTATATGACGGTTTTCTGTCATTTGCGCGAATCCGGAGCCAGGGTGTCAACCACAAGCAGCGACACCAGCACACCGGCGGGCAGCGAGCAGATGAAACGTACGAAATTGAACCAGAAGGGACGAGTGCCCGCACTGTCGGCCCAGATGTAAATGAAAAGGAACAGGGCCTGGGCCAGCACCATCGCCAGCACCACCTGCCCCAGCCCGCTGCGCCGGACGGAGAAATCCTCTCCCCTGGCCAGCAGTTCCTCGCCGAAGAGCAGCCTTACCATCTCCTTGCGGGCAAAGGCCACCGGAACGAGCGCCAGCGCATTGAGGCCCAGCAGGCCTTCCGACAGAAGGTCGACGGTGAGCCCGGTAACGAAGGCGATGAGCATCGTGAGGATGGTGTTAATCTTGAGCGGTATGCACAGCACCATCACCGGCAGAATGGTGAGCAGGATATACTGCGTGACGTGGAAATAGTTGGAAAGCAGCAGCTGAGCCACCACCAGGATCACGTATACCGCAAAGAATCCCGTCTTTCTCATTTGGCAAGGCCCTCCACTTCCTTCTTTGCATTGTTAAAGGCCACCGTAACGTAACGGAGGGCCGTGAAATCCTGGAACAGCGTCACCTTTATCTCGTTCACCTGGCCGTTAACCACGTGGGAATCCCCGGCTACGCCAAGGGGGATGTCCGGAGGGAATACCAGGGAGTGGCCGCTCGTATACACCGTATCTCCTTTCTCGAACTTATACTGGAGAGGAATCTCCCGCAGCGAGGCTCCGTTGGACGAATAACCGTCCCAGCTGAGAAGCCCGGTTGCGCCTTCCTCCCCGATCCTGGCACTCACGGAAATATCCGTGTTCTGCAGTGACAGGGCATAGCAGTAATGCTCGCTGACGGATTCCACTATCCCAACCACGCCGTTGCGCGTGATGACGCCGGAATTTTCCTCGATGCCGTCTTCCCGGCCCTTGTCCAGGATCATGTAGTTGTGCTGCTTGTTGCGGCTGATCTTGCGGATTTCGCAGGGAACATAGGTGAAACCCTTCACGCGGGAGATGCCATAGCGCATGGTGTCCACCTTTGCCTGGTGGATGATATCCTGCAGCCGGGCGTTTTCCCTGCGCAGTTCCGCGTTCTCTTCCGCAAGGCCCGCATTGATGCGTTTGAGGGCAAAGTAGTCTCCAATGCGCTGTGAGCTGCCCCATATGGACCCCATGAAGCCGTGGGCGGCACGTGCCACCCACATCCGCTGCAACGGAGCGTTCCTGCGGAGCATATTCAACGACGCTATCTCCAAAAGAATGAAGATAGCGATCGCCACAAGCCGTTGAATCCAACTGTTGCCGTTTCTCATCAGCGCATAAGGAAGGAGTAATTGTCCGTATTCTTAAGGGCGATGCAGGTGCCGCGGGCAACGGCGCGGAGCGGGTCTTCCGCAACGTGGAAGGGGATGTTCACCTTCTCCGCCAGCCTCTTGTCCAGGCCGCGGAGCAGTGCGCCGCCGCCGGACAGGAAGATGCCGTTCTCCACAATGTCCGAGTACAGCTCCGGAGGAGTCTGTTCCAGGACTTGCTGGATGGAGGCCTCGATCCTGGCCACGGATTTGTCCAGGCAGTGGGCAATCTCCTGATAGGGGATGAGAACTTCCACGGGGTGGCCGGTCATGAGGTTGGGGCCCCTCACCAGGAAGGGTTCCGGTTCCACGTCCAGCTCCGGAAGTACGCTGCCCACGGCAATCTTGATGCGTTCCGCCGTGGTTTCACCCACTTTGATCACATGCTGCTGACGCAGATAGTTCTGGATGTCCGAGGTGAACACGTCGCCGGCAACGCGGATGGAATCCTGCTGGACTATACCGCCCAGGGAAATGACCGCAATCTCTGTTGTTCCGCCGCCGATATCAACCACCATGTTGCCCTTGGGGGCTTCCACGTCCAGGCCGATACCGAGTGCGGCCGCCATAGGTTCGTAAATGAGGTATACGTCACGGCCTCCGGCGTGCTCCGAAGAGTCGCGGACAGCCCTGATCTCCACTTCCGTGGAACCGGAAGGGATGCCCACCACGATCTTGAGGTTGGGGGCGAAGAGGCTGCGATGACGTGAATTGACCTGGCGTATGAAACCGCGGATCATCATCTCCGCGGCGTTGAAGTCTGCGATAACGCCATCCCTGAGAGGACGGACCGTCTTGATTCCCGGATTTGTCTTTTCGTGCATCAGCTTGGCCTTCTGGCCCAGTGCGATGCATTTGTTGGTGTTATTGTCGATGGCCACGATGCTGGGCTCGTCCAGCGCAATGACGTCATTTTGGAAGATGACGGTATTGGCGGTTCCCAGGTCGATTGCCAGTTCTTGATTTAGGAATCGGAAAGCCATTTTGCTTCAGTTTTTGATTAAGTGTGTAAAAGTACGAAAAATTTCTTACATTCGCATAGAAAAACATCCGGTATGGGCGCAAAAAATTATTTGATAGTCACCGCAGGCGGCACCGGAACCCGCATGGGAGGCCCCCTGCCCAAGCAATTCCTCACTCTTGGCGGGGAAGCGATCCTGCAGCGCACGATCAGTCTCTTTACCCAGGCCGTCCCCGATATCCGCGTAATCACCGTACTTCCGCAGGAGCACATTTCCTGGTGGGAAAAGTACTGCCAGACTCATCCCTATCACCAGTCGCAGCGCATAGTGAAAGGCGGTTTCACCCGCTTCCACTCCGTTCAGAACGCCCTCCAGGTCCTGCCTGACGGAGCAATCGTGGCAGTCCACGACGCCGTCCGTCCGCTTTTGTCCATCGACCTGATCCGTCATCTTTTCGAACTGATGGAAACGGAGCGCGCCGTCATTCCCGTGATGCCATCCATCGACACGCTCAAGCTTCTGGATAAAATAGATGGCAAACTGACTGAAGCCCCCGAGGCCCTGGACCGCAGCCGCGTATGGGGCGCCCAGACCCCTCAGCTGTTCCGGAGCGAAGACCTGAAAGCGGCCTACACGCAAGCCTACAGCACACTTTTCACCGACGATGCATCCGTGGCGTCGCAATACGGAATACCGCTCACCTTCGTGGAAGGAGAGCGGCTTAACCTTAAAATCACCACGCCGGAAGACCTGCGTATCGCGGAGGCTATTCTGAATCTTTCTTCTTAGCCCCTTCCGAAAAACTGGTGCTCTTGTAATCCTTCACCCAGACCTGGCGCTCGATGGGCTCGTCCAGGGAGATCATCGTATTCGAAGACTGGATGTACGGAATCTTCTGGATAGTATTCAGAATCACTTCCATCAGATGGTCGTTGTCAAAGCAATACACCTTCGCGAGAATGGTGTATCGACCCGTCACAAAGTGACATTCCACAATCTCGGGAATCTTTTTCAGGGCGGCGATAACGTCCGGATATCGCGTGGACTCCGACAGGGTGATGCTCACGAAAGCGCATACGTTAAGGCCGATGGCCTGGGGCTTGACCAGGATGCGGGAGCCGGTGATGATGCCGTTGCTCTCCAGCCTCTTCACCCTCTGGTGGATGGCCGCACCGGAGATTCCGCATTCGCGGGCGATCTCCAGGAACGGCATCCTGGCGTTCTTTACCAGGAAGGCAAGGATTTTCTGGTCGATGGCGTCGAGATGGTAACTGATTGCCATATATTATTTCCTTTTGAATGATCTTCTTGCGCGGACCGGTGCACTGAACCGGCCTTCGATGATGGCCTTCGCATCGGCCTCCGTCATCATTTCCGCCTTGACTCCGCGGGGTATCTTGTAGTTCTTTCCTCCGGCCTTGATGTAAGGGCCGTAATTGCCCTTGAGCACCTGGATTCCGTTCCATTCCTGGATAACCGCCTTTCCGGCATTATCCACCGTGCTGAGTATGGCGATACAGTCTTCCAGGCTGATTTTCAGCGGATTGGCCCCGCGGGGAAGAGTGATGTTCTTATCCCCGTATTTGATGTACGGGCCGAAGCGTCCTTTAGTGACGATGATGTCAATCCCGCGGTAACTGCCCACGTTGCGGGGAAGTTCAAACAGGCGCAGGGCCTCTTCAAGAGTGATGTTCTCGATAAGCTGGTCCTTCTGCAGGGAGGCGAACTGGCGGTTTTCGCCCTCGCCTTTCTGGACATAGGGGCCGAAGCGGCCGAACGCGGCGGTAAGCACGTCGCCGTCCGGAGCCACGCCTATCTGTCGGGAGACACGACTATAGGAACCATCCTGCATAACCGCTGCCACCTGTGAGTGGAATGGCCGATAGAACTTGCCCACGGCGTCTTCCCAGGCCATTTCGCCTTCCGCGATGCTGTCGAAATCCTTCTCCACGTTGGCGGTGAAGTCATAGTCCACCACATCGGCAAAATTCTGAACCAGATAGTCCGATACGATAAGGCCGATCTCCTGCGGCAGGAGCTTTCCCTTTTCCGCCCCCACGACCACTTCCTTGACGGCCGATGTTATCTTTCCGCCCTTGAGCGTGAGATTCTCCACCTCGTGCTTAACACCTTCCCTGTCGCCCTTGACGATATATCCGCGGCCGGTGGTGAGAGTGGTGATAGTGGGTCCGTAAGTGGACGGGCGGCCGATTCCGAGCTCTTCAAGCTTCTTCACCAGCGACGCCTCGCTGTAGCGCGGAGGCGCGGCGGTGTAGTTGCACAGGGCCGATATCGACAGGTCCTCCATCCCCAGCCCTTCGCGGAGCTCGGGCAGGATTACGCCTCCCTCTTCCTGGGATTCGTCGTCGCGCCCTTCCATATATACTTTCATGAAGCCGTCGAAGAGAATCTCCGTGGCCTGGACCGAGAACATCTCCGGGCGGGCCGATGACGCCACCTTGATGAGGGTGGACATCACCACGGCGTCGCTCATCTGCGAGGCCATCGTGCGCTTCCAGATAAGCTGATACAGCTTCTGCTCCTGGGGCGTGCCCTCTATCGTGGTGTTGGCCAGATATGTGGGGCGGATGGCCTCATGGGCCTCCTGCGCGCCCTTGGAGTGGGTGCGGTACTGGCGCGGGTTGGAATAGTTGGCGCCGTAGTTTTCAACGATGAACTGCTTTGCGGCACCCAGGGCCAGGGAGGACAGGTTGGTGGAGTCCGTTCTCATATAGGTGATGAGACCCCTTTCGTACAGCGACTGCGCCACCCTCATGGTCGTGGCCACCGGGAAACGGAGCTTGCGGGACGCCTCCTGCTGGAGCGTGGAAGTGGTGAAAGGAGCCGCAGGGAAACGCCGGACCTCTTTCTTCTCTATGGAATGGATATGGTATTTTGCGCCGATGCTGTCCTCGAGGAACTTCCGCGCCTCATCCTCCGTATTGAAACGACCGTCCAGAAACGCCTTTACCTTTGTGCCGATGCCTTCCGGACGGAATACGGCCTCCACCCTGTAATAAGGTTCCGGGCGGAACGCCATTATCTCCTTTTCCCTGTCAACGACTATTCTCAGGGCGACGCTCTGAACGCGGCCTGCCGACAGTTTGGGCTGGATTTTCTTCCAAAGGATGGGGGAAAGCTCGAATCCCACGAGGCGGTCCATCACGCGGCGCGCCTGCTGGGCGTTCACCAGGTTCATATCAATGCTCCTGGGGGCCTTGATCGCATCCAGGATCGCAGTTTTGGTGATCTCGTGGAACACTATCCTGCGGGTCTTGGCGGGGTCCAGCTTCAGGGTTTCGCTAAGGTGCCAGGATATGGCCTCTCCCTCGCGGTCCTCATCGGAGGCCAGCCACACAGTGCCGGCGGCATCGGCCATTTTCTTGAGTTCGTTAACAAGTTTCTTCTTCTCCGGGGGAATCACGTATTCCGGCTTGAAACCGTGGTCGATGTCCACGCTCAGCTTACGCTCCTGCAAATCCCTGATGTGGCCCAGACTGGCCCTCACAGTGAATTCGCCGCCCAAATATTTCTGTATGGTCCCCACTTTTCCGGGGGACTCGACGATTACAAGATTTTTACCCTCCATTCCCAAATTTTTTTGCAAAGTAAACCACATTTCGGGGATATTTCCAAATTTTGTTGCTAAATTTGTAACTTGATGTATTTCGCAAGAACTTTGTTCTTGTCGCAAGCAAAAAAATTTGAGATGACAGACTCGTTAAAAAAGAAGATAATCCGCTGGTTCTGGATACTGCTGCTGGCGCCCATCGTGCTCCTCACGGTGCTCATACTCGTCGTGTGGGGGTTCTCCAACATCCCCACGATGGAGGAACTCGCCAAGCCGGAGACAAAGCTGGCGACCCAGGTCATTGCCGAAGAAGGCGAAATCCTCACCACCTACCATATAGAAAACCGTTCGTTCGTTGCCTATGACGAGCTTGCCCCCAATCTGGTGCAGGCAACCGTCGCAACGGAGGACATCCGTTTCTACAACCATTCCGGCATCGACTTCAAGAGTCTGGGCCGCGTGCTCGTGAAGACCCTCCTTTCCCGCGACTCGTCGCAGGGCGGCGGCTCCACAATCACCCAGCAGCTTGCCAAGACGCTGTATCCCCGTGGGGAAGGCCGCGGAAAGCTTCGCATGGTATGGATCAAACTGCGCGAATGGATCACGGCCGTGAAGCTGGAGCGCAACTACACCAAGGAAGAGATTGTGGACATGTATCTTAACGCGGTGTTCTTCGGTGCGAATTCCTACGGTATCCATTCGGCGGCGGCCTATTTCTTCAACAAGAAGCCCATCGACCTGAAGCCGGAGGAGAGCGCCGTGCTGGTGGGTATGGTGAACAAGCCCACGCGCTACAACCCCGTCCTGAATCCGGACAAGGCGCTGGAACGCCGCAACCTGGTCCTGGACAGGATGTGCTCCAAGGGATATCTCACCCGTCACGAGTGCGACTCCATCCAGCAGCTTCCCATCAAACTGTACGCCCGTACGGTGGACCGCACCACGGGTGTGGGCCCCTACTTCAGGGACATGCTCCGCAGGACGATGAACGCGGAAAAACCCCGCCGCAGGGACTATGATTATATAGAGGAATTCCAGGCAGACTCCCTGCTATGGGCCGATGATCCCCTGTACGGCTGGCTCAACAAGAATTTCAAATCGGACGGTACTCCGTACGACCTGGACAAGGACGGCCTTCGTATTTATACTACGATCAACTACAAGATGCAGGTATATGCGGAGGAAGCCGTTGCCGAACATCTTGGAAAGGACCTGCAGATTGCCTTCAACAAGGAACTGCGCTACAGGCGCAACGCCCCGTATACCAACGGCACGCCCCAGAGGTTCATCAACACGGCCATGGACCAGGCCCGGCACTGGAGCGACCGCTACCGCATGATGAAGGCTTCGGGTGCATCGGAATCGGAGATTGCCAACAGCTTCACCAAGCCCACCCACATGAGGGTGTTTACATGGGAGAAACCGGGTTACAAGGACACCTTGCTCACTCCGGACGATTCCATCCGCTACTACAAGTCTTTCCTCAGAGCGGCATTTATGGCCATCGAACCTCGCACGGGTCATATCCGCGCATATGTCGGCGGCCCGGACTACCGCTATTTCAAGTACGACAATATCAGCCAGGGACGCCGTCAGATCGGCTCCACTGTGAAGCCTTTCCTGTATACGCTGGCAATGGAATCCGGTATGACTCCCTGCGACCAGGTGTACAACACCCCGCCCGTCATTATGATCGGCAAGGACAAGACCTGGTCGCCCACGGACGCCCACGCCGACGGTTCCGTCAAGAACCTCAAGTGGGGTCTTGCAGCCAGCTCCAACTCCCTGTCGGCATTCCTGATGCAGCAGCTGGGCCCGGAAGCCGTGGTGAAGCAGATGCACAAG
The DNA here is from genome assembly GCA_024689525.1 of Bacteroidales bacterium. The sequence goes on from JAILDI010000175.1 coordinate 14,761, forward strand.
ATGGGCATCACCACCCACATCGACCCTGTGGCCGCTCTGTGCGTGGGATCGTCGGACCTGTCGGTATACGAGATGGTATCGGCCTACAACACCTTCCCTTCGCTGGGAATCTATACATATCCCATTTTCGTCACAAAGATTGAGGACAGCGAGGGCAATGTGCTGGGCCGGTTCGCTTCGCGCAGGAGAGAGTCCATTGCCGAAACGGCCGCGTATAAGATGATCGGCATGATGAAGGGAGTCGTGGACGGCGGAACCGGCGGCAGGCTGCGCTACAAGTACGGCCTCAAGAACGACATCGCCGGCAAGACGGGCACCACCAACGACAACTCGGACGGCTGGTTCGTGGCATATACTCCCACCATTACGGCGGGCGCCTGGGTGGGAGGTGAAGACCGCTACGTACACTTCATGAACGGCGCGCTGGGCCAGGGTGCCAATATGGCGCTGCCCATCTGGGGCATCTGGATGAAGAAAGTGCTGGCGGACGGCACCCTGGGAATATCGGCCGACGACCGCTTCCCGGATGCTGTGAACAATTCGTACTGCGAAGGTGCGATGTTGCTGGGCAATCACCCCTCCAACGGAGAGAGCGGAGATATGGAATCCCTTGAAGACTATTACTTTGAATAATGACTGAATATAAGAGCATAGCCGTAATATACGGCAGCGATTCTTCGGAATGGGAGGTTGCGTGCAGGAGCGGGGAGTTCACCGCATCCCGCATCGACGACACCCGGTTTGACGTTTACGAAATCTTCGCCCGCTTCGGAAAATGGAAGCTGGTGGCAATGCGCAAGGCTTTTTCCATGCGGCAGACCTTCCCGGAAGGCGCACAGCCGGAAGTGGACAAGACCGACTTCTCGGTGATGGTGCTGGGCGAAAAGATAAGGTTCGATTTCGCATACATCATGCAGCACGGGGCTCCCGGTGAAACCGGCCTGCTCCAGGGCTATCTGGAAATGCTGGGCGTTCCCCATTCCAGCTGCAGCGCATTCGTAACCACCGTGGCTTTCGACAAATATTCCTGCAAGAGCTATCTCAGGGGGGCCGATATCGTAAAACTGGCCCCGGACGCACTGATCCGCAAAGGCGGGGAAGACGTGGACGAGTTCAGCAAGAAGGCCGTGACGGAGCTCGGTCTGCCCCTGTTCGTGAAGCCCACCGATGGCGGCTCTTCCTTCGGCATAAGCAAAGTGGAGGATGCCGGAAAACTGGCGGAAGCCATCCGCTATGCCTTCACGGAGGGAGAAACCGTGATAGTTGAAAAGGGCATCAAATGCGAGCACGAGCTCACCTGCGCCGTATATTTCAACGGAGAAGAGGTGAAGCCGCTGCCCGTAATCGAGATTATTTCCGAAACCGGCTGGTTCGACTATGACGCCAAGTACAACGGCCTCAGCCGCGAGATCTGCCCGGCGGAGATTCCGGACAGCCTGGCAAAGGAGGTTCAGGCCATATCGGCCCGCATCTATAAGCATCTCGGCTGCAAGGGTCTGGTGCGTATGGACTATATTGCGGCCCCGGACGGCATTTACTTCCTGGAGGTGAATGTGATTCCCGGAATGACATCGGCCTCGCTGGTGCCCAAGATGGTGCGCGCTGCGGGGATGGACATCACCGGTTTCCTCAACCAGATCATCGACAATTCCTAGGATGCTTCTCACAGAGTTCCTGAAGGAGGGCATTGCCGCCCTTGAGCCATTGTACCCCACGGCTGAGGCACGGAATATCGTGCTTATGCTGTGCGGGCACGTGATAGGGACCAAGAGCTATACACACATCGTCGAGCCTCAGTTCAAGATTCCCGCTAAGGGCGTCGAGCCTCTGCGTGCGGGGTTGGAAAGGCTTAAGGCCGGAGAACCCATACAATATATAATAGGTAAGGTGGAGTTTTGCGGGCGCGAGTTCAATCTTACGTCGGCAGTCCTTATCCCCCGTCCGGAAACCGAGCTCCTGGCCAGGGAGGCCGTGAAGATAGCTTCGCGTATCCAGCGAATGCGCGTTCCGTTCGGCAAGAAGGCGGAACCGGTGCGCGTACTGGACCTTTGCACCGGCTCAGGCAACATTGCCTGGACCGTGGCGCTTTCCGTTCCCGGCGCAGTCGTGGTGGGTGTGGACAAGTCGGAAGACGCGCTGGATGTGGCCCGGTCGCAGGATTTTGCGGCCGAGATGAAAACCACCGGCGCGCTGGCCCCTTCTTTTGTGAAGGCCGATGTGCTGGATCCATCCTCGATTTCCGGATTCGGACAGTTCGACCTGGTTCTGAGCAATCCGCCCTATATCATGAAGAAGGAAAAGCCACAGATGAGGAAGAATGTCCTGGATTACGAGCCGTCGGAAGCACTCTTTGTTCCGGACGATGATCCGCTGCTTTTCTACCGCGCCGTGGCGGAGTGGTCCGCACGTCTTTTGACGGCCGAAGGCAAGGGCCTCACCGAGATAAACGAGGTGCTGGGGAAGGAAACTCTGGCGCTTTTTGCCGCCGAACCCTTCCAAAAAGCGGAACTCGTGAAAGATTTTTACGACAAAAACCGCTTCGTTTTCTACTCCAGGTAGGCCACTGGCGCATCTCAGTTAACGATTTTTATCCTTATCCGTGTGCACACTTTTGAACACGGATAAGTATTCGGTACTTTGTAGCAAGGAAACCGGAACCATTAATCCGGGTGCAAAAAGATGAAAAAAAGTACCATTTTAGCGCTTGCGGCCGCGGTTATGGCCGCCTGCACAGTGATCTCTCCGGAACAGCAGCAGGAACTTCCGGACGCAACCGTCACCTCGGTCCCTCTGGAGGACCTTGCCCGCATTATGTCCACCTTGCCCATCGGCCCGTCCCAGATGAGGGAAGTGGCCGATGCGGTAACGTCATCGTCGCAAAACGGCTATGACGAGGAATACACCATGAAACAGTTGTTTGCCAGCCCCGGCGCGGGTGTCGGGGATGTGAGTACGAAATCTGCCTCGTACGACACTCCCCTGCGGGACCTGATTGCATCGGCAGTCCGGTCCGGCATCACCCGCGCTTCCGGGGAAGGCTTTTACGGCGACCCTGAGGATTATCTCCGCGATTTGTCTTCATCGGACCTTCAGATTTACTGGCCCTATGCGGAGAAATGGGACGGAATTTCGGCGCCGGTCGTTACCTTCGACCCCTGCTATGACGCAGATTCCAATTTGGGCTACGAGATTGGCGGAGGCGAGATCCTGGTTACGGAGGAAGTAGCCCGGGAGCGGCCCGTATGGGTGATTAACCGCAATTCGGATGCGGGATTTACGTCACTGGAGATGCTTCGGCGCGAGGACCCGTCCTGGGGCTCGGGCGGGGGTGAGGTCATCGTGCGCCCCAGGGCATCGACCTCCTCCGATATCCGCTCCCTGGTGATAAAGTCCCTGAGGGTGGAGAGGCAATACGACTCCTGGTTCGCCGGAGGCGCGGAGTTCTTCTTCAAATGCGGCTCTGTGGAGAATTTCACGGCCAGCACGGAGGCGGAACTGCGCCTGTACCAGCCTACAATCACGGATTTCATGATCGTGGTCCAGCGCAGCCAGGTGGGCCAGGACATCCCCCTCAACGCCCTTCTTGTATCGGAATGGACAAAGAGTCTCAAGTCCTGCGCGTTCATGATAGTCGAAGACGATGGCGGCAGCCTGACCACCTGGAAATGCTCTGCCGTAGTGAAATACAACTCCAAAAGCTACGGCTTCGAGCTGGAACTCCCCGTGCGCTCCCGCGACGACATCGTCTGGCGCGGCCAGCTAACCCGCTCCTACATCGAAAAAAACTCCGGCCACCCCACCTCCTTCGGCGAGATGACCCTCGTGTTGGAATTGATTTAGATAGAAACAATGACCAAGACCGATGTAAAGTGGGATGGGGAGAAATACTCTGTCGAACTTACACCCTCGGCAAGATTCCGTCATTTTTACAAGCGTAAAATGGGTCCTTTATTATCTATATCTATTCCAAAACAAATTGGCAGTCAAACAATAATAATAAACTTTACACAGTATGGAAACAAGCATCTATACTCGGATGTTATGGGACGGAACAAAGTTCTTCAGAGAACTGATTTGTTGAGTTTGGACGATGCCTTGAAAAAGAGCCGCTATGTAAAAACCACACCATCTTTTAAGTCCAGAAAAGACGGCATAGATAAGTTTCACTATTTCGAAACCGACATACATGGTTCACACGTATATCTTAATGTGGCCGAAAAAAAGAATGTCGGCAAGGATGGCCACGTCAGGGTCTCAAGATTCGTCTATTCGATAACGGACAAGATACAATAGAAAAAGCCAGAAGACGGACGATTATGCGATACGCAAGGTTGCCCCTTTCTTCTGACTTATTCTTTTGCAAATATAGAGAATAATCTCAATAAAACAAAAAAAATCAACAATTTGACTGTTCCTGTTCGAACTGCTTCCATGCGCTCTTGAACCAGTTGCGCAGAACCTGCTTGCGGGCGGGGATGAGGAAGGAATTCTCGATGGAGATGCGGCAGAGCTGGCGTATCTGGGGAAGGGTGAGATCCCAGCCGACGGCTACGGCAAGGTAGTCGCCGGTGAGGACGCTGCGGGCCTGATAGGCGGCATCGTCGGAACAGATTATGATGGGAATGCCGGACTCCATATACTTCTTGGCGGGGTGCTGGGCAAAGTCCCGGCAATAGCCCAGGGCGGCGTTGGATACGGGGCATATTTCCATCGGGATGCCCTTTTCCATCACGGCCTTTTCAAGATCCGGGTAACGGTAGAGGTTGAAGCCGTGGCCAAGGCGGTCGATGCCACAGCGGAGGGCGATGGCAATCTCCCCGTTCTCTCCGCGGAGGCTCTCGCCGGCGTGGAGCGTGAGGCGCAGGCCGGGATTGTCCACGATAATCTTGCGGATGCGGTCCTCATAGCGGGCAAGGGAGTAGGAACGGTCTTCGTCGTTCACGATGTCGATTGCCTTCACCAGGTCGTACTGGCCGTCCTTGACATTCTTCCACACCCACACCGCGTTGTCCATCAGAAGGTCG
>JAILDI010000205.1 GCA_024689525.1 Bacteroidales bacterium
TACCGTCAGCGTCAATTACAAGTACACGGATACGGATTCCGGCACTCGGGCGGACAGGACCACCTATCAAGAAGACGGGAACCTGTCATCCACAACGGAAGACATCGGTAAATCCTATGCTCACGGGCTGTCCGCCAACATGGAATTCGAGAAGGAAACAGGCAAGGTCTGGTTCCACCTTCGTCCTGATTTCCGTTACAATAGAGCAGATTCCTATGAGAGCAACCAGGCGGAGATCAGCCGTGAAGGAAGTTTCGTAAACAGATCCACTGGCACCACCCACAGTCTTTCGGAAAGGAAAAACGCATATTTTGATGCCGACGTGACTTTCCGCGAGATAGGTGGCAAACAAAACCGAACCCTCCAGCTGGCGATTGATCCCTATTACAGCAGAAATGACGGGGAAAGCCTGGAGTCTTCCCTCCTGACTACAAATGCCGGAGATGAAACCCGCTCGATGACCTACCACTCTAACGGCCTGTCGTATGGGATGGACGGGAGTGTCCGGTACACGGAACCTATTGGAGAGAAGTGGACGTTATCCGCCCAGGCACAATATGACTGGTCTCGTTCGGATGACATTCGGGATGCATTCGATGAGGCTGGCAGAAATGACTACTACTCCTCTGAAAGCAAGTCCGACTATCTGGAACAGCGATATGATTTGACTGCACAGTACAAGTTCGGACAAGGCAGCTGGGTTACTTTTGGCGGCCGGGCCATCGGGATTCTCAACGAAACCTTCTCCAAAAGCTATGGGATAGAGGAGACAACGGGGAAAGATGAGTGGAACTGGTTCTTTGCGCCCTCTCTCCGTTTCCAGTATGCAAAAGGAAATGACCGGATAACACTTTCCGCTTACGGATATGGAAGGCAGCCTTCCTCCTCCCTGATGCTCCCGGTTTTGGGTATTAGGAATCCATCGCGTCTGAGCCTTGGAAACGTCTATCTGAAGCCTTATTCATATACCTTCATAAGTTCGAATTGGACCAGGAATAATCGGGAAAAGTTCTCTACGCTTTATGTTTATCTGTCTGGTCAGGTGAATAACAATCCCATTGTTTCCGCGCTCTGGTATGATAGCGACGGCATTATGTATTCCATCCCTGTGAATGCTATAAAACCGAGCCTGACATCCAACCTGGTTGTAAACTATACTACGCCCCTGGACGCCAAAAAACTTTGGTCCCTGACCTTGAGCGGTGGCGCCGGTTATTCTTCCTCCATCAGCTATCAGGCAAAGACAACGCTCCCGGCACTTGATAAAGATACGTTTGATTATTCAGCGTTTATGACCGACTTCTGGGGAAATGCCGACGGTGACCAATTCTATGGAGGACAGAGCGGCTTTGCAGAGAGCAGGACACGTTCCTTCAGCCCTTCGGCCGGTTTCTCAGTGAAGTACAATCCAGACCATTGGTCTGTAAGCGCGGGAGCCAGGACCGCCGGCCGCATTGCCCGTTACTCATTGAATCCCAAGGCCAACTTGAATACGCTGGACACCAGGTTTACTGCGAGTGGCACATATACCACCAAACACGAATTTGAATTCAATTCTGATATTGCCTACGTGTTCTACAAAGGCTATGCGGCAGGCTATGGCCAACCTGAATGGCAATGGAATGCGGAGATCTCAAAGAATATCGGTGCCTTCAATTTAAGTGTTAAGGTTCATGACATCCTGAACCAGACCCGGAACCTCACGCATACTGTAACCGCCAACTATGAGGAGGATTCCTATCGGCTCATAATGGGAAGGTACATTCTCTTCGGTGTGAAATGGAACTTCGGCAAGATGAATGCCGCCCATAGTGCACGGGCGCAACAGGCTGCGTTCAATATGATATTCTGACAGGGGCTTTCATAAGCGGTAAAACATAAATACTGACAAGAACTGCCGTCATCCCGGATTGAAGAAGTTTTCGGTGAGGACGGCGTGGCAGGAGGTGTGGCGGAGGAGGTAGAAGTCGGCTTCCTGGTCGGGGTCGGCGTCGGTGTAGTCGGTGCGGAGGCGATGGCCGGGGAAAGGTAAGACATTGCGCGCACGCGAGAAATCCCCATTTTTAGCGATTTTACGGGAGCGAAGCGACTTTTATCCCAAAGTCTGATTAAAGGAATTGTTCTCCTTCCGGAGCTCCACGAGCTTCTGCGCTGCGTTCTGGTGATAGCTACCTTTCAGGTAGTGGTAGCAGCTGTCCATGCGGCCATCGGGGTGGCCTATGGGAACAGCCTCGAACCCATGCACCTGGTTGATGGCTTCTTCCGACAGGATGGTCACCAGCGGGCTGCTGCCCACAAGGTCAAGGAGGGAACGGACACTGTTGATTTCCAAACGGATGTCCAGATTTACGTTCTGTGCAAACAGGACATCCTCCAGCGTGTCACGCGCCTGAAGACCCTTGGACGGCAAGGCAAGCGGGAAGCGGGAGAGGTCCTGGACCGATACTTCCTTACCCACTCCCTTCAACTCTCCGACACGCCCGACCAGGCAAAGTCGGCTCTGGAACAGCAGATGGGACTCGATACGTTCATCTCCGAGCGGCGATTTATAGGTAAGGGCCACATCCAGATCCCTGTCCAGCAACTTCTGCCATAAATCTTCTTTTGATGTGATTACCAGATCCAGCCTGATACGCGGATACTTTCTGAAAAAGTCCAGGACCGTCTGCTTGAGCAGCGGGCCGAAAGAATACGTCGCTCCCACGCTGAGCGTCCCCACTTTGAGCGCCTTCACATCCCGGATCCGTTCAGCCCCCGCCCGTGCCTCTTCCAGAACCTGCACGGCGCAGGGGTAGAATTGCTCGCCGTAATCGCTCAGGGTAACATGCCGGGTATCTCGCGTCAGCAGTTCCACGCCCAGCTCCTCCTCCAGTTTCTGAATCTGTTGGGAAATGGTGCTCTGAGTGATAAAAAGCGATTTGGAGGCCAGGGAAAAGCTGCCCAGACGCCCGACCTCCACAAAATATTTCAATTGCCGTAATTCCATAACCGATACTGATTTACCTGCAAATATAGCCATATTTATCGATATTGCATATTAATTGTATCGAAATAAACCATATTCATCAATAAAAGCGGATGCATTTAATACCTACCTTTGCGTCCGATATGATGGACCTTCTTACAAACAGAGATACCGCCAGTGCAATTTTCATTCTGGCAATCGTAATAGCCTCGGGGCTTTTCCTGGGCAAATTCAAGGTCAAGGGCATCTCCCTTGGCTCCACATGGATCTTGTTCATGGGCATCCTGCTCGGACATATGGGCCTGCGGATCAACCCCGTGATGCTGTCGTTCATAAAAGATTTCGGACTGATCCTCTTTGTCTTCGCCATAGGCCTGCAGGTGGGCCCGGGCTTCTTCCATTCATTCCGGAAAGACGGTCTTCCCATGAACCTGATGGCCATTGGACTGGTGCTGCTGGCCGTTCTGACAACATACATCATCCACCTTGTCAGCGGAGAGAATCTCGGCATAATGACCGGCATAATGTCGGGCGCCGTTACCAATACACCCGGCCTTGGCGCCGCCCAGCAGACGCTCACGGATGCCGCCGAGGCATCGCCGGACACCACTGCCGCGGGTGCCGGCATCGCATCGGCCTACGCCGTAGCCTATCCTCTTGGAGTGCTTGGAGCAATCGCCGTCCTGCTGCTGTCCAAAGCCATTTTCAAGGTGAATATCGACAAGGAAAAAGAGCATGCCTCAAAAGGCGATGACGAAGAGGGGAGTGCCTACCGTCTTGCCTGCCAGGTGGAGAATCCGGCACTTTTCGGCAAAACCATACACGACATCATAGGCGAAGAGAATGCCGACCATCTGGTCATCGCCCGGATGAAGCGCGACGATGAGGTATTCTTCCCGGATCTGGACCTTCCCCTCATGGAAGGAGACCGGCTTCTTATCGTCACCGATATCCAGCACAAGGACAAAGTCCGCATCATCTTCGGGGAGGAACTCCCTGTGGATATGAAGGAGTGGCAGCAGAGCGGCACCCGCCTGGTGTCGTCGCGCCTTTCCATCACAAAATCGTCCCTTACCGGGAAAAGCCTCCGCAAGCTTGACGTACGCCGCAAATACGGAGTCACCGTTACTCGCATCGTGCGCTCCGGCGTGGATCTGCAGGCCGATGCCGACCTTATCCTCCAGATGGGCGACAGCATAAAGGTCGTGGGCTCGCAGGAAGGCATCGAGCGGCTGGCCAAGCTCGTCGGCAACCAGCCCGAGTCGCTGCACAAGCCCAACCTTGTGCCGATTTTCTTCGGCATCGCACTTGGCGTCGCACTGGGCACTCTCCCTATCCGCTTCCCGTCAATGCCCCAGCCGCTGAAGCTCGGCCTCGCCGGTGGCCCGCTCATCGTGGCCATTCTCCTCGGGCACTTCGGCCCCAAGCTGAGGATTACCACCTACACAGCCCTCAGCGCCAACCTCATGATACGTGAGCTGGGCATTTCGCTCTTCATGGCGGCAGTCGGACTTGGCGCAGGGAAAACCTTCGTTGCCTCACTTTTGGGCGGCGGATACATGTGGGTGCTCTACGGAGCCATCATCACTCTGGTTCCGATGACTGTAATCGCCCTGCTTGCCCGCTGGGTGATGAAGATGGATTTCTTCAAGATTTGCGGCCTGCTTGCCGGAGGCACCACCGATCCGGCCCTTCTTTCCTTCGCCGAACAGATGTACGGCAGCGGGAGGATTGCAGTGAATTACGCGACGGTATACCCCCTCACCATGTTCCTGCGTGTGGTAGCCGCCCAGGTTTTGATTATGATAATGCTCTAAGATATGAAAAAGACTATTGTTCCCGCTGCCCTCACATTATTGGCAGCAGTATCATGCAATGAAACAAAATCCCCATTTACCCGCAGCGTAGCAGACTATGCCGTGGTCACCATCGAAGCCCCCGACCTGAGCGGCATCACCGAAAACGGCAAAGAGGTGCTTAACCTCTACCGCTTCGCCGCAGACGAGGTGGACGCCATCTATTGGGAGCAGTATTTCGGCGACAAGGAGGCCCTGCTTGACGGTATCACCGACCCTGTCCAGA
>JAILDI010000225.1 GCA_024689525.1 Bacteroidales bacterium
TCTACGCCGATGAAGTTCATCTCCGGGTGACGCTCCGCCAGCGCAATGGTGTAATCGCCCTTGCCGCAGCCGAGTTCCAGCACTATTGGCTGCTCGGAAGCGAACATCGAGCGCCAGTTACCCTTGATGGGATGGTCGCGCAAAACGAGTTCACGCGTGCCTCCGACCAGCACGGAAGAGGCATCCGGCTGCAGCAGGCAGCGGAAGGTTTCGTTTTCGGCGAATTTGCGTAGTTTGCCGTGTCCCATCAGTCGATTTTGCTTTTAACCACCTCAACGCCCATTCCGCGCATGCCGTGCACTTTGATGGAATCGGGAAGGCTCAGAGTGAGTTTCCACTCCCCGTACACCGCGGGCACGACGCCGCTACGATAGGGATGCCACACCTGGCGCGAGAAATAACTGCGCCTGGCGCCCTCCAGGGGGAGGAAGAACTCTTCCGTAAACGTTCCCAGAGGCACTTCGCCGTCCAGCGAGGGGGCCACCCAGGTGGCGGTCACGGGCAGCTCGCCCAGGGCGCGCATTGTTTTTTCGTGGGAGTCGATGCGGGTGAACAGGGCGACGTCGTACTTGGCGAGCGAGTCGCTAAAATCCAGCGCGAATTCGTAAGGCCCCGGCGCTGGAATAAACTCCTCCGATACCGAAGGCTCGCGACAAGCCACGATATACATTAAGCAGAAAAAAACCATAGCTCCGCGGACTAAAACTTTTTCTCCTAAAAAATGTCGAAAAAGTTTTGTCCGACTCCGCGAGGTTTTTTTCTTTACGAAATTCATTTCTTGTTGCGGTGTTTGTTGCGGCGCTTTTTGCGCTTTTCGGGGTCGAAGCGGGAGATGCTGTCGTCGCCCACGGCGGTGACGAATTCGGGGCCGGAGGCGTCCGGTTCGGCGCGGAGGGTTTCCGGCTTGCGGCCCTCGCGGTTCATGCGCTGGACGTCGCGAACCTCATCGGCGGTAAGCGGATATACGTGCTCCAGAGAGCCTTTTTCGTACGAGAACCACAGGGTCTCGCGAAGGATGTCCGTCTTCACCAGCCAGGCCTGGCCGTCCTGGAACTCCAGCGGCTCCACCACCTTGGGGATGCGCGAGTGCGCGTCCATATAGCTGGCCACCTCGTAATTGAGGCAGCATTTGAGCTTGCCGCACTGCCCCGCCAGTTTCTGCGGGTTCAGTGACAGGTCCTGGCATCGCGCCGCCTGTGTGGAAATGCTCTGGAACTGAGTGATGTGGTTGGCGCAGCAGAGCTCGCGGCCGCATACGCCAAGACCGCCGATCAAACCGGCCTCCTGGCGCGCGCCTATCTGCTTCATCTCCACCCTGATATGGAATTCCTCCGCATAGTCCTTGATGAGCTGACGGAAATCGACACGCCCATCGGCAATATAATAGAAAATGGCCTTGGTGCCATCGCCCTGGAACTCCACGTCGCCGATTTTCATCTCAAGGCCCAGGTTCGCAGCCAGCACGCGGGCGCGGATCATCGTCTCCTCCTCACGCGCAATGGCCTCCTGCCAGCGCTCTATGTCGAAAGGCTTTGCCTTGCGGTAGATCTTCTTGAGCTGGGTATTCTCCAGGTCGATGCCCTTGGCGCGCACTTGCCTGCCCACCATGGGGCCCTCCAGGGTGACGATTCCAAGGTCGTGACCGCTCGTTGCTTCCACCACCACAAGGTCTCCCGTCTTCACGCTCTGGCCCGACGCATTCACATAAATACCCTTCCTGGTGTTCTTGAACCTGACCTCGTATATGCCGTTCCACTGCTCCTGGTTGATACCCTTGAGACAGTTGTAAACTTCCAGCTTGCAGCATCCCTGCCGGTATTTTATCTCCGGCATGTCCGCATTTCCGTAATTCACCGTACACCCGCGGAAGCAATCGTATCTGATATTCTCGTTGCTTTCCATATATATTATTTTTTGGCCGATATGAGCCTGCACACAAGGTCGCAGAACAGGATTTTCTGCGACACGTTGCGCTCAATCAGCATTACTGCCCTGTCCAGTTCGCCGATGGCGAAACGCGGGAAGGTTTTCCTGCAGCGCGAGGCCACATCGGCAAAGAATTCTTTCTCGTCCTCCCTCATGTCCGACAGGTCCTGAAGGCCCTGCTGGATGAGGAACACGTTTCGAAGCGCCTCCGCCGAATAGCGGCAGAAGGCCTTCTGCTTTTCCCGGGAGCCAAGGCCCGCAAGGGCGTCGGCGGTTTCCAGGCCCGCCAGCAGGTCTTTGGCCAGAACCTGCTGCATAAGGTCGTGGAACAGCGTTGCGTATTCCGCTTCACTCTCCCCCATTGAGGGATGCACCTGGACGAACTCCTCCCGGGAGAGGGGTCTCAGGCGCATGAACACGCAACGTGAATAAATTGTGGTGAGCACCTTTTCCGGCGCCTGCGTAACCAGCAGGAACAGCGTTTTCTCCGGCGGTTCCTCCACCATCTTCAAAAGACAGTTTGCCGACTGCGCGTTCATCTTCTCCGGCAGGTACACCACCACGGTGCGATACCCGCCCTCAACGGCCGACAGCGACAGCCTGTCCAGCACCGAGCGCGCCTCGTTCACCGAAATCACGCCCTGCTTACCCTCGATTCCCAGCGCCACATACAGCTCGTTCTCGAAGAAATACGGATTCTCCAGCAGCAGTTCCCTCCACTGCTTTATGAAGTTCAGCGACACCGGTTTGTCCGGGCCAGCCACCGGGAACACGTAATGGATATCCGGATGGATGAGTTTCTTGACCCTGGGATTGCCCCCGTACAAGTGCTCCAGAAAGTCCAGGATAAGCGGAAATGCGCCGCCTCCGTCGTTCTGGTGGAACAGTATTGCGTGGGGCAGGCGTCCGCTGTCCACCATATTCCGGAGGACTGACAGTACTTCCGTATGGGCGGCAGCGGTCACGTCTTGGTTAGAAATTTCTTTCGCCCACATAGCGGGCAAGTCTTGCAAGATACGATTTTTCTGCGGAATCCGGAATAGCATCGAGGCACAAAAGTGCTTTTTCGATGTAAGAGTCCATCACCGCCGCAGCTTTTTCCACTCCCCCGGCCTCAACGACCATGGTGCGGATTTCATCGGCCACAGCAGGCTGGGAGGCTATTTTGCCGATTCTGACCCTGGTATTCAGGGCCACCGCAGGACTCATTTCCCCCAGTACGCAAAGAAGCGGCTGGGTGATCTTCTGTTCCAGCAGGTCGATGCCCGAAGGCTTGCCGATGGAATCCGAAGGCAGATAGTCGAAAATATCGTCCTTTATCTGGAATGCGATTCCCAGATTGCGGGCGAAGTCACCGATTGCCGATACCTGCTCCTGCGGAGCGTCAACCGATATGGCTCCGCTCAGGGCAGATGCCTCGAACAGCGATGCCGTCTTGCAATAGATAATCCTGATATAATCCTCCTGCGTGGTGTCGTAGCTTACGGCCTTTTCCAGCTGAAGCATTTCACCCTCGGTAAGGTCGGACAGGGTTTTCGAAAAAACTCCCATCACTTTCCGGCCGCCGTCAGATGAGCCCTGGACGCAGTCCATAGCCTTCACCAGCCAGAAGTCGCCCACCAGCACGGAGGCCTTGGGGCCCAGTATGGCGCCCACCGTGGGCTTGCCCCTGCGGAGGCTTGCCCCGTCCACCACATCGTCGTGGAGAAGCGTTGCATTATGCAAAAGTTCCGACGCGGCCGCGAAATGCGCCGTGTCGGAATTGACCGTCCCAAGAGCTCCTGCGGAAAGCAGGCACAGCATGGGACGCATCATCTTTCCTTTTTCCTGCATCAGATCCGCATTGGTTCTGCCCAGCAGGGATATATTAGTACGGAGTGACGCCGCCATAAGCGACGTCACTTCGTCCAAAGGACCGGAAAGATAGGTCCGGATTTCTTTCAACTTCTTCTTAGAAGAGGAGTGCAAGGGAGACCTTGATGCCGTTGTAGTTCTCTACGTTGCCGTAGCTGTCCTTGACCTGGCCCCAAACGTCCTTTGCATTAACGACCTGACCCTCGTTGTAGAGGTTGCCGAGGTTCATATAGTACTGAGCCTTGAGCTGGACGAACTTCATCACGTCCACGCCGACACCGATACCGAAGCCGTACTCGAGCTTGTTCTTTGCCTCTTCTGCCCAGGCCTTTGCCTTATCGTTGTCCCATGAAACCTCTGAGGTGCCTGCCACTGTTCCCTCAATGTCGCTGGTCTCCTCCTGGCTGATCATGTAGCCGATGAAGGGGGAAGCGAATATGAACGGGCGGAATGCCACCAGGTCCGGACCCCACTGGAGGTCAAGGCCGAACTCTGCGAAACCGGTCTTGGTGTTGATGGTCTTGGATACATCTACAACTTCACCCACGCTGGCGATGTCCTCGTTGAGGGTAGCGCCCTTCATCTCATAGGTGAGGGAAGGCTGGATTGCGAGGCCGAGGCCCAGGTCCAGCTTGTAGGTGAGACCAACGTGATACAGGCTGATGTTGTTCAGGTTGGCTTTCCAGTTTTCCTTGTCGATCTGGGTGCTGGAGGAGGTGAAACCACCAACGATACCGAACTGTGCGTGTGCAATGCTCATGGAAGCAAATGCGATGGCAATGATTGCAATAACTTTTTTCATGATGATTATAAATTTGCGTTATAAATTTGCGTTTATTTTGTCGATTAACATGGCCTTGGGCATTGCACCCACGGTTTTGTCCACCACCTGTCCGTTCTTGAAGAACAGGAGGGTGGGGATGCTCATGATGCGGAAACGGGCGGCGATTTCCTCAGCGTCGTCCACATTAACTTTAACCAGGGTGAATTTGTCTCCCATTTCCATTTCAGCCTCGTCCAGAATGGGGGAAATCATGCGGCAGGGGCCGCACCAGGTTGCCCAGAAGTCCACAACGACGAGTTTATCGTCCTGCAGAAGGCCGTCGAAATTAGTATTGGTTGCTACTTTAGCCATTATAAAATAATTTGTTGCGTTCTGCAAATATAGCGCAAATTTTTCTAATTACAACACTTCGTCAACCGGAAGGGCATAAGCCCTTAGACCCAGCGCGGGGTTGGAAGCGTCCACTTCCCGCATCTTTTCCATCACTTTTGCGGCGGCGTCGTTGTCCATCACCGAAAGAAGTGCATGGTTCTGCGTGGGCCAGGCGTGAGAGCCAAGGTGGGGTTCGCCATCTACGCTTCCCCTGCCACCGATCTCCTGCCACACCGTGTATCCCCTCTGACCAAGCTTTTCCAGCTGCTCTACAATTTCCTGATTGTAGGCCTGGTTGTAAACGATAAAAAGAGCTTTCATATCTGCACGTCAAAATTATAGATGCAAAATCACGCTATGTTGTTGCAATCTTTGCCGATTTTTTCTCTCTGCGGCGCTTGCGGTGTTCAGTGAATCCGCAATACAGCACAGGAATGATAACAAGGGTGATAAGGGTTGATATGCTAAGGCCCCACGCCACGGTGATGCCCAGACCCTTCCACAGTTCGGAACCCTCGCCGGTGCCCCATGCCATGGGCAGCATGCCAAGCACGGTTGTGAGCGTGGTCATCAGGATAGGCCTCAGACGGCTCTTGGCGGCCGTTACCGATGCCTCTCTGACTTCCAGCCCTCTCTCCTGAAGCAGTATGGTATAGTCGATGAGCACGATACCGTTTTTCACCACTATACCCAGAAGGATGATGATGCCTATCATGCCCATGACGCTTATCGGCATCCATCCGTGGACCATGCTTCCAAGAGCCACGCCGGTGAGCGCGAACGGGATGGAGAACATGATGACGAAGGGGCCAAGAAGCGATTCGAACTGGGATGCCATTACCATATACACCAGAATGATAATCAGGGCGATCAGCAGCAGCATGTCGCCGAACATCTTCTGCTGCTCCTCATAGTCACCGCCGATACGCCAGCTCATGTGCGAGGGCAGCGGATTCTCATCCATGATGGTTTCCACCATGTCGACACCGTCGCTGAGGGCCTTGCCGCGGGCCATGATGCCCGTTACGGTGATGTAGCGCTCGCGGTTCTTGCGTTGGATGGTGGGAGGGACCTTGGATTCCACAATCGTTCCCAGGTCTCTCACACGGATGCCCACTCCGGCGTTGTTGTAGATGATGATATTCTCCAGGTCCTCTATGGAGGTACGGAATTCCGGAGCGTAACGCACGCGGATGTTGTATTCCTCACCTTCCTCGCGGTAGTACGAGGCCACGGTTCCGGACATCGCAGCGGACACCGCAGCGGCGGCCGTCACGGACGACAGGCCGTTCAGCGCCAGCTTCTCGCGGTCGAAATCGACCTCGTATTCCGGCGTATACTGGTCCCTGGACAGGATGGCCTGGGTGAAGAAACCGGATTCTATCATCTGCGAGCGGATACGCCTGGCTTCATTTTCCGTTTCCTCGAAGTCGTAGCCGTAGATTTCCAACTGCACGTTGGCGCGGCCGCCCATGCCCATACCGCCTTCGTTCACGTTGAAGCGGTTGAGTTCGGGGAATTCGCGGAGATCGGCCCTCACCACATCGGCAATCTCCGAAACAGTGCGCTTACGGGTCGATGACGAGCCGATGCGGATATTCATCGTGATAAGGTAGGTGCCGTTCTGGCGCATCGACGCAAAGGCGTTTTCGGAGTCCGCCTGGCCGTAGCGGTAGCTGATCACCTTGACCTCGGGAATATCGGCCATCAGCCTTTCGTAGATGGCCTGGGCCACCTCGCCGGTGAGATCCTGGGCCGTTCCGATTGGCATTTCAATCGAGGCCGATATCCTGCCCTCATCCTGTGTGGGGAAGTACTCGGTCTTCATGCGGGGCACGAAAATGACCAGTACCGCCGCAAAGATGACAACCGCACTCAGAAGGATGATTTTCTTGCGCCTCATGCACCAGCCGATAAGGCGGGAATATCCGGCCGACACCGCATCCAGGGCCTTGTTCACGGGGCCGAAGACGAACTTGTACAGCTTGTTTGTGGTAGGCTTGTTGTTAAGCAGCAGCGAGCACAGCGTGGGAACAAGGGTAAGGGCCGCGGTTGTGGACACTATCATGATGATGGACACAATCCAGCCCAGCTGGCGGAACATGATTCCCGTCATGCCCTTGATCATCGTGAGCGGGAGGAACACGCACAGCATCGTAAGGGTCGATGCGATAACGGAAATACCCACTTCAGATGTGCCGTGCACGGCCGCCTCGCGCGGTTTTTCCCCTCGTTCCAGATGCGTGGTGACGTTCTCCAGCACCACGATTGCATCGTCCACAACCATACCGATGGCTATGGCCAGGGCGCTCATGGAAATGATGTTGAGCGTGTTTCCGCTGGCCAGCAGGTAAAGCAGCGAGGCCAGCAGGGCGATGGGGATGGAGAGCACCACGATGAGCGTACCCTTGAGCCTTCCCAGGAACAGGAACACCACCATCATAACCACCAGGAAGGTGATGATGATGGTATCGCGCAGCGACTTGATGGTGAGGAGGATGTCCTCGGAGTTATCGACCACCTGGGTGATCTTGATGTCGGAAGGCAGGTTGCGGGCGATGACCTTCATCTCCGCCTTGATCTTCCTGATGACCTCCACGGTGTTGTACCCGGACTGCTTCTGGATGATGATCTGGGCGCCGCGGACGCCGTTGGTGTACGACTCCTGGGACTTTTCTTCCAGAGTATCGTCGATCCTGGCCACATCCCTCAGATACACCGCCTTGCCGTTGTAGCTGCCAACCACCACATCGAGAAGTTCCATCGGATCCTCGAATTCCTTCTTGATCCTCAAGGTGTAGGTATCCGAGCCGATGTCGATGCTGCCCGAGGGCACATTCCTGTTCTCCGCCGCGATGACGGAAGAAATCGCGGCTATCGACAGTTTGTAGGCTTCCAGTTTGGACGGGTCGCAATAGACCTGGATCTCCCTCTTGGGGGCGCCGGCCACCGAAATCTGTCCTACGCCGCTCACGCGGGCCAGCGGGGTTGCCACCTTGTCGTCCAGAATCTTGTCCAGGGCCGATACGCTCTGGTCGGCCGTGGCCGCCATGATCATGATGGGCATATCGTCGGCGCTGAACTTGAACAGATACGGCAGGGAGGCGCCGTCCGGCAGCGACTGGCTCACCATGTCCAGCTTGTCGCGGACGTCGTTGGTGGCTTCGTCGATGTCGGTTCCGTATTCGAATTCCAGGGTGATGACGGAGATGTTCTCACGGGAGTTGGAGGTGATGTTCTTCAGCTCCGCAACGCTGTTCAGCGTGTTCTCCAGCACCTTGGTGAGGTTGTTCTCCACATCCTCCGCGCTGGCTCCCGGATAGGAGCTCATCACCATTATGACGTTGGACTCAAAGTCCGGCATATTGTCCACCGGCAGGCGCGTAAGGGCGAAAACGCCCATAATGGCGAATGCCAGGAAGACAAGTATGGTGGTTACCGGATGATTGACCGATGTTCTGTAGATGCTCATAGCCCTTAGTCTTCTTTGAGCACGTTAACGCTTGAGCCGTCCTTGAGGCCGTTCTGGCCCTTGACCACGACTTTCCGGCCTTCTTCCAGGCCCGATGTGATTTCATATTCGCGGCCCATATGACGGCCGATGCCGACGGGGATGTACGACACAGTATTGTCCTCATTGAGCACGAACACAAAGCGCTGGCCGGAGCCTTCCTGCTTTACGATAGCCCTGTCCGGGACTACGATGCTATTGTTCACTCCGAACTTCACGGTGACGCGGGCGTACATTCCGGGGCGGAGAGCCCTGTCGGTGTTGTTCACCCTTACTTCCGCGTTGAACGTGTGCGTTCCCGGATTCATCGTGGGGTGCAGGCGCACCACCTGGCCGGTGAAATCCCTGCCCGGAAGGGCATCGGCGGTGAGGGTAACGGTATCGCCCTTCTTAACCTTGGTGTATTCGCTTTCCGAAATGCCCACGAGCAGTTTCACGGGAATCACCTGTTGCACGGTGAAAATGGGCTGGCCCATAGTGTACAGGTCGTTCTTGTCGTAGTTGCGCGCGGTAACGTAGCCGGTGATGGGGCTACGGAGGATGGTGTTCTCCAGCAGGTTCTGGTACGTGGTCTGACGCACTTTGTACTGGAGCTCGAAGGCCTCGAAGTCCGACTGGGCAACGCCGCCCTGCTCGTACAGGGCCTTGAGGCGTGCATACTCCGTGCTATCGTTCTGCAGCTGGAGTTTGGTCTGGTCCAGCTGGAGGCGGTCCATCTCCGCCAGCACCTGGCCGCGGCCAACGTAGGAGCCCACATCGACATTGATCTTACGGATACGTCCGGACGTCTGCGGGGCGATGTTGTTCTCCGCATAAGGTTCCACGGTTGCGGAATACACGCTCTCCTGGGGAACTTCGCGCCTCTGGGCCGTTGCCACTTCCACGTTCTGGACGGTGGCGGTATGGGTCTGGGCGCCGCCGGCCAGCAATGTGCCGGCTTCAGAAGTGCCATTGGAGTTGTTCTTGCAGGATGCCAGGGCCATCAGGGCCACGGCGATTATGTATAGCTTTTTCATATTCTACTGTTCCGTTGTGAAATCGTATCCGAGTGTCTGTTCCAGAGTCGCCTTGGCGATTACGAAGTTGTACACGGCCTGAACCGCCTGGAGTTTTGTCTGGGTGAGGACCAGCTCCGTGTTGTTAAGGTCCGTGAGGGTGCTGCGGCCCACTTCGTAGCTCTTGGCCGCAATGTCATATGCCTTTTCAGCGCTCTCCAGGGCGTCTTTTGCCGCCTCGTAGGTCTTCATTGCAGTGTCCATCGTGGCCAGGCTCTGGCGGATGCCTATCTTTATCTGGCGCTCCGCATTGATCCTCTGGTATTCCAGTTCCTGGGCCTGTACGCGTGTCTGCTTGATCTGATGGTAGCGCTGGCCTCCGGCGAAGATGGGGATATTGAGCTGGAGGCCGATGTATGAGTAAGGCGTCCAGCGGTAGTTCTGGAAGTCGAAATCCTCCGCCATCGCGTTCACGTTGTATGCGAATGCGAGCGACAGAGTGGGGATATAGGCATATTGCTGCATCCTTATCTGGCGCGCCAGCATATCGGCCTGCGCCTGGAGTTGCCTCAACTGCGTATTGCCGTCCAGATCGGCCTCCTCCCCTTCCCGGATGTCGCGGAACATTTCCTGCGCCAGCTCATCCAGGGATCCCTCTATGTCGATGGGGGTGTCCAGATCCAGGCCGATGACGGCTTTGAGCTGCCACAGGGCCAGTTCGATGGCGTTCTCC
Source organism: Bacteroidales bacterium (assembly GCA_024689525.1). Next base: position 10,176 of record JAILDI010000225.1, read on the forward strand.
GCATTGTACATATTGGGGATGGCCGCCGCCAGCGAGCTCTTAGCCCTGGTGAAATCCAGTTCCGAGGCCTTCTGGCTGTTGTAGCGCATCTCCGTGAGCTTGTAGTTCTCTAACGCATTTTCGTATACGGCATCGTATACGTCGAAAGAGGCCTTGGCAAGAAGCACGGCGTAATATGCCTGCTTCACGGACGTTACCATTCCAAGGCGGGATTCGCGGGCCTGCTCCACGGCAAGTTCCACCTGGTCGCCGCTGAGTTTCAGGCTTTCCCACAGCTGCACGCTCACCAGCGGCATGCTGGCGTTGATGCCGTACGACCATGTGTTGGAACGGCCCACCTGGATTCCTCCGTCGCCGGAATCATCCGCGGGGTCTGCCGGAGGCGCCACATAAGGGGCGATATCCGGATGCTTCTTCAGGAATTCGGCTATATAGTAGTTGTAGGG
>JAILDI010000226.1 GCA_024689525.1 Bacteroidales bacterium
CACCGTATCGTCGGCCGGGCTGGACAGGCCTTTCAAGGTGCTTGAGCAGTACAAAAAGGCACTGGGCACCCTCGTTGAAGTTAAGTTCCGTGACGGGAAAAAGAAGGTGGCCAAGCTGGAAGCGGCAAGCGAGGACAGCATTACCGTGGACGACGAAGCGTTCCCCATGAGCGAGGTTTTCTCCGTCAAACCACACATTGATTTCAAATAGATTTCTCGACTACGCTCGAAATGACAAATAAAACCACGAAATGACAAAAGAATAAAACAATATAAAATGGCAAAAGAAAAAGAAAAGGAAATCACCTTGATTGACGCATTCAAGGATTTCAAGGAAGAGAAAAGCATCGACCGTCCGGTGATGCTCGGTGTTCTGAAGGACGTGTTCCTCACCCAGCTCGCAAAGACCTACGGCAGCGCCGACAATTTCGACGTTATCATCAACGTGGACAAGGGAGACTGCGAAATCTACCAGAACTTCGAAGTGGTGGAGCAGGTGGAGAATCCCGCAACGGAGATTACCGTGGAGGAAATCGCGGCTGAGACCGGAGACGACGACTACGAGATCGGCGACACCTACACCCGCAAGCTCTCCCTGGCATCCTTCGGCCGCCGCGGAATCCTGAACATCCGTCAGAACCTGCAGGGCCGCATTATGGATATCGAGAAGGCTAACGTGTACAAGCGTTACGCTGAAAAGGTGGGCGACATCTTCACTGGCGAGGTTTACCAGACCTGGAAGAACGAGGTGCTCATCCTGGACGAGGACGGCAACGAACTCCGTATGCCCCGTCAGGAGCAGATTCCCGGCGAGCGTTTCAAGAAGGGCGACAACATCCGCGCTATCATCAAGAGCGTGGAGATGCGCAACAACACCACTCCGTACATCACTCTGTCCCGTACCAGCAACGAGTTCCTTGAGAAACTCTTCGAGATGGAAGTGCCCGAGATCTACGACGGCCTCATCACCATCAAGAAGGTGGTGCGCATCCCCGGTGAGCGTGCAAAGGTGGCCGTGGAGTCCTATGACGACCGCATCGACCCTATCGGCGCCTGCATCGGCGTGAAGGGTTCCCGCATCATGGGTATCGTCCGTGAGCTCCGCAACGAGAATATCGACGTGCTGCAGTGGACCACCAACACCCAGCTCCTCATCCAGAGGGCGCTGAACCCGGCCCACATCTCAAATATCGACCTTGGACAGAGCCCCGAAGACAAGATCAAGGTTTATATGCACTCCGACGAGGTTAAGAAAGGCATCGGCAAGGGCGGCGTGAACATCAAGCTCGCCGGTATGCTGGTAGGCCGCGAAATCGAGGTCTGGAGAGAGAGCGGCAAGGACGAGGAGATGGAGGAGGAAGACGTGCTCCTGAAGGATTTCGAGAACGAAATCGACCCTTGGATCATCGAGAGGCTGCAGGCAATCGGCTGCGACACTGCAAAGAGCGTCCTGGCCCTGAGCGCCGCCGACATCGCCAACCGCGCCGACCTGGAAGACGAGACCGTGGAAGAGGTTCTCTCCATCCTGCGCGCTGAATTTGAATAATTAAAAGCATAGGGGGTTATATATGGCAGAAATAAGACTATCGAAACTTATCAAGCAGTTCAATATCGGACTGGACACTCTTGTCGATTTCCTGAATTCGAAGGGAGCCGGCATCGACTCGCCCAATCCTAACCTTAAGATTTCCGATGAGTACCTGGACGTGCTGCACAAGCAGTTCGGCAAGGACCTCGAGCTGAAAGAGGCCGCGGAGAAGGTGGACGTGAAGCTCACAGAGATCCTGGACAAGGCTTCCAGCAAGAAGGACGAAGGAGAGGACGACTACGAGCCCGAGAAGGTGACAGTGATAAAGAACAACAACTTCACCCCTGTGGCAAGGCCGCAGAAGGCGGAAGCAGTGGAGGAGGAGCCCGTAGTGGAAGAGGAACCGGTGATCGAAGAAGAAGAACCCGTAGTGGAAGAGGCTCCCGTAGTTGAGGAAGAACCGGAAGTGGAAAAACCGGAAGTGGAAGAACCCGTGGAGGAGGAAGAGCCCGAAGAAGAACCTGTTGAAGAGGCTGAAGAAGAGGCTGAAGAAGAGAGTCCCGCAGAGACCCCGGCGGAACCCGAAGAGGCCCCTCAGGAGGAAGAGGCTCCCGCAGCCCCCAAGGCCGCGGCACCCGAGCTTAAGGTGCTGGGCAAAATCGACCTTTCCCAGTTCGATCCCAAGAAATCCAAGACCAAGCGCGAGCGCATAAAGAGCGGCTCCCAGAAGGTCGATGTCAATAAGATCCAGGCCGACAAGCAGCAGCCCCGCAAGAAGGAGGAGGCCAAGGCGGCAGGAAAGAAGGCCGATGCCGGAAAGGGCCGCAAGAAGGGCGATCGCTTCAAACCCGCGATGACCGAGGCCGAGCAGGAGGAGATGCAGAAGGAGATCCAGAAGCAGGTGAAGGAAACATACGCACGTATGAACGAGAGCACCCGCAACAGCTTCGGCGCAAAGCACCGCAAGGAGAAGCGCGAGATGGCCGCCATCCGCTCCCAGGAGGAGATGGAGCAGGCTGCCGCTGAGAACAAGGTGCTGAAAGTCACCGAGTTCGTTACTGTGAACGACCTTGCAACCCTGATGAACAACACCCCTGTTGTGAAGGTTATCGGCGCCTGCATGTCACTTGGTATGATGGTGTCCATCAACCAGAGGCTGGATGCGGAGACGCTGGTCCTGGTTGCCGAGGAATTCGGCTACAAGGTGGAATTCGTCACCGCCGAGCTCAGCGAGGAAATCGCCCAGCAGGAGCCCGACAAGGAGGAAGACCTCGTGGAGCGTCCCCCGGTGATTACCGTCATGGGTCACGTGGACCATGGTAAGACTTCCCTCCTGGACAACATCCGCAACACCAACGTGATTGCAGGTGAGGCCGGCGGCATTACCCAGCACATCGGCGCATACAGCGTGAAGCTGGACAGCGGCAGGCGAATCACCTTCCTGGATACCCCTGGTCACGAGGCCTTCACGGCCATGCGTGCCCGCGGTGCCCAGATGACCGACCTTGCTATCATCATCGTTGCGGCCGATGACGCCGTGATGCCCCAGACCAAGGAAGCCATCGCCCATGCACAGGCGGCCGGCGTTCCCATGGTGTTCGCAATCAACAAGATCGACAAGCCCGGCGCAAATGCCGACACTATCCGCCGTCAGCTCTCCGAGATGAACATCCTGGTGGAAGACTGGGGCGGCAAGTATCAGTGCCAGGAGATATCGGCAAAGAAGGGAATCAACGTGGACAAGCTCCTTGAGAAGGTTCTCTTCGAGACCGACCTGCTTGAGCTCAAGGCCAATCCCAACAAGCTGGGAAGCGGCGCGGTGATTGAATCGTCACTGGACAAGGGCCGCGGCTATCTGGCCACCATCCTGGTTCAGGACGGCACCGTGAAGGTGGGCGACGTGATCATCTCAGGAAGCTACTACGGACGCGTGAAGGCAATGTTCAACGAGCGCGGACAGAAAGTGGATCAGGCCGGTCCTTCCACCCCTGTCTCGCTGCTGGGCCTCAACGGCGCTCCTGCCGCAGGTGAGAAGTTCAATGTGATGGCCGATGAAAAAGAGGCCAAGAGCATTGCCAACCGCCGCGAGCAGCTCATCCGCATCCAGGGCATCAAGACGCAGAAGCACCTTACCCTGGAGGAGATCGGACGCCGCATCGCCATCGGCAACTTCAAGGAGCTGAACGTGATTGTGAAGGGCGATGTGGACGGTTCCGTGGAAGCCCTGTCGGACTCCCTGATCAAGCTCTCCACCGAGGAAGTGAGGGTGAACGTTATCCACAAGGCCGTGGGTGCCATTTCCGAGAGCGATGTACTGCTGGCAGAGGCATCCGACGCCGTCATCATCGGCTTCCAGGTTCGTCCTTCCTCCGAGGCCCGCAAGGCTGCGGAGAAGGAGGGTATCGAAATCCGCCTCTACTCGGTTATCTACGACTGTATCAACGAGGTGAAGGAAGGTATCGAGGGTATGCTGGAGCCGGAGAAGAAGGAAGAAGTCACCGCTACCGCAGAGGTGAAGCAGACCTTCAAGATCTCCAAGGTGGGCACCGTGGCAGGCTGCCAGGTGAAGGAAGGCAAGCTGGTGCAGAAAGCCCAGGTGCGCCTCATCCGCGACGGCATCGTGGTGTACACCGGCGCCCTTGCATCCCTGCAGAGGGGCAAGGACGATGCGAAGGAAGTCGCATCCGGATTCGAGTGCGGCTGCTCGCTGGAGCGTTTCAACGACGTGCACATTGGCGACATCATCGAAGCCTTCCAGGTTGTGGAGATCAAGCGTACCTTATAGGAATATTAGTACCGCGAGAAGATAAAGTGCGAAGCCCTCGGCCATTATCCGGCCGGGGGTTACGCTTTTTATCTGGGAGTCGGTAATATCGGCCTTCACCAGTTTGTTCAGCCTTTCCACGGAAGGGAAGCCGGCGGGGCGCCATTTGCGGACGATTTCGCCGTCCTTGATGAAAGTGGCGCCGCCGTTGGCCCTGTTCAGGGTGATGAGGGTTTTATAATCGGCATAGAAATATGCCACATTCGAAGGGATATACACGTTGCTGCCAGGGGCGGTGTTCATCAGGATTATGGGCGTGATGCCGGAGCCGCTCTCCGCGATGGTGTTGAGCATCTTGTTCAGACGCATCCAGTTGCATTTTGCCGGATTGTAGATGGAGAAGACTACCACATTGCCCAGAACGGCCATTTCGTCGCGGTAGTTGCCTTCTTCGTCGCTGAAGGAGAGCACGGGGGCGGGCCTGTCCTTCGGGGTAGAGTTGCGGATTATGGTGTCCACCTTCACGAAGGTCCAGGTGCTGTCCGGCAGGCGGTCCAGGGTGAAGGAGCCGGTTTGGCCGTCCTTTTCATATATGTAGGCGGCGTAGTAGCCGTCCATCACCTGATAGTCGTTGTCCAGCGAAGCGTAGAGCTGGGCGCCGGGGCGGAAGTCGGTGAAATCTACGGCCGGGAGGTGGGTTGCGCTGTGGCCCATCGCCAGTAATATCGACACTGCACCTATCCAGAAGGCCACTTTCCTGTGCTTTTTGGGCTCGCCGAACTCCTTGAATGGCAGGAAGGCCAGGAGGCCCAGCAGCAGAAGGACGATATTCTTCAGGAAGCTCTGGAGATGCGTGAGGTGGATTGCCTCCCCGAAGCAGCCGCAGTCCATCTCCGGATTCTTTATCAGGAGAATGAGGGTGACGACGGTGAAGAAGGCTATAAGGGCCGATGTGACGATTGCCGTCAATTTGCGGAAGACGCCGGTTATAAGGGCTGCGCCGGTGATTGTTTCCACCAGGCACAGGATGATGCCCAGGGCTTTGGAGATGCCCATGAGGAAGCCCAGGTGGAAGAATTTGAAGTATTCCGCCACGATGAGGCCCGTGCCCACGGGGTCCAGGAGCTTGAGGAGCCCGGAGACTACGAAAACGAGGCCGATGATGCAGGCGGCGGTGCGGCGCAGTGCGTTGTGCTTCATTTCAGATACTTGTCTACAGTGCTGCGGAGCCTTTCAAAGATAGCGTCCGGAGGGAGCATTTCGCCTTCCGGCCCTGAACAGTCCACGCGGATGAAGGAGGGATCCCTTTCCGTTTCCGCAAGATACAGGCTGCGGACGGTTTTCTGGAAGAGGATGCTGCCTTCGTGAATGTCGTGCGAGCCGCCGAGATATGAACGGTCGGCCCCTTTGCGGTTTTTGCTGAGGTTCTTTTCCACGAAGGCGATGGGGACATCCAGATAGATATTAAGGTCTGGTTTAGGGAGGCCGAAGGGGCCGTATTCGGTTTCGAAAATCCAGTCCCTGAGGGCTTTCCGCTCCGCCTCGTCCTTGAGTTTGGAGCACTGGTATGCGATGTTGGAGTATACGTACCTGTCCAGCAGCACGGTTTTGCCTTCCTCCAGGGCTTTACGCAACTGGGGAGCCGCTCCGTGGCGGTCCTCCGCGAAAAGGAGGGCCACCAGCTGGGGATGGACCATATCGATGGAGCCGAATTCGCCCCTGAGGAAACGGCTAATGAGGGAGCCGTACACGGGGGCTTCATAGCGGGGAAAATGTATATACTCCAAACTGGAGCACCTTGTCTGAAGATACTCCCTGAGCATTCTCACCTGGGTGGACTTCCCTGCCCCGTCCAGGCCTTCCAGCACTATAAGCATAAGCTATTCTATCACATAAACATCGTCCCCGGGCGCAGCCAGGTGAAAGTTCTCACGGCCGAACTTCTCCAGGGAATCCCGGTTTGCCTCCAGCGCGGAAATCTCCGCGTCCATCTCCTGAATCTCCGCGTTGTATTTCTTTATCAGACGCTCCTGGCGCGACAGTTCCGCCGCCCCTTTAACCCAGTTCACCACGCTGCTCTTGGAGATGAAAACCACCCACAGAAGCACCCCCACAGTGACCACGATCACGAACGGCAGGAAAAAATTATTCTCCTTCCGCTTGAGCCAGGCCCATCTGTTTTTATTATCGGACATTACGGTGTTTCTTATTTGGTGCGAATTTACTAAATTTGCAAAACAAAACGAAAACTATTTATCCAATTTAATTATGAAACCTACACTTCTTGTCCTTGCAGCCGGAATGGGCAGCCGCTACGGCGGACTCAAGCAGATGGACGGCCTGGGCCCCAATGGTGAAACCATCATCGACTATTCCATTTACGATGCAGTTGAAGCCGGATTCGGCAAAGTCGTTTACATCGTCCGTGAGTATTTTAAGGCCGATATGGAAAAACACGTGAAGGCGCGCTACGCCAACGTCAAGACCATCGACGGAAAGCCCCTCGAGTTCGTTTTCGTAACCCAGGAACTGGACAAGATTCCAGCCGGTTTCAATGTAAATCCCGAAAGGGTGAAGCCATGGGGCACCGCACATGCAATGCTCATGGCCAAGGATGTCATCCACGAGCCTTTCGCCGTAATCAACGGAGACGACTACTATGGCAAGGAATCCTTCAAGGTACTTGGAGACTGGTGCCGCGCCCACGAAAACAGCAAGGGCCAGTACTGCATCATCGGCTTTGAACTGGAGAACACGCTCTCCGAAAACGGTAGCGTTTCCCGCGGAATTTGCCGATATGATGCAAAGGGCATCCTCCAGGATGTAACCGAGCATCTGGACATCGCCAAGGCCGATGACGGAAAGGTGTACGGAGAGAACTCCACCACCGGAGAAAAGGTGGAACTGGCCGCCAAGGCCCTTTGCTCGATGAATATGTGGGGCTTCACCCCGGACTATTTCGAGCAGAGCGAAGAATCCTTCCGCACCTTCCTGGGCGCCTTCGGAATGGAGCTTAAGAAGGAGTTCTACATCCCTTACGCAGTGGACACCATCGTCAAGAGCGGCAAGGGCCAGTGCGAGGTTCTCTCTACCCCGTCCAAGTGGTTCGGCGTAACCTACAAGGAAGACCGTCCCGGCGTGGTGGCAAAGTTTGCCAAGCTGGTGGAGGACGGTGTTTATCCCAGCCCCCTCTATGCGTAAAGTAAAGAATTACGACCTGTTTTCCTCTCACGCCTGGTATGTGCCGGGCGTGAGAGGCATGTTCGGCCTGCTGGGCTTCTTCATTCTGGGCGCAATCCTCAGCGGAATTGTGATGGCTATCCTGATGCTTTTCATGACACCTCAGGAGATTGCCGACTATGGGATGATTGTGATATATCCCGTGCAGTTCCTGCCGGCAATGATGTACGCCGCCGCCAAGAGCCGCAAGAACGCATTGTTCGATCCCGGATATTCGCTTGTGAGCAATCACTTTGGCAAGTTGGGAGTTGCCGGAGCCGTTGTTCTTACGGTTCTGTTCACATACGCAACGATGGTGGCGGCCGACCTTCCCAACTATTGGAATGCGAAGTTTACGGAGAGCGTTCCCGCTCTCAAGAAAATGTACGATATGGTGATGGAGACTATGCAGCAGATGACCGGAGGCCCCTTCTGGTCGTCGTTCCTGGTAACCGCACTGATGGCCCCGTTCTTCGAGGAATGGCTGTGCCGCGGTATGGTGCTGCGCGGACTGCTGGCCGGGCAGAAGGTGAAGCCCGTGTGGGCCATCGTGATATCGGCCCTGTTCTTCGCCGTCATCCATATGAACCCCTGGCAGGCGCTCAATGCCTTCATCCTGGGCCTTCTGATGGGCTGGATCTACTACAAGACCGGCAACCTGTGGCTCACGATGCTCATCCATTTCGTGAACAACGGCACGGCTGTGGTTATGAGCCAGATCGACTCCCTGAAGGACTACGAATACTGGATCGATATGCTGGGCCACACCTGGTACTACGTCGCCTTCGCCGTGGCTCTTGCCATCATCGGCGTGTGCATCTATCTGGTGAAGAAAATCCCCGTGGAGAATCCCTGGGGCAACATCGACAAGGTGGAGAACCCTTCATAGGCTATGGCCGGCACCCGCATACTGGGTATTTTGAACCTCACCCCGGACTCGTTCTACGCACCATCGCGGACGGCTCCGGGGGATGTCGTTTCCGTGGCATCCGGGATGATGGCCGATGGAGCCTGGGCGCTGGACCTTGGCGCGGTTTCCACAAGGCCGGGGAGCGCTCCGGTGTCTGCAGATGAGGAATGGGCGCGGCTGGAACCGGCGCTTTTGGCGCTTCGGGATTCGGGTTTTACGCTTTCCGTGGACACATTCCGAAGTGAAATTGTTTCCCGCGTGTACGACACCGTGGGGCCGTTTATCGTGAATGACATTACGGCAGGGGCTTATGACCCTGGTATGTTGCCGTTGGTGGGCAAGCTTGGGCTGCCGTATATTGCGATGCACCTGCACGGGAGCCCGTATTCACCTTCTGAGACGCCAGGTGATGTTGTGGAAGACGTGACCGCTTACTTCCGTGCGTTTGCGTTGCGGGCCGCCGATGCAGGAATTGCCGATTGGATTCTGGACCCGGGCTTCGGCTTTTCCAAAACCCTGAAGCAGAACTGGGACCTGCTGTATCGGCTTTCCGAACTGCAATGCCTTGGGCGGCCCGTTTTGGCGGGTATCTCCCGCAAGAGCATGCTCTGGAAGCGCTTCGGCATAACCCCTGCCGATGCCCTCCCCGCCACCCAGGCCGCGCACCTGCTCGCCCTCCAGGGCGGCGCCACCTACCTCCGCGTCCACGACGTGGCCGAAGCCGCCCAAACCGCCGCGATTTTCGAGGGTGGCCCGCGGGTACCGTAGAATGGATTTCTTTGATAATCAGCTACTTATGGATTTTAAATGCGGCAGATTGCCGCATTTAGTTTTCGCAAAACATTGATAATCAGCACATTGTATTTTACGGGCAAAACGGGCGTATTTGTTAAAGAAGAAAAATAAGCGTACTTTTGCAATATGGAAGCATTGTTCAAACGAGTGTTCGGCATTGCGCCGGAGCGGGTGGAGCCTTTGAGGGGCTCTGCGAGCCACAGGCGTTACTTCCGTTTGAGCGGCGGCGGGCATAGCGCAATTGGCGTGGAGGGAACGGATGCCGATGAGAACCGCGCCTTCATAACGCTGGCGGCCCATTTCAAATCGAAAGGCATCAACGTGCCTGAGGTGTATGCGGAGGATGGTCTCTGCTATCTCCAGCAGGATCTCGGGGACACAATGCTGTTTGATGTGGCCGTGGCCGATGGGCACTTCGACAAGGAGCTTCTCACCAAAGCCATCCAGGCCCTGCCCAGGATTCAGGTCGATGGCGCCAAAGGCCTCCCCTGGGAGGTGTGCTACCCGCAGGAGAGTTTCGACGCGCGGATGGTGGACTTCGACCTTAACTACTTCAAGTACGACTATCTCAAACTCACTGGCGCGGAATTCAACGAAATCAAGCTCCAGGACGATTTCGACCGCCTGAAGGCCGATCTGCTCGAGGACTCGCAGGACTGTTTCCTCTACCGCGACTTCAACGCACGAAACGTGATGGTTTATGACGGCGAGCCCTGGTTCATCGACTTCCAGGGGGGGCGGCGCGGGCCGATATACTACGACGTTGCATCCTTCCTGTGGCAGGCCCGGGCAAAGTTCCCGGAGGAGCTGCGGGAAGAACTCATCGGCAAGTATCTGGAGGCTTTGCGCGGATTCATGGATGTCGATGAGATCCGCTTCCGAGAAAGACTCGCACTCTTCGTGCTGTTCCGGCAGCTTCAGGTGCTGGGATGCTATGGCTTCCGCGGATTGTGGGAAGGCAAACAGTCGTTCCGGGACAGCATCCCGCTCGCACTTGAAAACGTGCGCAGACTGCTGCCATTAAAGGATTATCCCTATCTTAGCCAAGTACTGGAATGCTTACTGTAACCATATACAGTTTCTCCTTCAGGAAGGGAATTCCGGAGGATGCCTCCGGCAATGGCGGCGGATACGTTTTCGACTGCCGCAGCACCCATAACCCGGGCAAGTACGAGCGCTTCAAATCCCTCACCGGACTGGATGCGCCAGTTATTGAATTCCTGGAGGAAGACGGGGAGATTCTCACCTTCCTGGAGAATGTGGATGCGCTTGTGGACCATCACGTGGAGCGCTTCCTGGAAAGGGATTTCACTTCACTTCAGGTGAGTTTCGGCTGCACCGGCGGCCAGCACCGCTCCGTGTATTGCGCCGAGCATCTGGCAGCGCGGCTGGCTGGTCGGCCCGGGGTGAAAGTGCATCTTATCCACCGCGAAAGAGGCATCGACAAGTGGCTATGAAAGCGATGATCTTTGCCGCCGGCCTGGGTACCCGGCTCAAGCCCCTCACGGACACAATGCCCAAAGCTCTGGTTCCCGTTGCCGGGAAACCACTGCTTGGCCATGTGCTGGAGAAGCTGGCAGGGGCAGGATACGACGATATTGCGGTGAATGTGCACCACTTCCCCGAGCAGATAATCAAGTATCTGGCCGACAATGACTTCGGCGTGCACATCAACGTTTCCGACGAGCGGGATCTGCTGCGGGAAACCGGCGGAGGGATAAAGTATGCGAGGCCGCTGCTGGAATGTGACGGACCCTTTCTTGTGCACAACGTGGACATCCTCAGCAACCTCGACCTGGACTGGTTCCGCTGCCAGCACCGCCCGGATGCCCTGGCCACCCTTCTGGTGAGCGAGCGCAAAACCCAGCGCTACCTGCTCTTCGACCACGACGGCTGCCTTGCCGGATGGACCAACATCGCCACTGGCGAAGTGCGCAGCCCCCTCGGCGACATCGACCCTTCAAAATACAATCGACTGGCATTCAGCGGTATACACTACATCTCCCAGGACATCTTCGACGCCTTCGACCGCTACGATTTCGGCGACCGCTTCTCCATCATGGACTTCTACCTCCGCGCCTGCGCCGACTACCCCATCCGCGCCGCGGTTTATCCCGGCCTGAAGCTCCTCGACGTCGGCAAACTCCCCACCCTCGCCGAAGCCGAATCCTTCCTTAAATAATATTTCGTATATTTGTAAGCTATATGAAGCACGTTTGGTCTGAAATACTGGTGCCGGCCGTGATTGTGGGGGCCACACTGGCGCAAACCCTGGGCGTTGAAGCCTACAGGGCGGGCGAACGTGCGGAGGTGCTGATGAACCAGCGTTTCACCTCGCCCAAGGATACGATTGTAGTGGAAGATACTACGGACTATGATGACGAGGGATTCTTCTTTGGCGAGGAGATGCAGGAAGACACAATGCCAAAGATTACGGCCAGGGATACGATGAAGGTGCCGGACAGCCTGAAG
>JAILDI010000228.1 GCA_024689525.1 Bacteroidales bacterium
ATTCACCACCGATGCCTTGACATCGAAGAAATTGTTGCTGGACGACAGCAGGCGGTATTCGCTGTGATTGCTCCAGGATGCAGGTTTGTCCTCGATCTTCATATCTTCGCCGGTGTCGTTGGATACATACTGCTGTATCCGGCTCTGCCACTGCCGGATCCTCTCCTTGCTGGCCGATGCGCTGAAATTCCCGGAGCACAACTGTTTAAGATACTTGATGTAGGTGCTCTTCCACGTGGAGTTCTGCAATATCTTGGTGCAGAGCGGATAGCTCTGGTGGCCCCACTGGAGAGGGGTCTGCCGGCCGGAATCCGACTGTACGCCGCAGTTCGCACTGGTTCCGAGCGTATTGTCGTAGTCGTACGGGATGAGCCACACCTTATAATTATACGTGTCGGTGGAGTTGAAGTACAGGTAGTAGTTGTTGGCGTTGTTCCAGTAATCGTCCCACATACCCACGGCCACGTTCACCGCAAGGGTCTTAAGGAAAAGATCCACGTCCATATGGCTGCTTATCCACTCGTCGAAGGCGCTCCCGCTCAGGTCGTTCAGGTTCTTGATGAAATCCTGCAGTTGGAGTTTCGCGTTGAAGAATCCGGTCTCCGTATTGGTCTTGAGCTCGTAGGTGTAGGTATTCTTGTTGTCATCGGCCCCCATCCAGCCGTTCGTGTCCTTGAGATTGCCTCCACGGACTTTCCACATGTTCCCGTCCTTCGAGCCGAACTGCTTTTTCCTGGTGCGGAGATAATTCTTGTCGATGTGCTCCATCAACTCATATACTCCGTAATATCGCTCTTCGCCATCCCCTATCTTGATCCAGAGGCGGCAGTACACGTCGTTGATGGCCGTCCAGACGCCCTCCCGGCGGAAAAGGTCGTAGCAGTAGAGCTCGCGCACATAGGCAGGATCGTCCTTGAACCATTTCAGATCGACCTTTCTGATGCCCTTGAGGGTATGCTCAGCATCCTTGTGATAATGATGGAAATTGAGCCCGAAGTGGACGTGGCGGTATTTATTCCCTTCCTGCGGGCGCCGGCGCGAGGTATTGCCCTTGAGCCTGAGGCCGGAATAGTCCAGATTGATGCGTTCCTTTCCCTTTATATACAGGATATTGCAGACGACGTATTCCTGGGTATTCTTGTCGGCATCGTAATATTTCAGGAGTTTGTCCCATTCCTCCTGGGTCATACTGATGTGAATGTCCGGAATCACGCTTTCGTCGAAGGCATATTCGATGGCCTTGGCCCAGTTGACGTCGTCGGCATCGTCAGCCTTTTCCACGGGGGTCGATGTCCCGTCCACGGGGCCGCACTCCTCGATGTCGTCGTGGACGCAGGAGCAGAGGGCCGATATGGCCAGCAATATGACGGCTAAGCGCTTCATAAAACTTCGACTATCATTTCCAGGAAAGCCGCATCGAAGCGGTCGAAGGAGGCAATTTCTTTACTGTCGATGTCGAGTACGGCGGTCACCTCGCCCTTGCGGATTACGGGTACAACTATCTCAGAGCGTGATTCCGCGCTGCACGCGATGTGGCCGGGGAACTCCTCCACGTCCGGCACCACCAGGGTGCGTTTCTCCTTCCACGCCGTTCCGCACACGCCCTTTCCGTATCGGATGCGCATACAGGCGGGAGGGCCCTGGAAGGGACCGAGGAGTAAGATCTCTCCGCGCGCTTCGCTTGGTCGAGATGACAGGGCGACCCGGTAGAACCCGGTCCAGAAGAAGCCCATCCTCTCCTGGATGTAGGCCGATATCTGCGCCATTTTCGTGGTCTCATCCGTTTCGCCTTCCAGGACGAGTTTCAGGTCCTGGTACAGCCGGAGATACCGGAAGGTTTTGAGGCTCAGATGGCAGTAGCCCTGCGGGTTCTTGTCCAGATAATCGGCGTGATACTCCTCCGCGGGGAAGAAGCATCTGAGCGGCTCCAATTCCGTTACGACATTGCCGGGGATGCGGTCGAAGACTTCCTTTATGGCGGGCTTGTCGGCCTCATCGACATAGAAGATTCCTGTGCGGTAGCGGGTGCCCTCGTCGTGGCCCTGGCGGTTCAGGGATTCAGGGTCGATGATTGCGAAAAACAGCCTTGTGAGCTGCTGCAGGGACACTTTCGCAGGGTCATACTCCACCTTCACGGTTTCCGCGTGACCGGTTTTGTCCGTATACACCTGCTCATAGGAGGGGCTGTCCGTCGTGCCATTGGCATAGCCCGGCGTGGTGTTCACCACTCCGTCGACTCCCTTGAAAAAATGCTCCACTCCCCAGAAGCATCCTCCTGCAAAATAAATCTCTTTCATCCCCGCAAAGATAGAAAAAAATCACTATATTTGAGGACTATGGAAATAATAAAAGACATTTATCTTGATGGGGAAAGGCCGTTGTACGCACGGCACGGGCTCCGGATGGAGCGCGTAACCATCGGCCCCGGGGAATCCGCGGTGAAGGAAGGCGGGGATATCGAGGCGGTGGAGTGCGAGTTCCGCGGGAAGTACCCGTTCTGGGAGTGCGACGGTTTTACGGTGCGCAATAGCGTGTTCCGGGAAGGGGCGCGCGCAGCATTGTGGTACTCCCGGGGATGCAAGATGTACGACTCTCTCGTGGAGGCGCCCAAGATGTTCAGGCGCATCAGCGACGTGTACCTGGAGAACGTACGCATTCCCAACGCCCAGGAAACGTTCTGGGACTGCGACCACGTGGTGTTGCGTAACGTGGAAACGGCCAAGGCCGACTATGTGTTTATGCACACGTCGGACATCGACATCGACGGGTACCGCCAGCAGGGCAATTACTCGTTCCAGTATGCGCGCAACGTGGTTATCCGCAACGCTGTCCTGGACACGAAGGATGCATTCTGGGAAAGCGAGAACGTTACGGTTTACGATTCCCGTATCGACGGTGAATATCTGGCGTGGTACTCCAAGAACCTTCGCCTTGTGAACTGCGAAATCGGCGGCAGCCAGCCCCTCTGCTACTGCGAGGGCCTCGTGCTGGAGAACTGCCGCTTCCTTCCGGACGCGGACCTTGCCTTCGAATACAGCACCGTGCAGGCGGACATCATCGGCCACATCCCCTCGGTGAAAAACCCCACTTCCGGCCGCATCACGGCCGACACCATCGGCGAAATCATCATCGACGGGAACCGCAAAGCCCCCGCCGACTGCGAAATTCTTTTAAGGGCATAATGTACAACTTTGACGAAATTGTAGACAGGCGCGGGACGGAGAGCGTGAAATACGACTTGTACGGCGCGGATGTGCTGCCAATGTGGGTGGCGGATATGGATTTCAAGACGGCGCCGGAGGTGCTGGAAGCGCTGCAGAAGCGGCTGGAGCACGGGGTGTTCGGGTACGAGCTGGTGCCGGACGATTATTTCGAGGCCATAGGCCGATGGTTCGAGCGCAGGCACGGCTGGGCGGGCATCGGCAGGGAGCACATCGTTCCCACTACCGGGGTGATTCCCGCATATAGCGCCGCCATCAAGGCGATGACGCGACCCGGGGACAAGGTGATTGTGCAGACGCCCTGCTACAACGCATTCTTCCCCGCCATCCGCAACAACAAGTGCGAGGAGCTCCACAACCCTCTGCACTACGACGGAAAGGTTTTCACTGTCGACTGGGACGACCTGGAGGCAAAGGCGGCCGATCCCCAGGCTACGGCAATGCTGCTGTGCAACCCCCACAACCCGGCCGGGCGCGTGTGGAGCCGCTCCGAGTTGGAGCGCATCGGCAGGATATGCCTGAAGAACGGCGTATTCGTAATTGCCGATGAAATCCACTGTGAACTCACCTACCCTGGGCACGATTACACACCGTACGCCACTCTGCCGCAGGAGCAGGTGAAAAATTCCGTTTCCTGCATCTCCCCCACCAAGGCGTTCAACATCGCCG
The DNA here is from genome assembly GCA_024689525.1 of Bacteroidales bacterium. The sequence continues at coordinate 3,891 of JAILDI010000228.1, forward strand.
GAATCCAGATTGCGAACATATTCGCATCGGACCCGGAAATCCTCAAGAAGATGGACCGCGCCATAAACGACAACGAGTGCTGCGACGTGAACGTGTTCGGCGTTGCCGCCCTCAAGGCCGCGTACAATAAGGGCGAAAAATGGCTTGACGAGCTGCGCGCATACCTCTGGGAGAACTATCGTACCGTCAAGGATTTTCTGGCCGATGAACTCCCGCAAGTCACGGCCGCGCCTCTCGAGGGCACGTACCTCATGTGGCTGGACTGCCGGAAAGTGCGACATGCCGATGAACCGGAAGCCGGTTTCAGCGAGCGATTATCGGCCCATCTCCGGGAAAACGGCCTGGCACTGTCGACCGGCACGATCTACGGCCCGGAGGCGGAGGGATTCGAACGGCTGAATATAGCTTGCCCCCGCGAAACCCTCATGGAAGGCCTGCGGAGGCTAAAAATCGGGATCGAATCCTACTAGTTCAGCTGAACAGACGCCAGCCCTGATGTGGAAACATTGGGGCTGTTCTTTGTGACAAGCTGGGTGGCGTTGATTGCGCCAGCGCCGTTCACGGTGAAGGAGGCTTCGTCGGCCTCTCCGGATACGTTCACGTCGCCGGCTCCGTTGATGGCAATTGCCAGGCTCTGAGTCTTGAGGTCGGCGATGTCAAGATCGGCCGCACCGTTGATTCTCACGCTGAGGGCCGGGCCGGTGAAGTTCTTGAGCTCCATATCGCCCGCTCCGTTGACCACGACGTCGAAAGGTTCCGCATATTCTGCGGTGCAGGTGTATTCAAGGTCCACTGCGCCGTTGACCTCCAGTTTGTTAAGTTTGTCAGAAGAGATGGTGAACAGGCACTCTTCCGCGGCGATGTTCACGTGGTCCCTGGTCTCGATTACCAGGGTGCCGTTATCCTTCACCTTGAATTCCAGATAGTCGAAGGCGTCGCCATTGGCCTTTACCGCCAGCGCGCAGGGGGCATCGACCAGTTTCACGTCGAATCCGCCGTTGATTTCAATTGCCTTGAAATCTGCGGAAAGTTCGATGTCGCGCTCTTCCACCGGGCCTTTGCACTTTATGGTCTTGGCTCCGTTTATGTTGATTGTGCAGGATGCGATCAAAAGGGGTAAAACAGTCAGAATAAGTAGCTTTTTCATAGTTGTCAGTCGTTTAGAGTATGCGAAGTTAAGAATTATTTTGCATTTTCGAAAAATCGGTCTATCTTTGCAGTCCCAAATTTCGGGCGGTTAGCTCAGCTGGTTTAGAGCACCTGCCTTACAAGCAGGGGGTCGACGGTTCGAATCCGCCACCGCCCACCGGAAAACAAGACGCACAAGATGCGGAGTTGTTAACAAAAAAAAGCACTTGCTACTGGTCAAGTGCTTTTTTCTTTTTATTCGATCCGGCAGTCCGGGAAGCGCTTCTGCGCGGCGTCTATTTCCGCCTGCGTGGCGCGGGGGGCCCGGATTACGAATTCGTCGATTTTGATTTCATCCATCCACGCGGGGAGTACCAGGGAACCTGTAAACTCGAGCATAAGGCTCTCGATGTGCTGTACGCCGCGTAGGGCTTCAGGGACTTCGTTTATACGGAGCTGGATCCAGCCGTCTTGCGCCTGCTCATGCAGGCCGTCCTCACGGGCGCTGTCGTCGGTGGACGTGGTTACCATCCAGCCGATCTTGGGCTTCAAGGCGTGTGTGGCGGGGTTTTCCTCAACGCCCACGATGCCGGCGAAAAGCTGCAGCGGAGTGTCGCTGATAACGCTGCCGTCGCCGCCCAGCACCTGATAGCGGAACGGTACGGAAACCTGTTCCGGAAGCATCAGGTTATCCCCGAGGATGGTTTCCGGGGTGCGGCCGCCCTGGTCGAAGGGGAAGAGTTTCAGGAACCAGCCGTCGAGGACGGTGGGTTCGTCTTCCGGGCCGCAGGTGTCGGGGATGAAGTATTCATCGACAATCTGCTTTTTCACGATGCATTTCCAGAAGTCATAGTCGGGCTTGCCCTTGGCGGCGCGCACGAACTCCTTCAGGATGGGCTCCAGGTCATCGGCCCACCAGCCAAGGCCGTATTTCCGGAGCATCCTGGATTTCTTCAGAAGGCGGGACCAGTCGCGGGGAGTGCCTTCCAGCGTTACCGACGGAATTCCGCACATCACATAGAAGCTGATATACTCGAAATAGCTGCTTACAACGTCCATCAGGGTTATCTCCGAGGCCAGTTTTTCGGTTTTGCCGGATGTGGAGAAATCGGCCTTTACCGTCTTTGCCAGATTGCCCTTGGTGGCCTTGCCGATCTGCTTGCAGAAGCCGTCCAGCAGGGTTTCCCAGTCCGCATCCTGCGAGCTGAGGTCGGTGGCCGACTGCACAAGAAGGCTCACTTTCCCCTCGTGGTTCACGAAGAGGTGCCTCATTTCCTCCGCATTCTCGTTCACATAGTGGCTGAAGCCCTGGCAGATGACAAGCCACACCGCATCAGGCGTGAGAACTATGGGCCGATGGTTGGCATACGCTGCGAGGAGCATATTGAACAGGGGCGCGTCGCCGAACTCGAAGAATACGTCCTGACGGAAACTGCAGCTGATAAGTTCCGGAGCGTCTTCCGAGCCGTTCATAGGGTTGCCCATAAGCAGGCGGAACGCTACATCGGTGCCTTCCAGCGCCTCCCCGTCGGAGTCCAGATTTCGGGGCGTGACATCGTCCACGGCAAAGGTTATCGAACCTCTGTGTTTGTCCAGAATACGGGGGTCTTTCTTCGCGTACACGCTTGTGCACAGGGAAATTAATAAGGCAAGGATAAGGAGCTTTTTCATAGGCTGCCGGGTAAATCGTACAAATTTAGCCAAAATTTCCTTATTGGCAAAGCGGGGCCTTTCTGCCAAAATGTCAGTCCCCGGCAAGTGGCACGGCGCTTGATACCTACTGGCCGCTCACAAAAAGAAGCAAGTAACTTAAAACACGATAAAACTATGATCCGTCCGTTAGGAACACGAGTAGTCATCGAGCCCAAAGAGGCCGAGACTATGACCGCCGGGGGTCTCTACATCCCGGACAATGCAAAGGAAAAACCGCAGCAGGGCACAGTGGTGGCAGCAGGCCCCGGCTCGAAGGACGAGCCTATGGAGCTTAAGGCCGGCGATGTGGTGCTCTACGGCAAATACGCCGGCACCGAGGTAACCGTCGACGACAAGAAATACCTCATCGTAAAACAGTCTGACATTTTAGCAACCCTGTAATTATGGCAAAAGAAATTAAATTCAATACCGATGTCCGCGCCGCGATGAAGGAAGGCGCAGATGCACTTGCCGACGCCGTTAAGGTAACCCTCGGTCCCAAGGGCCGCAACGTGGTTATCGCCAAGAAGTTCGGCGCTCCCCAGATCACCAAGGACGGTGTAACCGTGGCAAAGGAAGTGGAGCTGGAGGACCAGTTCCAGAATATGGGTGCACAGATGGTGAAGGAAGTGGCTTCCAAGACCAACGACCAGGCCGGTGACGGCACCACCACCGCAACGGTTCTCGCACAGGCAATCCTGGGCGTGGGCCTCAAGAA
>JAILDI010000229.1 GCA_024689525.1 Bacteroidales bacterium
AATATCCGTTCTTCTCTCAATTTACCTTACGCGTACGCGCATTTTGCGCAGATTGTGTACATTTGTGTTTGCCGCAAGGTTTAGATATTAATAACACTATGTCAGAAAAACGCGATTTAAGCTTTCGTCAGCTGGTGGACCTGAGTTTCGGGTTCCTGGGCGTGCAGATAGCATACGCACTGCAGAGCGCCAACATCAGCCGCATCTTCGCCACCCTCGGCGCGGATCCGCACCAGCTTTCGTTCTTCTGGATCCTTCCTCCCCTTATGGGTATGATCGTCCAGCCCCTCATCGGCAAGTATTCCGACCGTACCTGGTGCAAGATGGGCCGTCGCAAGCCCTACCTCATCGTGGGCGCCGTGATAGCGGTCCTGGTGATGCTCCTGCTGCCCAACGCAGGCTCCCTCAACTTCTCGGCCAAGGTATTCCTGGGCCTGAACATGGCCATGTGGTTCGGCCTGTTCTCCCTCATTTTCCTGGACACCTCCATCAACATCGCCATGCAGCCCTTCAAGATGATGGTTGGCGATATGGTGAACGAGAAACAGAAAACCAAGGCATACAGCATCCAGAGCTTCCTTTGCAACGCCGGTTCACTGCTGGGATTCCTGTTCCCCATCTTCTTCACGTGGATTGGAATCGCCAACACGGCAGACCCCGGAGTTGTGCCTCCCAGCGTGGTGTGGAGCTTCTACATCGGCGCAGCCATCCTCATCCTCTGCGTTATCTACACGTTCGTGAGGGTTAAGGAAATGCCCCCGAAGGAGTATGCCGAATTCCACGACATCGACCTTGCAAAGGAGAGCGAAAAACCCAAGATGGGCTTCGTGCAGCTGCTCAAAAAGGCTCCTTCAACCTTCTGGACGGTGGGTCTTGTGCAGTTCTTCTGCTGGGCCGCATTCCTTTATATGTGGACGTACAGCACAGGCGCAGTTGCCCTCAACTGCTGGGGAGTGGATCCCACTGCAACAGCTTCGGAAGAGTATCAGGCCGCAGGCAACTGGGTGGGCGTAGCTTTCGCCGTCCAGGCCATCGGCGCCCTTATCTGGGCTGCCGTCCTGCCGCGTTTCAAGAACCTGAAGCTCTCGTACGTGGTATCTCTTGTGATCGGCGCCGTGGGCTTCGCATCCATCATGTTCGTTCACAACAAGTTCGTCATGCTGGGCAGCTACTTCCTCATCGGCACTGCATGGGCAGCGATGCTGGCTCTTCCCTTCACGCTTCTGACCAATGCTCTCAAGGGCAGCCCCTACATGGGCAGCTACCTGGGCCTGTTCAACTGCACCATCTGCCTGCCGCAGATCGTTGCAGCCGCAACCGGCGGCCTGGTGATACGCCTCGTCGGAGGAAGCCAGCCCCTGATGCTCCTCCTTGCCGGCATCTACCTGGTGCTGGGCGCTGCAAGCGTAGCCCTTATCAAGGTGAACAAATCCAATTAACCTAAAATATTAACAAACAACTACATGAAAAGGATTTTAACCGCAGTCGCAGTGCTCATCGCAGCCTGCTCAACTGTATTCGCCCAGGGCGGATATCAGGTTAAAGGTGTTGTAGTCGACGAGCTGGGCCCGGTGCCCAATGCTTCCGTCATACAGGTTGGCACGACCAACGGTGTATACACGGACCTCGACGGCGAATTCACTCTGAGAGTTCCTAATGGAGACGCTCTCATCGAAATTTCCTTCTACGGTTACAAGACAGTGACCTTCAAGGCCTCCGAGGTTCCCGCAAGAGTCCTCCTCGTGGAAGACAGCGAGACCCTGGACGAGGTCGTGGTCATCGGTTACGGTACCGTGAAGAAGAGCGACCTCACCGGTTCCGTGGCAGCCCTTAAGCCGGACACCAAGAACAAGGGCGTCGTTGTGAGCGCCCAGGATATGCTCTCCGGTAAGATTGCCGGTGTTAGCGTTACCAGCGGTGGCGGCACCCCCGGTGGCGGAGCAGCTATCCGTATCCGTGGCGGCTCCTCGCTTAACGCCTCCAACGATCCCCTTATCGTTATCGACGGTATTGCAATGGACAATAACGGAGTTAAGGGCCTTGCGAACGGCCTGTCGCTCGTGAACCCTGCCGATATCGAAAGTTTCAACGTCCTGAAGGATGCCTCTGCGACCGCCATTTACGGTTCCCGCGGCTCAAACGGTGTTATCATCATCACCACAAAACGTGGACGCGCCAACCAGGCTCCGAGCCTGACTTACAACGGAAGCCTTACCGCCAGCATGCGTCGTAAGAGCGTGAAGGTTATGGATGGCGACCAGTATCGTGAGTTCATCACCAACAAGTACGGAGAGGGAAGTGATCCCTATAATGCACTCGGCACGGCAAATACGGACTGGCAGAAAGAAATCTACCGTCTCGCCATCAGCCACGACCACAATCTCACACTCACGGGTGCCTTAAAGTACGTTCCGTACCGCGTGTCTCTCGGCTATACCGACGAAGAAGGTATTGTGAAAACTTCTTCCTTCCAGCGTTTTACCGGCTCTGTCAATTTGAATCCCAGTCTGCTTGATAATCATCTTACATTCAATATAGCAGCCCGGGGAATGTATGCCCTGAGCCGTTATAACGACGGAGGAGCAATCGGCGCCGCAGTCTGGATGGATCCTACCAAGCCCGTTTACGATACCGAATCCGCAGACAAGGACAACTTCGGAGGCTTCTCCCAGTGGAAAGTCAATGGCGACGCCCTCAAGGATCCCACTTACCCCAATACTTTCAATTCATTGGCAACCGCCAACCCCGTGTCCATACTGGAGCTTAAGGATGACCGTGCAAAGAGCCGTTCCCTGGTGGGAAGCGTTGAGGCAGACTATAAGATTCACGGTTTTGAAGATCTTCATATCCATGCAACCTTCGGAGCAGACCTTTCCAGGGGCATCCAGACCACCAATGTGGCACCTACATCCCCTTATGCTTTCTATTACGGCAGCTATGGCTCGGACGAAATCGTAAAGCGCAACACTTCATGGAACATTTATGCCCAGTATGCAAAAGAGCTGGCCAATAATTCCCATTTCGATGTTATGCTCGGTTACGAGTGGCAGCATTTCTGGAGGAGGCAGCACAATGACTACTGGGGCGTTTATCCCGATACTAATACCGGATTGGACGCCGACGGAAAGCCTCTTAAAGGTACCGAACGTCCTCACACACCGTATAATTACGAAACCGAGAACTATCTGGTATCGTTTATGGGCCGTGCAAACTATTCGCTTATGGACAAGTTCCTGTTTACGGCGACATTCCGTTACGACGGTTCCTCACGTTTCTACAAGCACTGGGCGTTGTTCCCTTCCTTTGCATTCGCATATAAACTTATGGAGGAGGACTTCATAAAGGATATGGGTCTGTTCAGTGATCTCAAGCTCCGTCTCGGGTACGGTAAGACAGGTCAGCAGGAAGGAATCGGCGATTACAATTACTTTGCCACTTATTCCAAGACTACCGGGACTAACGGTTTCTATCCCGTTGTCGGCGACGGAACTCTTTTCCGCCCTGATGCTTACGACCGCGACCTTGAATGGGAGAAGACCACAACATACAATGCGGGTCTTGACTGGGGCCTGATGAACAACCGCCTCACCGGAAGCCTGGATTGGTACTATCGCAAGACCACAGACCTTCTGAATATGCGTTATGTCGCCGCCGGTTCCAACTTCCGCAACCAGATATGGTCCAATGTGGGTTCCCTGGTAAATACCGGTATCGAGCTTTCCGCGGACTACAAGATTATCCAGAATAAAGATATCTTCTGGACAGTAAGCGGTAACATTACATACAACAGCAACAGGATTACTGAACTCATCGGCGAAGAGGGCTATTACATTCCCACCGGCGGTATCTCCGCAGGTACAGGAAATACCGTTCAGGCACATACGGTTGGAAAACCGTCCAACTCCTACTTTGTTTATCAGCAGATTTACAGCAAGGACGGATATCCCATTGAGAATGCATTTGTAGACCGTAACGAAGACGGCGTAATCAATGAGGCCGATAAATACTTCTACAAGAGCCCCTGGGCCCCTGTTACCGCCGGCTTGTCTTCCCGTTTCGAGTATAAGGAATGGGACTTCGGCGTGAACTTCCGCCTGAGCCTAGGAAACTATGTTTACAACGACCTCGAGGCAGGTTCCGGCAACCTGAATGACGTTTGGTCCAACAGTACTTGGTTCGGCAACCGTCCTCTGATGGCTCTGGAGAAGAACTGGCAGACCTATGATGCAGTTCTGTCCGACTATTTCGTTCAGAACGGCTCCTTCCTCAAGTGTGACAATATTACTGTCGGACGCAGCTTTAACGAACTTGTCAAGCTTGGCTCCAGGGCTCTCAGCGGCCGTGCATATATTACCGCCAATAATGTATTCTGCATCACTCCTTACAAGGGCATTGACCCTGAGGTATTCGGAGGTATCGACAACAATCTCTATCCTCGTCCGTTCTCTGTGATAGTGGGTATGAGTCTTAACTTCTAACGGCTTTGAGAAAATGAAAACAATTAAAAACATATTGATTCTCGCTGCGTGCGCGGCTATGACTCTCGTCGGTGCCGTTTCCTGTATCAAGGATCTTGACGTCACTCCTCTGGACCCCAACAAACAGTGGCTGGACGGTAATTACGATGCCCTTTTCAACAAGTGCATGGCCTCCATCACACAGGCCGGGAACAATGGCGGTGACGGCGACTCCGACGTTGACAATTTCGACGGCGGTATGTCTCCGCTGTTCCGTCAGCTTTGGAACGCTAACGAACTTACAACCGATGAGGCTATCTGCGGATGGGGTGACGAAGGTATTTCCACATTTTGCAACAATGGATATGATGCCGCTCATCCTATGCTCCGCGCATTGTACTACAGGCTTTATGTGGGTATTTCTTTCTGCAATCATTATCTTGAGGTTGCAGGTGACCATGATGCAAAAATGACAGCCGAGGTTAAGCTCGTGAGGGCTATGCATTATTATCTTGCAGCAGATTTGTATGGTAATGTGCCCTTTACTGAGGTAGTGGCTTCCGATCCGCCCCAGCAGAAAAGCCGTGCGGACGTTATGAAGTGGGTTGAGACCCAGCTTCTTGAGATTGAACCGGAATTGTCAGATCCAGCTCCCAAGAAGTCTACTGATTCCGGCTACGGCCGTCTGGATAAAGCTGCGTGCTGGATGCTTCTTTCCCGTCTTTATCTTAACTGGGCAGTTTATACCGGCGAGGAAGGTCGCTGGGCCGACGCTGCAACCTATGCCAAAAAGGTCATTGATTCCCCTTATAAGCTTTATACTGAATCGACGACAGTCAATTCTGGAGCAGTCAGCCATACTTGGAGTGCTTACCAAAAGCTCTTTATGGCCGATAACGGTGAAAGCGGAGCGTCGGTTGAAGCAATCTGGCCTTGCTTGTGCGATGGCTTGACAACTACCAGCTACGGCGGAAGTTTCTTCCTCATTGCTTCTACCTTCAACGAAGATATGAAAGCCAATCCCCTTCAGCCAGCCGCCAGCAATGGTTCATCTCAGGGCTGGGGCGGTAATCGCGCCCGTCCCGATCTTGTGCGTAAGTTCATCCCTACGGGTACTGTTCCCAATATCGAATCTTATAGAATGACAGCCTTCGCAGGTGACGACCGCGCTATTTTCTGGGGAGTGGGCCGTACGTTAGAAATAGAGAAGACCACCGAGTTCAAAGAGGGATTCTCCGTCGCTAAGTTTGTGAACTTTTACTCTGACGGTTCTCAGCCGCATGATTCAAAATTCACCGACGCGGATGTATTCTTTATGCGTGTTGCCGAGGCCTATCTGACCTATGCGGAAGCTACTGCACGTCAGAACAGCGGTAAAGCAACTGCGGAAGGTATTACTTTCCTGAATACTCTGAGGGCCCGGTCTCATGCAACAGCTAAGACAGCCTACACATTAAACGATATACTTGACGAATGGAGCCGTGAGTTTTACTTCGAAGGCCGTCGCCGTATGGATCTCGTGCGCTATGGTAAGTTCGGTGGCGAAAATAATTATAACTGGGCCTGGAAGAATGGTGTCGCTGAAGGCGCCAATTTCCCTGCAACCCGTAACATCTTCGCCATTCCTACTACCGATCTGGTTGCGAATACCAATCTAAAGCAGAACGAAGGCTATTAATAGATTCCAAGGATATGAAAAAGATATTATCAATTTTAACTCTTCTGTCCGTTCTGGTAGTTATTGCTTCCTGTGACGGCAAGAAGGTATATGTGGACGAGTCTGCATCCACGGCTCCTGTGCTTACAAACGGTTCGGGTTCCGCAAATGGCCTATCTGCCGATTTTACGGCCGGCGAACTGAATGTAAACAACAAATACGCCACCTATACTCTGGCAATTGTGAAACTCGACGGCAAACCTGTTTCAAAGGTTGTGAAGTCCAAACTCAGCGGCACGAAACTCACAGCAACCGCAGCCGAGGTTTCCAGATCTCTGGCATTGCTTGGCTGTAAAGTGGGCGATGAGGTATCTTTTGAAGCCGCCGTGCGCATGACATTGAATGCTGATCTGGACTATGGCGGTGTGGACTCTGAGAATCATATCACGGTTGAAAAGTTCACGCTGATTCCTTTCAATGAGAACAAGAAACGAATCAAGAAACCCGAACTGGAAGGATATGGTTTGTTCGTGGATGCTACGTCGTCGCCCATCTACAGTGAAGCTCTTACGCTTTATGCCTGGGGAGAAGGATTAAGTGATGCAACTGATCTGTTCGGCGCTTGGCCGGGCATGGTACCTTCCGGTAAGGTTGAGGATTATGTGTATTTTGACCTTGGAGCGAAGACCAGTGGCAAAGTCGTGAATTTCATTCTCAATAACAACAATGGCGGTAATCAGTTGGAGAATTTTGATCTCCTCAAGAACCAGACTATTGACAAGCACTTCTTCTTCAAGATTACAGACGACAATGTTGAAGAAGCGGCAGTTGAGTTCTATCCTTCATACACCGATGTCGACCTCTCCGGTAAGGAGCAGAATGAAGTAATGGCAGGAGCGGAGACTTGGGGTGTGATAGGAACTGCTACAGAAGGCGGCTGGGATTATGATCAGGATATGCAGAAGATTTCAGCCGATCCTGAAATATGGGTAGTCAAGGACCTGAAAATGACTGACGGCAAGTTCAAGTTCCGCGGCAATGATACTTGGGCTGCATACGATCTTGGAGGTGGAAGCGTGACGACGTATGCTGCTTTCGAATTGTCCAAAGGCGGCGGAGACATGGAAATCACCGAAGGTACTTACACCATCTATCTGTTCCCGACATATATGTTATGCTTCATTGAGGAGTAACAATTGTTCCTCTATTAACCAATGCGGCCGGAGCTTCCTACTCGGAAGCCCCGGCTGCTTTCATTCTGTCGACCAAATCTTTCGGGGTGACGAAAGCCATTCCCGGAATATCCTTTTTAAGAAGTCCTTTATCCGAAGTGATGAAGTAGTCGCAGGCCGATGATATGGCGTGGGCCACTTGCGACTCATCTTCCAGGTCTGCGCCACCGGAGTCTGCGCCTTCCTTCAAATCGAAAGTGTCAAGATACTCGACATTGGTGTTGTTAAGCATCCAGGATAAAAATTTGTTATACTTTTCCCTGTGAGCAGCGCTGCGCATTACATATGCTGCGTCAAGAAATGACTGGGTGGTGGTTACGAGTTCCACCTTGCTCCTCCTGGCCGCTTCCAGGATTGCGGCGGCGAAAACCGTTCCTTCGCGTTTGACAAGAACGTCGAGAAGGACGTTCGTGTCCAGAAAGAGTTTTACTCGGCCAAGTACTTGTGCCATATCCGTTCAAGTTTAGGGTCTTTCTCCAGTTCTTCTTTTGTGGGCGTTTCAAGTTCTATGAATCCGCACAATTCTTTGATTTCTTCGGATATCTCAAAGCCTTCCGGCATCCTGGGGAGTTCCCGTTCTGCCGCATTGAAAAGAATCGTTTCCACGTAGCTGTTAAGGGAACGGTTAATGCTTTTTGCCTGACGCTTGAGTCTCTCCAGCAGAATCGCGTCCAGCCTGAATGCGGTTTGTATTTTAATTGATGCAGATGAGTTCATAATGATAACACTTTTTGCAAAAGTATAACATTTCTTTTAATCATCCAAACGCTTTGTGCTTTTTGGGCGGCGGAATGATGCCGTTCATCGGCAAAATAGACCGTTAACTTGTTTATTTGAAAAATAATTGCTAAACTTACGGCCCCAAAAACGGAATAGTGTACTAAACAAAATATTAACAATTAACTCTTATTTAAAATGAAAAAGTTTGTTTATGTTCTGATGGCTGCAGCAGCCATTCTGGCAGTTTCCTGCAAAAAGGACAAAGATCCCGAAAATGGTGGTGAGGAAACTCCTCAGCGTGAGGTTAACGAAGCAATGGCAGGTGCAACCTCTTGGGGTATCATCGGTACCGCTACCGCTGGTGGCTGGGATGCCGACACCGACCTCACCAAGGTTTCCGACGACCCCGAGAAGTGGGAGATCAAGGGTCTTGGCCTTTCCGACGGTAAGTTCAAATTCCGTGGCAACGACACCTGGGGTGACTATGACCTGGGCGGCGGCGCATTAGAACTTGGCAAGGAAATCGATGTAACCAAGGGCGGTGGCGATATGGACATCACTGCCGGTACCTACGACATCACTCTCTATCCTACCCTTATGTACTTTGTTATTGAGGCTAAGTAAGTCTTAATCTCAAGCAACTGACAATTGAAGGCTGCCTGAAAAGGGCGGCCTTCATTGTTTTTGCTCCGTCCGTCGGCTTAATCGGCAAAACTGTTGTTTTTGCGCTCAATTATTAGTATAATTGAAGTCCTAAAACTAATAAAGTAGTATGAAACGATACGTTCTCATTGCACTTGCAGTCTGCTCCGCATTGCTTTTTTCCTGCAAAAAGGAAAAGGACGACGACAAAGTGACATTTGAAGCGACTCCCACGGCCCTCGCCTTCGAGGGTGCGGGAGAATCCCTTACCTTTACCCTCAAGACCAATTCCGAAGCCTGGACCATAACCCCGTCGGATTCCTGGATAAGCGTGGATCCGTCCCAGGGAGAAAGCGGCCAGGGCGTCATAACTGTAACCGCACAGGCCAACACAACATCGGCCAAACGTTTTGCCACTATAACCGTGGCCGACAACAGGGCCCTGGCAAGCATCAACCTTGCCGTGGCGCAGGGCGCAAAGGGAGAGGGCCGTCCGGACGATCCCACAGAGCCGGAAGCCCCGGACAACAGCTCCGTGTACGTGCCCAAGTCGGATTTTGTGGTCGACAGTGACTGGGGCGTCACCGGCAGCATCGAGGGCCTGAACTGGGGCCAGACGGAAGGCACGGCGGACCACCCCATGTACGAGGAGTCCACCTACGGCTGGATCGCCGCGTTCGACGTAACCGTAGCGGCAGGGGAGGAATTCAAATTCCGCAAGGACCAGGACTGGGCAACCAACCTTGGCGCCGGAAAGGGCATGCCGGAACTGGACACCAGATACAAGGTGGCCGATGACGGCGGCAACTTCAAGCTGCCCGCCGGCAAGTACGACCTTTACCTTCATCCCACCTTCATGATCATGTACGTGCTGGAAGCCGGCGCGGACTTCAATCACGGAGATGCCGTGGCCGCCAGCGAAGTGGGAGAGAACGTCCGTATCTATATCCTCAACAACTCCAAGTGGACCAAGCCCTACCTTTATGTATATGCGGCGGGCGGCGCCATGCAGCCCAACGGCTCCTGGCCCGGAACTTATGCGGCCGGAACCAGGAAGTTCGGCAACTACACCTGGACATATTGGGAGGCGTCCGGATTCAGCGGCGTGGGCGGCATCAACCTCGTCCTGAACAATGCCGGTGAAAGCCAGTATCCCGCTCCCGACGAGACCGACCCCCTGTGGAGCGACCTTACCATCCTGAACACCATGTACTTCGTGTGGGACGGCACCAAGGTCACCCAGGTGGACGATCCGTCCAATCCCGGCGTAACCGCCACGGGTACGGAGCCGGACAAGATGGAATTCGGCTCCAGCAGCTGGACCATAATCGGCACCCTGGGCGGAACCAAGTGGGACTACGACTTCCCCATGGACACGGAAGGCTACTGGGAAGTGGCCCGCGAAGTGTCCATCGCGGCAGGCGAGCAGTTCAAGTTCCGCCAGAACCGCAAGTGGGACATCAACCTGGGCTATGGCGAGTATTCCGACACGGAAGGCAACCTGGCCTCCCTGAACACCAGGCTCAGCCTTTCCAACGGCGCCGGAAACATCAAATTATCGACCTCCGGAACATATGACATCTACCTGTCGGTCGAGAATAAGATTGCATACATCCTCACTGCGGGTAGCGCATGGACCCACGAATCGGAGGGCAAGCCGGACTTCAGCACCGGCGGCAGCTACGATCCCAATCTGGCTCCTTCCAAGAAGATGTCCGGCCTCACCTATCAAGTGAACGTATTCAGCTTCAAGGACAGCAACGGCGATGGCTACGGCGACTTCCAGGGCATCATTTCCGAACTGGACTACTTCGACAAGCTCGGAGTCACCGCCCTGTGGCTGAGCCCTATCCAGCCCGCACAGAGCTATCACGGCTACGATGTCACGGACTATGAGGCCGTGAACAAGCGCTTCGGCACTGAGGAAGACTTCCAGGAACTCATCACCAAGGCCCATCAGCACAACATCCGCATCTACATGGACTATGTGATGAACCACTCCGGCGACCAGAACGTCTGGTTCAAGGACGTGAAGGACAACGGCACCAAGAGCCCGTACTGGAACTACTATTCCCTGTCCAAGGATCCTGCGGCCGATGTGGCTGCGGGCAAGATTGCCCAGGTGCCTTCGAACTACGGCTACAACCAGTACAAGTGGTTCCCGGTGCTCATCGGCGGAACAGGCCAGAAGAGATATAAGATCGACCTTGACTGGTCTAACGCCTCGGCTCCCGCCATCACGGTGACGGAAACGGACGCTGCGGTCACAACCACCGGCACATACAATAATCCGGAGCGTTACCTCTATTGGGGCGGCGGCACCTATACCCAGTTTGTGGACAACGGCACCAACAAATACACCCTGGTGCTGGACTACAAGAGCGACTGGGGCTGCCTTGTGCGCACTACCAGGCAGGACGTCTGGACCGGCAAGACCAAGTGGGGCTTCAACAAGACCGGCGACCAGCTGAAATTGGGCGTGGCCCATACGCTATATTCGGACGATAATCCGGACGCCGTGCAGTCCATCGTGATGCCCGGCGGAGAACTCTACTACTATTACACCGAGTTCGGCACCGGAATGTTCGTGGACTTCAACTACGGCCCGGCATCGACCTGCCAGAATTCAGACGCCTTCAAGGCCATAATGCACGGCGTTGAGAAATGGCTCAAGATGGGTGTCGATGGCTTCCGCCTGGATGCCGTGAAGCACATCTACGCCAACGAAACCGGTCCGGAGAACAAGACCTTCTGGAATGCCTTCTACCAGGCTGCGAACAAGATCTACAAGGAGAACAAGAGCGCCCGTGCTGGCCTCACCGGCATTGTGGACGAGAATATCTTCATGGTGGGTGAAGTGCTCTCCGGCGACGGAGACTGCACGCCGTTCTACAGCGGCCTTCCCGCCCTGTTCGAGTTCCAGTTCTGGTGGGATGTGCGCGAATGCCTGAACGGGGAGAACATCTACGGCGCCGGATACGGCCAGACGTTCCCCGGTTCGCTGCCTTACCGCTGGAACAACCACAGGGGAGTACGCGCCGATGCAATATCGACCCCCAAACTGGCCAACCACGACGAAGACCGCACCGCCTCCACCCTTGGCAACTACAAACCCAAGATCCGTCTGGCGGCAGCTGTACTGCTCACCGCAGCGGGCCGTCCGTACATCTACCAGGGTGAGGAACTGGGCTACTGGGGCACCAAGGCCGGCGGCGACGAATATGTGCGCACGCCTATCCTCTGGACGGCGTCCAAGAGCTCGGCGGCAGCCAAGGGCGTGTCCAACAAGGTCGACTGGGATATGCTCAAGCCTTCGATTTCCGTGGAAAGCCAGGCGGCCGATGAAACCTCGCTGCTGTCGCTGTACCGCCACTTCGGCTATGCCCGCAGCGTGAATGCGGCCCTGGCCGACGGCTGGCCGGAGGCCGACAGCGCCGACAATTGCGGCGGCAAGCTGGCCGGCTGGTACCTGCACGCCAACGACGGCTCGGGCAAGGTCGTCCTCGTCCTGCACAACTTCTCCGGCGGCACCATCGAGTCCAAGCGCTGGCCCACGGAGAACGCCACCACATCCACGATCCTCGTAACCAACGGCAGCGTAACGGTGAGCGGCGACGTTGCAAGCGGCACAACCGTAACCCTGCCTGCATACAGTTCGGTAGTATTTGCTTTGAATTAAACCTTACAGAATATGAAACGGACATTTTATGTGCTTCTGATTGCACTCGCAGCCCTCACATCCTGCAAGAAAGACCCCGCGGAAGCGGGCGGATTCACAAAGTCCAGCACCTGGTCGCTGGTTGGCAAGATCAACGGCTCATCCTGGGACAAGGATTTCGAAATGAAGTCCAGCGGAGACTGGCACGCCATCTTCGACGTCACCGTCAACGCCTCCGACGAGTTCAAGTTCCGCAACAACAAGGACTGGGCGGAAAACCTCGGAACCGGTGCGGCGGACACCAAGACTACCGTAACCGCCGGTGCCAAGATTATCCTCACATCCCGCGGCGGCAACATCAAGATTGCCGCTGGCGTGTACGACATGTACATCGCCCCTACCAACCAGATTGCCTACATCCTCAAGGCGGGCAGCAAGTTCACCCATGCCGATGAGGGCAAACCGGTGGTCGGAGGCGACCTTCAGGGCGACTACAATGCCAGCCTGGCGCCATCGTCAAAGAAAGCAAACATCGCCTATCAGCTGAACGTCTATTCGTTTGCCGACAGTGACGGAGACGGCTGGGGCGACTTCCAGGGCATCATCGACCATCTGGACTATCTGGATGCCATCGGCGCCACTTCGCTGTGGCTGTCGCCCGTACAGGAGTCCCAGAGCTACCACGCCTACGATATCAAGAACTACTACTCCATCAATCCCAGGTACGGCGGCAAGAACGCCACCGCGGCCCAGGCGGAGGCAAAGCTCCAGGAGCTCATCAACAAGGCCAGGGAGAAGAATATCGTCATCTATCTGGACTATGTGCTCAACCACTCCGGCGACCAGTGCGAATGGTTCAAGCAGGCCAAGGCCGGAGATGAGACTTACAGGCAGTATTATGTGTTCTCGGACGACTATACTGCCGATGTGGCGGCGGGGAAGGTCGATAATTTCGCAGGCCAGAAGGATCCGCATATGGGCGGATGGCATTCCGTGGCTATCGGCAATGCCGGATACACCGGACTCCTGCACTTCGAGCTGGATGTTACCAGCGCATCGGCCCCCAAGCTTACGGTTACCCAGACCACGGCATCGGCCCAGAGCGACAATACCGACACTTCGGTGAGCTGGTTCATCTTCGACAACAATGCCCACCGCATGTACAAGAAGAGCGACAATGTGTACGAGATAACCCTCAATGTCAAGAACGACTGGGGCGTGCTGGTGAAAGACCACGCTTCCGAGTGGGGCAACCACAAGTGGGGCGCCAAGGCCGGAGACCAGGCCATTGCCTTCGGAACTCCCAAGACCCTGGTGAAGGGCGATGCGGCCAACGACATCATCTTCACCACCAAGGTGAGCTACTACTTCGGCAGCTTCGACGGCTCCATGCCGGACCTCAACTATGGCCCGTACACGGCCTGCGCTACTTCCCCTGCCTTCATCGACCTTGCGGCATCTGCCGACAAGTGGATCAAGATGGGCATCGGAGGCCTGCGCCTGGATGCAGTGATGTGGATTTACCAGTGCCACACGGATGCCAACGTGGCCTTCCTGTCGGCCTGGTACGACCACTGCAACGCCACCTACAAGGCCAACGGTGGCCAGGGCGACTTCTATATGGTGGGCGAGGCCTACGACCGGAACGCCTCCGTGGTTGGACCCTACTACAAGGGCCTGCCTTCCTGCTTCGACTTCGCCTACTACGGCACCCTCAAGGACAGAATCAACAACGGCAAGGGTATTGACTTCGCGAATTCCGTACAGGGAATCATCTCCAACTACCAGAATGGTTACAACGCCCGCAAGTACAACCATTCTTCCGGTATGATCGATGCCATCAAGCTCTCCAACCACGACGAAAATCGCGTGGCCTCCGAGCTTGGCAACCACGACCAGAAGAAGCGTCTGGCTGCGGCCGTGCTGCTCACATCGCCCGGCAAGCCCTTCATCTACCAGGGTGAGGAATTGGGCTACTGGGGCGTGAAGAACAGCGGCGACGAGAATGTCCGCCAGCCCATCTATTGGGAGAAAGGCAAGTCCGTGCCGTCATCGTGGTGCAGTTTCGACAAGAGCATCCTGGCCGATGGAATGTCGGTGAGCGAGCAGGCGGCCGACAACCGCTCCCTGCTGCAGCTGTACAGGCATTTTGCCTATGCACGCAACACCAATGCGGCCCTCGCATCCGGTACGATGGAGCCCACTCCCAGCGGCAACAACGCAGTGGCCGCATGGTACATGACGGCTTCCTCGCAGAAGGTGCTCGTCCTGCACAACTTCTCCGGTGCGGACGTGTCCGTCTCCCGCGGTTCGGACAAACTGTCCAAGATCGTGGTGGCAAACGGCAAGGTATCCGTGAGCGGCTCCACCGTCACGCTGCCCGCCTTCTCATCCGTTGTGTTTGAGCAGTAGGAGCCGGTCCTTTATATCAGGATATCTTCCAGTTCCAGTTTCGGAACGAAATGAACGCCGTCTTTGCGATAATACGCCAGGGCGGCGTCTTTGTGTACCCTGGTGATGTAGATGTTTTCCGCCGGTTTGCCGATGGCGATAACGGCCAGCGGCTTCAGTGGAAGCGCGAGGCCCTGCGCGATCTCATCGACCTTGAAATTGAGGATGAAGATGCCCCCGAGGCCCATTGACGTGGCTTTGAGGAGGATATTCTGCGCGGCAAGGCCAAGGTCCATGTCCACGATGCGGCTCTCCTCCACGGTGGAACATATGACGATGAACGCGCGCGGCTCGGTGCCGGGGAAGGGGAGGTGGAGTTCCGGGAGTGCCCCGCCCAGTTTGATGTGGGGGAGTATCTTATCGGCCTCCTCCGAGGTTACAAGGCGGTAGCGGAGCTCCTGACGGTTCATCCCGCAGGGGGCGAGCTGCGCTGCCGCCACCATCGACCTAAGTTCTTCTTTGGTTACGATGCGCTGGGGGTCATACCCGCGATAACTGCGTGTACGCTTGATAAGCGAATCCAGCGACGGATTGTTCACTATGCGCTTCCTGGCGGGGCCCCTCTCGTTGAGCTCCTGCTCCCTGCGCTCCAGATAATTATCGGCCATCTTTGGTTGTGATTACGATTACTCCATTGGCTCCGCGCACACCGTAGATGGCGCAGGCTGATGCGTCCTTCAGGACCGTGATTGACTTCACATCGATGGGGCTGAGCCATTTGACATTGTCCACAACCACATTGTCCACCACGAATATCGGCTCGTTGGAAAGGTTTATGGAAC
The DNA here is from genome assembly GCA_024689525.1 of Bacteroidales bacterium. The sequence goes on from JAILDI010000229.1 coordinate 15,600, forward strand.
TTATCCCGCGGATGAGGATTTTGTCTCCGGTCACCACCACGCCTGGCACTTTGCCTTTGATATAATCGTAGATGTTAGTGTACTGGGAAATAGTCTTGTCGATGGGCACGTCAGATATGGACGATGTCTTCTCACTTTCCGTTATCGTCCCATACCCGGTGTCATACGTCCTGGCCCCCTGCGATACCCCTCCCACCACCGTCCCGCACCCGCTCACGCCGATGCCTACGCCGACCATCGCGCCCGCCAAAACCAATATGATGCGTCCCTTCCCCATACCCCACAAAGCTACGACTAATTATCCAAAAAAGCAATTGCGGGTCTGGTTCGCAGAAACAATCAGGGCGACCCGTGTGGGTCGCCCTAAAAAAGTCTGTTTCGTTGATATTAAGAAAGAATTAAAGATTCGCGCCCCAAATATCGCGATTTAAAACAACACCATCTTCATTCTTGGATTCCCAACCAGCATCATTCTCATTATAAAAACGATACTTTACTGTTTTACCGTAATTTGTTGCGGAAAGTTCATGATAAACAATGTAACCGTTATCATCGACATTCCTTTCCATTATAGCATTCGTTACGGGTGTTGAGATATCCCCCCAAGTTGTAAACTTTACAACAGTTGTACCCCAATAAGACCATTGAGAATCACTCATATAGACATATACTCTATAATCAGTCTTTAAGGAACTTTCGGTTGTATCAAACGAGAAGTTGCGATATAGCCATACCGCTTCAGTACTTGAAACAAAATTACCACCCTTAAATACTTGTAAACACACTGGCTGGCCTTTTTTAGACCAATCGTTTGACGTAGGAAGAATACACCATTTTGTTCCATCCTCAAGAGCATTCAAATCAATTACTGAGCCCTTAGTATAGTCAATAGTGGTACCATTCGTCTTAAAGAACTTTGCCTGGTCGACTTTATCATCATCGTCAAAAATGAATACCGTTCCGTCGACAGAAATCGTCGGTGTGGTGTAGTATTTACCATTCTCAAGAGTGACACTGTTTTTGTGCTTCTCGATTATAATATTGTCGTTATTATCAAGAAGCTTAAAAGTGAAAGTGCCTGAGTATGATGACGTTAAAGGGATAGA
>JAILDI010000064.1 GCA_024689525.1 Bacteroidales bacterium
AAATCATTCTGATTCTGCTGAGCCTTCTTACGGCCGGCAACATCCTGTACGCACAGGGCGTCAAACTGAGCGGCCTGGTGAAGGATGCAAACGGGCTCCCCGTTCCCGGAGCCTATGTATACGTCACCGGCACCCAGAACGGCTCTGTGGCTGACATCGACGGCAACTTCACCCTCAATCTGGGCTTGAAGCCCGGTGCGGGAGCAACTCTTACTGTCTCCTGCCTTGGATACTCCGACCAGGTTCTGGAAATCGGCTCACGCACAGTCTTCGATATCGTGCTTCAGGACGATTCCCAGATGATTGAGGAAACAGTTGTCATCGGCTATTCGACCATAAAGAAGAAGGACCTCACGGGAGCCCTTTCCACCGTAGGCGGAGAAGATATTTCCCAGCGCAGGACAGCCACCATTTCACAGGCTCTGCAGGGTGCAATTCCGGGCGTCACCGTTACCAGGAGCAATTCTGCTCCGGGCGCCGAGGCCACTATTCGCGTGCGAGGCATAACCTCGATGACCGACGGTTCCACCGATCCGTACATCCTCATCGACGGCGTTCCCGGTTCGCTCAGCGACGTGAATCCTGAGGACATCGAGAACCTCACGGTCTTGAAGGATGCGGCATCGGCCTCCATCTACGGTTCGCAGGCCGCGGCTGGCGTCATCCTCATCACCACCAAGCGTGCGGCGAAGGGCAAGAGCGGAATCAGCTATTCGTATTCCCTTGGTGTCGATACGCCCACCCGCATGCCCAAATACATGGATGCGGTGAGCTATATGGACGCCGTGAACGAACTCAAGTACAACGACCTTCCCGGTTCCGGCTGGTACCAGGCCTACGACCAGGCCCTGGTGGAGAACTACTGGCAGCTTAATGCCGCCGACCCGGACGACTATCCCAACACCGACTGGATGGGCCTTGTGATGAAGAACCAGGCCCTCCGCCAGAGTCACAACCTGAAATTCACCGCATCGGCCGACAAGCTCCGCTCCAGCGTGAGCATCGGCATGGACGACGTCCAGGGCCTCTACAAGGCTAACAACAGCTGGAAGCGCTACACCGCCAGGCTTAACAACGACCTTAGCATCTACAACTGGCTCACGGTATCCACCGACATTTCTCTGGTATATGTCGATAAGGTATCGCCCCACAGCTCTCCGGCTCTGAAAATGCGCTATATGCCCGCCATCTACCCTGCCGTCTGGACCAACGGCAATTACGCCCCAGGCAAGGACGGAAGCAACATCTACGCTGCGCTGATGAGCGGCGGCGAGGTGAACACCGACACCTTCAAGGCCACCGGCAAGTTCCAGCTTGAAGCCAAGCCCGTCAAGGCCCTGACGCTCACGGTGCTGTACTCCCCTATGCTGTATTTCACCAACTCCAGCGATTTCCAGAGACAGACTCCATATTATTACAAGGACGAATTCAGCAGCCAGAAATACATCTCCGAGGCCCTCACCACCACTCTGGAGGAAACAAGGGGCTGGCGCTACGCCGGAACCGTTCAGGCTTATGCCAACTATCAGCAGACCTTCGCGGGCGTGCATAATGTCGGTGCGATGGCTGGTTATGAGAACTACTACACCTCCAGCAAGAGCATCGTGGCCGGCAACTCCGACTTCCCCAACGCCCTCATCGAGGACCTGAAGGCCGGCAACCCTTCCACGGCAACTGCCACTTCCGAAAGCGTGTACGAGCTGGCCAGGAATTCCTTCTTCGGCCGCCTGATGTACAATTACGCATCACGCTACTATGTGCAGGGCAATATCCGCTGCGACGGCACTTCCCGTTTCGCCCCGGATTACCGCTGGGGAACCTTCATGTCGGCATCGGCAGGATGGCAGTTCTCCGAGGAAGCCTTCATGCAGTCCCTGAAGAAGGTCATCAACAACGGTAAGTTGCGCGCATCGTACGGCGAGCTCGGAAACGAGCGCATCGGCGGATATTATCCCTATCAGTCGATGCTCTCAGTGAGCCACCCCGTGGGCTATGTGGGCGATGGAGCCACATCCATCACCGGCTATGCCCAGGGCAGTGCAATCGTGCCCGACCTCACCTGGGAGAGCACATCGACCTTCGACATCGGCCTGGACCTGACGCTCCTGAACAACCGCCTCAGCTTCACCGGCGACTGGTATTACAAGAAAACCAGCGGGATGCTCATCGAGGTGCCCGTGGCTCCAGTCATCGGCCTTTCCAATCCCTATGACAACCTGGGCGAGATGCACACCAAGGGCTGGGAAATCTCCCTCGGATGGAGGGACACCATCGACGACTTCACCTACAAACTAAATTTCAACCTCTCCGACGACGTATCCATTATGGGCGATATCTCCGGCAAGGAGGTCATCTCCAGCGGCAAGATCATCAAGGAAGGCTACGAATACCAGTCCTGGTACGGATACAAGTCCGACGGTCTGTTCCAGACCCAGGAAGAGGTCGATGCCTCCCCCACCCTCGGCACCCAATATCCCGGCGACGTGAAGTATGTGAACATTGCCGATGCGATGGGCGGAACTGAGCAGATCACCGCCGAGCAGGACCGTGTTGTCCTTTGCTCCTCGCTGCCGCACTTCAATTTCGGAGGAAACATCGACCTGTACTGGAAGGGATTCGACTTCAACCTCACCCTCCAGGGCGTGGGCAAGCGCAACGGCTACCTCAACGACTATATGGTACAGCCCCTGCGCGGCCAGGTGTACAACTTCCCCACATATCTCGCGGGCGGTGCTTCCTGGAGTTACAAGAACACAGTCCAGCAGAACGAGAACGCCAAATACCCGCGTTACTCCTGGGTTTCGGGCGGTTCCACATCGACAATGGGCAATTACGCCTACTCCGATTACTGGATCATCAACGGCGCATACCTGCGCGTTAAGAACATCACCCTGGGCTACACCTTCCCCTCAAAGTGGATGCAGAAGGCCCGCGTGAAAGACCTCAGGCTGGCTGCCACTCTCACCGACTTCTTCACCTTCAGCCACTATCCCGTGGGCTGGGATCCCGAGGTGGGCGCCACTTCCTACCCTATTACCAAATCGGCAGTATTCTCACTTTCAGTTAAATTCTAGGCACAATGAAAAGATTTAGCATA
>JAILDI010000068.1 GCA_024689525.1 Bacteroidales bacterium
AATAACCACGAAGTTATTATGCCTATGGCCATCGACCTTAACATCCAGGTCGACGGCAACTGGGTGAAATGGGCCAACTTCAACCTTGGCGCAACTGATGAGGCGGAATACGGCAATTACTACGCCTGGGGCGAAACGGAAACCAAGATGGAAGGCTATAGCTGGGGCACATACAAGTATGCCGATCCCCTTGGCCTGGAATTCACCAAATACTGCAAGTCCTCTCAGGACGACTGGTGGGGCGGAAGCAAAAGCGTCGACAACAGGGTGACGCTCGTTAACTCGGACGACGCCGCCAAGAGGCATCTCAAAGGAAACTGGCGTATGCCCACGATCAACGAGGTCCTGGCCCTTCTGTACACACAGAAGCTTCCGGACTATGAGTGGGAATACGACGAACTCACCGACGTGAACAACATCTACGGCAACAAAATCTCCGGCTTCCGCGTAACATACAAGAAAGACGGCTCCAGCGTCTTCTTCCCTCTGGGCGGCCGCATCATCGACAAGAATCCTGAAGAGGTGAACGTCCTTGGCTATTACTGGACCTCCTCCCTCAGCGAGGGCGACGACGGCGGCCCCGACGGTGCCTATTGCCTTGGCCTCGACCCCTACGAGGAAACCGCAGGCCGCTGGACGATAGGCCGCTACTACGGCGCCCTCATCCGGCCCGTCTACGTCACTCCGGTTGAATAACTCAATCGCCCGGCCTCCCCGCCGGGCTTTTTCGTGCGCGCTGGCCCACCGGGCCACATTACACATACTATGTGTTGCGACCAATCCCCAACAGAACGCACTACAAGGCACATTCGATTTTACACATAGTATGTGTGATACCCCGCACGGGCCGCCAGGGCCACATTACACATACTATGTGTTGCGACCAATCTGCCACAGAACGCACTACAAGGCACTTTCGCTTTTACACATAGTATGTGTGATACCCCGCACGGGCCGCCAGGGCCACACTACACATACTATGTGTTGCGACCAATCCCCAACAGAACGCACTGTAGGGCACTTTCGCTTTTACACATAGTATGTGTGATACCCCGCACGGGCCGCCAGGGCCACATTACACATACTATGTGTTGCGACCAACCTGCCACAGAGGGCACTGCAAGGCACATTCGCTTTTACACATAGTATGTGTGATAACCCGTACGGGCCCCCAGAGCTACATTACACATACTATGTGTTGCGACCAATCTGCTACAGAACGCACTGCGGGGCACATTTGTTTCTACACATAGTATGTGTGACCCCCAGTACGGGCCGCCAGGGCTACATTACACATACTATGTGTTGCGACCAATCTGCTACAGAACGCACTGCAGGGCACATTTGTTTCTACACATAGTATGTGTGACCCCCAGTACGGGCCCCCAGAGCTACATTACACATACTATGTGTTGCGACCAAACAGCCACAGAACGCACTGCAGAGCACATTCGCTTCTACACATAGTATGTGTGGAGGTGTGTTGGCGCACGCGCTTGGATGTTGGGGGAATAATCCGTAAATTTGCAGGATATATGCAAGGAACGATGAGAAGAGTATATAAGGCGATATTGTTCATTGTGGTGCTGGCGGGACTCCCGACGGCGGCGCGGGCGCAGATGGTGCCGCGGATGGTTATCATCGAGAACGACGTGATGCGGCGGTACCTGGACAATTCGGAGTACGATACCAAGGACTACGGATACACTATGATCACCACGATTATACCGGAGCGGTATTCGCGGTGGGACAAGCCGGAGCCCGTGGTGTTCCGCTGGGACTATTCCCCGTTCTGGAACGAGGTGGTGCTGGAAATCCGCGAGAACGAGTACGATCTGGTGCCCGTTCACGCAGAGCATATTTCCCCCAGGAGCCATTCCTGTGCCGTTTACAACCTTATACCCGGACGCAGGTACTATTATTCGCTGGTGGACATACTGGCCAATACGGAGTACGAGAAGGGCTCTTTCTTCGTGGAGGGCAGACGCAGGATGATCAGGGCCGATTATGTGCGCAACATCCGCGACTTCGGCGGGATGGTGACGGACGACAGCCGCATTGTGAAATACGGCCGCCTGTACCGCGGCGCAGCCCTTGACAACGCCCGCGGCGGATACCGCGACACCCTGTTCAACAGGGACGGCTGGAAAGTGCTTCACGACGACCTTCGCATCACCGCCGACGTGGACCTCCGCAGCAACCGCGAACTTCTTCTCACGGACGACTACCCCGGCAACGATATGGACCAGAGCCCCCTGGGGGCCGATGTGGGCCACTATCACTTCCCCATATCCGACTTCGGCGCCATTACCGTGAGCAACATGTACGGGCCTGTGATCGCATGCATCGTGGACCGCCTCAAGAAGGGCGACAACGTATACTTCCACTGCGCCCAGGGAGCCGACCGCACCGGCGTGCTGGCCTTCCTGCTGGGCGGAATGGCGGGAGTGTGCGAGAACGACCTCGCCCGCGACTACGAGCTCACCTGCATGGCCGTGGGCCGCGTGTCCCACACCCGCTGCTCGGTTATGCCGTACAACTACGCCCCCAGCGTGCAGTACATCAAGGAAAACTTCAAGGGAGACACCCTGGCTGAGAAAATCCAGGACTATCTGATAAAGAAACACGGCGTAACCCGCGAGCAGATTAACACATTCCGCAGTATTATGGTGGGCGACTAAGACTAAGCCCGCAACATCAGACAATATGAAAATGTTTGTACCCGGTCTCACATTGCTTCTCTCCGTAACGGCCCTCTTCCCGGGCTGCGGGGGAAGGGTGAACGAAGACCCGATGGAACTTCCCAAATCGGCATCGAAAATCTACATCTCGGAATATATGGCCTCCGGCAGATGGGTGGAGATCTGCAATCCCACCGACTCCACCATCGACATAAGGGGATATCTTCTCATTGTCGATGGCCGCAGGCGCCAGCCTTTCAAAAACGAGATCGAGGCGGGCGAGTGCATGATTTTCTCCGACATCAAGGGCATCGAGGAGGCCACGGAGTTCTATCTTAAGGATGCCGATGGCGCCCTGGTGGACATCGTCAGCAATCCCAAGCACAAGAAATATAAGTCGGTGACCCGCAGGCCCCTGGGCGACGGGACATTCATCGAGCGCCACGAGGAAAACATCTCCCCCGGCTTCCCCAACACCCCGGAAGGCCAGCGCGCGTACAAGGACTCCAGGCGCAAAAAGAACGACACCGGAGTCTATGTGAGCGAGATAATGGTCGATAATGAATCGGCCTACCAGGACCCGGACGGCGAGTTCGTCGACTACATCGAGATACACAACGGCTCCGACAAGACGGTGGACATCTCCGGATGGGGCCTCACCGACAAGGAGGTGGCGCCGCACCTGTTCAAGTTCCCCGCAAAGACCAAGCTGGAGCCGGGCGAGTACCTGGTTGTGAATTGCTCATCGACATACAAGGAAAATGCGGAAGGGCCTTTCCTGCGGGCTCCGTTCAATATTTCCAACGGCGAGGACTGGGTGTACCTGTCGAACCGCGACGGCTATATCCTTTGGGAATACGGCCCCGTGAGCACGATGGAGGACCAGAGCCTCATCAGCCGGGACGGGAAGGTTTTCATCGGCACGTTCAGCATTTCGCCGGGATACTCCAATGACGCCGCCGGAGCGGCCGAATATGCCCTCTCGCGCACGTCGGAGGGGCTTGGAGACCTCTTCATCGCGGAGGCCCTGCCCGGCACCGAGAACAATTCCGGCTGGCTGGAGCTGGTGAACAGGGGATCGGCCCCCATCTCGCTGGACGGCTATACCCTGGCCGACGACAAGCCTCTGGAGCACCTCTTCACCTTCCCGGACAAGACCATCCCCGCAGGCGGACGCCTTTTGATTTATGCCGATGCCACCGGCAAGCCCCTCGCCGCGGGATTTTCCTTCCGCAAGAGCGCCCTGCTGGAGCTCTGCGACAAGGACGGGAACACCATCGACCTTATCGGCCTCAGCGATATTCCTGCCGGGATGAGCAAGGGGCGCGACGGGAAGAGCGCATCGTGGCAGTATTACCGTGCGCCGACGCCCGGAGCCATCAATGCGGGCGGGGTGAAGGAGCTTGCCATCGCCCCCATCGCCAGCGTGCCTTCCGGCCAGTACGACGACATCGACGAGCTTGTGGTTGAGTTTTATGCCGATGGCGAAATCCGCTACACCACCGACGGCTCCGCGCCCACGGCATCGTCCCGGAAATATACGGGGCCCTTCCATCTGGACATGACCTCGGTTATCAGGGCGATGACGATAAGGGATGGGGCCGTGAGCAGCCCCGTATCGTCCTGGACATTCCTGGTGAATGAGGGCCATACGATGGACGTCGTTAGCCTTGTGAGCGCTCCGGAGGGCCTTTTCTCCACCGGAAGCGGCATTTATTCACAGGGCCCGTACAGGCTGCTGCCTCCCGGTGAAACGGAGGGCGAAGGCCTGGTATACCCCTACGTGGGAGCAAACTATTGGAAGAAGTGGGTCCGTCAGTCGAACCTTACCTTCCTGCCCAAATACGGCGCTGGATTCTCGTACGACTGCGGCGCATCCATCTTCGGCGGATACTCCAGGATGAATTCCAAGAAGAGCATGAAGTTCAAGTTCAAGAGGCAGTACGGCACCCCCAAGCTGAACTACAAACTGTTCGACAACCGCAACTTCTCCGAATTCGACTGCATCGTGATGCGGACCGGCGGCCAGGATGCCTACGGCACCCTGATTAAGGACGACCTTACGTCGGTGCTGATGGACGACCTTATCGACAATATGGCCACCAGGCCCGTCGTGTACTACATCAACGGCGAGTATTACGGCGTCTACTTCCTTCGCGAGAAGGTTAACCGCCACTTCATCGCATCGCATTACGGCGTGCCCACCGACCATATCGACATTATCCAGGGCAACGCCCACTGCGAGGCCGGCAGCATCAAGGACTGGAACAACTTCCTCAACTACATCAAGAGCCACGATATGTCGATTGCCGAGAATTACAAGTGGGTGGAGGACCGGATGGACATCCAGAGCTTCATCGACTGGATCATATGCGAGACCTACGTGGGCAATACCGACGCCGGCAACGTGCGCACCTTCCGCTCGCCCAACATCGACAATAAGTGGCACTGGCTGCTGTACGACGTGGATATTTCGATGAGCGGCCCCCGCGCGGAAGGCTTTATGGTGTACTGGAAGCCCACCCAGCAGAAGATCTGCCAGACCGACGTCATCCGCGGCCTGATGAAGAACAAGGACTTCCGCGCCCTGTTCCTTGAGCGCCTCGAGTTCCAGATGCACAATATCTGGAACCGCGACAACGTGAACGCCGCCATCGACCGCTTCGTGGAAATAATGGACGGCGAAATGCCCCGCAACCAGAAGCGCTGGGGCACCAACACCTACCAGACGTGGCAGAACCGCATCGGCGGCCTTCACAAATACGCCAACGAGCGCCAGGCCTACCTTCGTGAAAAATTCGGCACGGATCCCCTCCTGAAGAGCATCGTGCACATGACCCCCGAAGAACTTGACAGATGTTTTGAGAAATAATAACAGAGATTAGGGTATATTCCCAAAACCGTGGCCGCCCGTGGCCTCGTGAACGGGAGGGGCCCAAACTTGTTTGGGAGGGATAGAACCGAAGGTTCGTAGTTTTGGGAATATACCCTAATCTCGAATAATAATTATATGGCGGACGAAAAAATAATCTTTTCGATGTGCGGGGTGGGCAAGACGCTCACGAACAACCGTGTCATCCTCAAGGACATCTACCTCAGCTTCTTCTACGGCGCCAAGATCGGCATCATCGGTCTTAACGGCTCCGGTAAGTCCACGCTGCTGAAAATCATCGCCGGAGTGGAGAAATCCTACAAGGGCGAGGTGGTGTGGGCGCCCGGATACTCCGTGGGATACCTGGAGCAGGAGCCGCAGATGGACCCCACCAAAACCGTACTGGAAGTGGTTCAGGAGGGCGTGCAAGAGGTGATGGACATCCTGAAGGAGTACAACGAGATTTCGGAGAAGTTCATGGAGCCGATGTCCGACGAGGAGATGGCCGCCCTCATCGAAAGGCAGGGCGAGCTCACCGAGCAGATCGACCATATGGACGGCTGGGAAATCGACTCCAAGCTGGAAAGGGCGATGGACGCGCTCCAGTGCCCTCCATCCGATGCGCTCGTGAGCACGCTTTCCGGAGGTGAGCGCCGCCGCGTGGCCCTGTGCCGCCTGCTGCTGCGCCAGCCCGACGTGCTGCTCCTGGACGAGCCCACGAACCATCTGGACACTGAATCGATCCAGTGGCTGGAGGCGCATCTGCAGCAGTATAAGGGCACGGTGATCGCCGTCACGCACGACCGCTACTTCCTGGACAACGTGGCCGGCTGGATACTTGAACTGGACCGCGGCGAGGGCATTCCCTGGAAGGGGAATTACTCCTCGTGGCTGGATCAGAAGACGAAGAGGCTGGCACTTGAGGAGAAGCAGGAGTCGAAGCGTCGGAAGACGCTGGAACGCGAGCTGGAGTGGGTGCGGATGGCACCAAAGGCCCGCCAGGCCAAGCAGAAGGCCAGGCTGGGGGCCTATGAGAAGTTGGCATCGGCAGATACAAAACAGAAAGAAGCCAACCTGGAGATTTACATCCCCAACGGCCCGCATCTGGGCAATAAGGTGATTAAATTCAACGACGTCTCCAAGGGATATGGCGATAAGCTGCTGTTCGAGCACCTTAGCTTCGAGCTGCCGCCGGCCGGTATTGTTGGCGTCATCGGCCCTAATGGAGCCGGCAAAACCACGCTCTTCCGCCTGATTATGGGAATTGAGAAGCCCGACAGCGGGTCGATAGAGATTGGCGAGACCGTGAAGCTGGCTTATGTCGACCAGCAGCACAGGTCAATCGACCCGGACCTTTCCGTTTATGAGACGATTGCCGGGAATTCCGAATGGGTGCGGATGGGCGGACGCGACATCAATGCCCGCGCCTGGGTGTCCAGGTTCAATTTCTCCGGGGCCGATCAGGAAAAGCTGTGCGGAGTGCTCTCCGGAGGCGAAAGGAACAGGCTTCATCTCGCGCTTACTTTGAAGGACGAGGGGAACGTACTGCTCCTGGACGAGCCTACGAATGACGTCGACGTGAACACGATTCGTGCGCTGGAGGAGGGTTTGGATTCGTTTGCGGGCTGCGCCGTGGTGGTGTCGCACGACCGCTGGTTCCTGGACCGCATCGCCACACACATTCTGGCCTATGAAGGCGACGGCAAGGTGGTGTTCTTCGAGGGCAACTACGCCGAATATGAGGAGAACCGCAAGATGCGCCTCGGCGCCGATGCCGAACCCAAGCGTTTCAAATACAAGAAACTGATGGAGTAATGAAGGTTTCCACCCTTCAGTCGGCAATGCTCCCAACCGCCATCGTGCTGGGGATTTCGTCGTACCTTATATATCATTTTACGCCGGCGATGCATCCGGCGGGGCCCGTGTTGCACGAGATTGCTTCGTACGGGCAGCGGATCGTGATTGCCTTCCTGCTGTTTTTCCAATTCGTGAAAGTGTCTCCGCACGATATCAAGTTCTGCCGATGGCATTTTAAGGCGCTGGTGTTCCAGGTGTCCTGCTTCCTTGTGCTGGCGGCGGTGACGGCCTTCACCGGCGAGGGCGCGGCGCGCATCGTGCTGGAGAGCGCGATGCTGTGCCTGATCTGCCCCACGGCATCGGCCGCCGGAGTGGTTACGGAACGGCTGGGCGGAAAGATCAGCGAAACTGTGTCGTACCTGGTGATCATAAACGTTGTGGCCACGTTTCTGATTCCGCTAGTGATTCCGCTCGTGAGGCCATCGGCCGATATGTCCTTCTGGGCCTATGTGGGGCACATCGCCCTGCGGGTGTTCCCGTTGCTTTTGTTGCCCTGCGGCCTGGCATGGTTGTTCCGCTATACCACGCATAAGTTCCAGCGCTTCCTTATGCGCATCAGCAGCGACTCGTTCTGGCTGTGGGGTATCGGCCTCACCCTTGGTATGTCGCTGGCGACCCGCTCCCTGGTGCTGTGTGGCCTTGGTTTCTGGCCAATCGCTCTGGTGGTACTGGTATCCGTTGCCACGTGCTTCCTGCAGTTTTTCCTCGGCCGCCGGATTGGAAGCGAGCGCACCACCCCCGGGCAGGCGCTGGGCCAGAAGAACACAGGCTTCCTTATCTGGCTGGGCTACACCTATCTCACCCCCGTAACTTCCGTGGCGGGCGGACTTTACGCCATCTGGCAGAACCTTTTCAACAGTTGGGAACTATATAAGAAAGGCAATAAATAATATGTATACCTTCAAACAGTCGGGTGCTAAGTACATCCTCAGCCTGGACAATCACGTTAGCCTTATTGAGGCCCTCACCGCATTCTGCCGCGAGCGCGACATCCTTTCCGGGTCCATCCGCGGCCTCGGCGCCACGAACTCCGCCACGTTCCGCTATCTGAATCCCGCCACGATGAAGTACGTGGACAGGACTTTCGACGAGCAGATGGAGCTCACCTGCATCGAGGGCAACATCTCCCGCAAGGACGGAAAAGTGTACCTCCACGTACACGTAACCGCCTCACGCAGTGATTATTCCTGCATAGGCGGTCACCTTCTGGATTGCCGTATCAACGGCGCCTGTGAGCTTTTCGTGGAAGATTACGGCATTCCCGCAGGGCGCCGCCTTGACCCCGAAACCGGCCTCAACCTCTACGAGCTGTAGCTTTACTCTCCGTAAAGGTATTTTTGCTGCTCCGGGGTAAGAGTGTCGATGGTAATGCCCCAGTGGGCGAGTTTGCGGAAAGCCACTTCGCGGTCCGTTTCCACGGGCACTTTGTTCAGCATTGTGGTCAACGAGCCTTTGTGCTCAACAAGGTAGCGCGCACTCAACGCCTGGATTGCGAAGGACATATCCATGATTTCCGCGGGATGGCCGTCGCCTGCAGCCAGGTTCACCAGCCTGCCTTCTGCAATCACGTACAGTTTGCGGCCGTTCGCCAAAGTATAGGCCTCGATGTTCGCACGTGCAGGAGCGTGCGATACCGCCATCTCGCGAAGGGCCGCCACAGCCACCTCAACGTCGAAATGCCCCGCGTTGCACAGGATGGCTCCGTCCTTCATCAGCACGAAGTGTTCGGGAGTGATAACGTTGTCGCAGCCCGTTACAGTAACAAAGATGTCACCCATCACGGCCGCCTGGGCCATCGTCATCACCTTAAAGCCGTCCATAACGGCCTCCATTGCCTTCACGGGATCCACTTCGGTAACGATAACTTCGGCGCCAAGGCCCTTGGCCCTCATCGCCACGCCCTTGCCGCACCAGCCGTAGCCCGCCACTACCACGTTCTTGCCGGCAACGATCAAATTCGTGGTGCGGTTAATGCCGTCCCATACGCTCTGGCCTGTGCCGTAGCGGTTGTCGAACAGGTGTTTGCAGTCTGCATC
>JAILDI010000108.1 GCA_024689525.1 Bacteroidales bacterium
CTGCGGGGTAATCGAGGCGGGGGAGACACCCCTTGAGGCGGCAAAGCGCGAGCTCCTGGAAGAGACGGGTTTCGCAGGAGGGGAGTGGAAGCCCTGGATGGTTTTGTCGCCCAATCCCAGCACATCGACAAATCTCACACACACGTTCCTGGCGGTTGGCGTTGAGCGCGTCTCCGACCAGAGCCTGGACTCCACGGAAGATATCCAGGTGACTGTGCGGCCCCTGTCTTTCGTGCGCGAGTTGCTGGAGAATAATCAGATCCTGCAGGCCCTGATGGCTGCCCCTTTGTGGAAGTACTTTATATAAGGATTCTTGTGTTTTTCCTGTATTCAGCGTAGCCCGGCTTGTTCTGGAGCTGGCGCCTTTCCATCATAGGAATGCTGATGAACAGGAAGAGTGCCGTCATAGCGACGGGTGCAAGAATCAGCCAGTCGATTTGTCCGTACATAATCCAGATTCCCCACCAGAAGGAAATCTCCCCGAAGTAGTTGGGGTGGCGTCCGTGTTTCCAAAGGCCGATGTTGCAGTGCTGGCCCGGATGCTCCCTGCGGAAGTAGTGGATTTGCGTGTCGGAAATCAGTTGCAGGGTAGCAGCAGTGATGCTGATGGCAAATCCAAGCCAGGAGAGGACGGTTGCCGGGTTGCCGTCGTATAGCTTGAGCCCGGGAATCATACATAAGAATACAATCAGTGTGGGCATCAAGTTAAGGCCGAAGAAGTTGGTGATGTGGAACAGCAGGGGAGCCTGGCTTTCGCGATAGCGGGTGTAGCGCCAGTCCTCGTGTGCAAGTCCCTTGAAAGTGCCCGCCCAGTTGCCTGTGAGGCGGACTCCCCAGAACCATACTGCTATCAGAAGCAGTATCACGGGCAGTGTCCAGATGTTTTTGTAGATGGCCCAGAGAGTGAAGATGACAGGAGGTGCCACGCTCCAGTACGGGTCGTACACGGACACATTTTCATACAACAGCCCGAAGCCCCATACAACGATGGTAGCCAGGACATCGGCCATAAGAAGTGCCGCCAATTCCGGAATCTGAAGCTTGTTGAACAACAGCACGCCCACTGCCGCGGCTATGCCGTAAATGAGCGTGATTATAGCTATGCTGCTTGCTTTTGAAAACTCCTTCCTCATTGTATTCTCTTGCCGAAAGGGAAAACGGAACCGATGGCCATCTTGAAGTGCTGAGTGCCCCAGGGAATGCCGATTATGGTGATGCAGCAGAGCAGGCCGAACACAAGGTGAATAGCGGCAATCTCCCACCATCCCAGAAGGATCCATATTACGTTCATCACCGTGGAAAGGCATCCGGGCTCGTGCGGCCCGTCCACCAGCTCGTGCCCAAAAGGCCACAGCGCATATGCACCCAGCTTAAACAACTGCACCCCGAACGGAATGCCAATGATAGTGACGCACATCAACAGGCCGATGACGAAATAAATCACCGCCACAATGATTCCTCCCAGCAGGAGCCACGTAATATTTCCCAAAAATTTCATACCCAAAGATATACATTTCCCCCGACTATTCCAAGCGCCTTTCCCCCGCACTGTTCCCGAAGGTCGATCGCCCAGCACCTTCGGGCGCATTTTAACCCCTTTTTGCTCCTGAAGGTCCACCCCCTTGCACCTTCGGCAACACCACACCTCGCACTTAAGGGGGCTTTTTCCGACACCCTAAAGTGCAAAAATGCCCCAAAATGCACTTAAGGGGACCCCGCCCGACACCCTAAAGTGCAGCACGGGCCGATGTTGGAGGAGAATTGTGGGTATTAGGGCTTGGCGTCAGCACGGCAGCAGAGACCCTTGCGCTTGACTCCCAACCACCCACGCACTGCCTACCCTTATCCGGCCGGGGGCCGGAGGAATAGGAATAATCAGCGACTCTTTTGCCGGGCTGACGCCTAAACCCCTGAATGATAGCGTAAAATGGATGTGATTGATAATCAACGAGATACGAAAAGTCGACTCGGAGACTTGCTGAGTCGATTGTATGGAAGTCGCTGATATACAGCGAGTTGCATTTCACGCAGTTTACATCATGGTGAGGGAGTGGCCGGTGGAGGGGAGGAGGGTTTGCAGGAGGTCGGAGGTGCGGATCTTGACGAAGCAAGTTGCGGTGCCGTCGGTGCAGGCGAACCAGGGGGCGGAGGCTACGGCGCGGTCCATAACGAGGTGGACGCCGGAGCAGGAGGGGAGGAGGGCGCTGAGGATGGTGGTGGCGCCCACGAGAACGCCGGTGAGGTCCCAGAGTTTGTCGGCGGGGGCGAAGGAGATGCGCGGGATGCCAAGGGCGCCGCAGAAGTCGCGGGTGACGAAGGGTTTGTCGTCTGAGGTGACGTAGAGGTAGAACTCAGTCTGCTGGCGGTTGCACAGGAACACCGTTTTAACGATGCGCACGCCTATCTTTGCGTCGATGTGCCGGCAGTCCTCCATAGTGATGCCGGGGTCGGTGTCCACGCGCTGGAAGGGAATGCCCAGGGCGGCGAAAGATTCGTAGACCTTCTGCTGGAGGGCCGATGAAAACGCCGAAGGCGGGGTCGACATCAATTCGCTGACGTAGAACACTTTATTGGGCGTTAAGGCCTTGGTACAGGGCCCAGGAGATGTAGTCCAGGGTTACGTAGTAGTAGCTGTCGCCGCCGAAGGAGGTCTGAAGGGAGAAGGTGAGCATCAACTTGACGCCATTGTCGCCGTCATAGCGGTTGAGAATGTTGTCATCGGCCCCCTTCGTATAGTAGAGATGATACTGTTCGTCCAGCTTTGCCTTCACCGTATCGTAGTATTCCACGGCCTCCGCCCTGTCCACATAGTTGTTGCTGAGCCTGAACCTGAAAAAGAGGGACGATTTGTTGGTGTAGAAATCGACACTCTTCCATACGGCTCCGTCGAACTCGGTGTCGAAGAAGAGCGCTTCCGTGAACAGGCCGCGGTCCATCGTATACTTGAACTGGCCGCTTTCGCCTACGCCGGCCTTGATGTCATCGGCCGTGAGCTCGCTGCCGAACTGCAATCCGAAAAATGTGTCCTGAATGTCCTGGGCATTTGCTGTTGCGGCAATCATCATAGCTGCAATGGCGATGAACAAAGCTTTGGCTTTCATAATTCTGGCGTTTAAAT
>JAILDI010000119.1 GCA_024689525.1 Bacteroidales bacterium
GTGCGCCAGTCCATAGAACAGGTCTCACCTTTGAACAGATGCACTTCTGGGTCGTATGCAATATGCAAATCTTTACGTGCCGTGTTACCGAGTCCTTCATAAGCCTGAGCCAGCCAGCCCTTGTCCCCGGTTGCCAGATAATATTCCCAGGCGGCTATTGCCCATACGACGCGGTCGGTTGAAACGGGATAAGAGCCACCGCTGCCAGTATCCTGCAAGGCCTCTGAAGGGTTCTTGAGCGTTTGCTTTTCAAGGGTCTTCCTCGAAATATCCGGGAAGAGCCAGGAGTAGGCAAAGTAGATACTGTAAACTATATCCCTTGTCCAGGTATCTGGCCAGAGCATACCGGCCATAAACGTATTGTCCTGTGGCCTGATATCAAGCAGTGATTCCTCCAGAGCCATATTGTAAAGGGCGGGCAGAAGCGTGTTCCCTTTTGCGGAGAACTTGGGAAGGGCTGATATGTCGGCCGTCAGTTTCCAAGTATGAGGGCCGTGATAGTCAGAGACAATCTCGGTAGGGGAGAGTGCCGTTGCCGTCCTTTCGCCAAGGAAGGACGACTCACGGACAAAGTCGGGACCTATTATATAAGGAAGATTCTCTGAACGAAGCCTTACAAAAGACCAGTGAGCAGAATAATCCGTATTCCTGTCCGATTCTCCTACAGTGGCCTTGCCATCCTTCAAATACAGGTGCTTTCCTTGAGAGGTAGAGATAGTGTACCACCCGGCATTTTCCTTCGTGGCAAAGTCAAATCCTCCGTATGTCCAGGATCCGTTCAATCTTAATAGCGGCAGCCCGGATTCTCTGTCCAGTATTCTGACGGCTTCTTCATCGGCCTCAATTATCCATATGGTGGCTTCCGATTCCGAAGGGGTAAGTCTCCCGTCCTGGCAAAGGTATTCTCCTGTCAGCCGATTGTGCAAAAGCCAACACTCTTGGGCAGACAAAGATCCGCAGACAAGAGATACTAAGGTTATGAGCAGTACTTTTTTCATCCTATTTCAAAGAATTTGGCTTACCGCCGTTTCTCCAGTGATTTTCAATGCTTTCAAGGCTTTTATTCTTGGTTTCAGGCATAAAGAAGATGCCCCATACTATCCCTATCAGGGCGATAAAAGCATAGAACAGGAAAGAGCCTGCAGGATTGGCTAGAACCTCTCCATCCACGGTAATTTCGGTTCCGCTCACAGACAGAAGGTTGGCAATCTTGAAGAAAGTGAAAGTTACAATGCTATTAAATACCCACACGGATAGTGAACCTATTGAAGATCCCAGTCCACGAAGCTTCTGAGGGAATATTTCAGAGATTATCAGCCAACCCAAAGGCCCTACGCTGATGGCATAGAACGTTACATAAAGGAGTGTGCATCCTACTGTTACAAATTTTCCGGCGCTCCCGAAGTCCACCAGAAAACTTCCTGCAAGCATTGAGAGGGAGAGAACCATTCCGACCATTCCGGCAAAGAACAGTTTTCTGCGGCCGATTCGATCCACAAAATAAACGGACAGGACCGTGGCGATAACGTTGATGAAGCCAACACCGATAGAGGCTCCGATTGCAGATACGGAACCGCTGAATCCGGCCATCCTAAAGATCTTCGGGCTATAGTAAATAACGGTATTGATGCCGACGAATTGCTGTATGAACATAATGCCGACAGCGATCAGAAGCGGATACTTCCATTCTTTTCGAAGCAAATCCTTCCAGCCGGCGCTCTGTTGACTATCCTTCTCGATTTCATTCTGAATGGTCGATGCTACGCTTTCTGCAGCATCTCCTTCAGTACGCCTGAGGATTTCAAGCGCCTGCTGTCCGCGTCCCTTGGAGAAAAGCCATCTGGGACTCTCCGGCATAAAGAACATTCCAATCAGAAGAATCAGTGCCGGAATGACACCCACATAAAACATCGGTCTCCAGCAAGATGGATTGGCATCGTTGGCAAACAGGAAGTCGGAGAAGTACGACACCAGAATGCCGATGGTTATCATAAGCTGGAAGAGGGAGACCAATGTGCCGCGGACTTTGACCGGGGATATTTCGGCAATATACAGAGGTACGGCAAAGGATGCGGTTCCTATGGCAAGGCCAAGGAAAAGCCTTGCAAGCACCAGGCTAGTGGGTGAGCTGGAAAAACCGGACCATAGCGCCCCTATGGCAAATATCACTCCCGAAGCCATAAGGATAAATCTGCGGCCGAAACGGTCGGTTATCTTGCCGCCGAAGAAGGCTCCGAATATTGCACCCACAAGGCCGGCCGTGGTGATGAATTCAATCGTCCCGGACTCGATTCCGAAATCTTTCTGTAGGAACGGAATGGCTCCGGAAATGACACCTGTGTCAAATCCGAACAGAAGGCCTCCAGTTGCTGCCACTACGGCCATTACTATAACGAAGAATGGAGTTTTTCCCTTGTTTGCCATATGCTTAAGGTATATAATTCGTCCAAATATCTTTTTTCAATGAAGGATCCACTACATATAAGAATGTGTTCGGATTCTTTTCAAAAGTTCTGTAGATGGGTTCGCCTTTAACTATCCCTAATTCGGGGTGGTTTCCTGGGCCCTTTATTATTAATTCTGAATGAGAGTAGGCTGGGTTCGGCTCCCAAGCAAGGATCTTACCATCCTTATAGACGGGGAACCAGGCGATTCCGCCGTGGGCGCGCACACCCTTGTAGTCGAAACCATAGTCCCTGACGCACCAGGCTCCGAAGGTCATAGGCTCGTCACCATCCTGCGACAGGCTCACGGTAGCGTGTGCCCAGTAGGGAGGCACAATCACTACATCACCGGGGCCGGCAATTACAGCGAAGCAGCGTCCTGGGTTGTCATCGGCATATTCCTGCATATAGATGGCCGCCTTTCCGGACCATATTTCATAAACCTCTGGCGTGGATTGGGCGCTGAATGAGGATATCGCGTGAATATGCCCTTGGCTACGGACAGGCTCTTTCCCCAGTCGCCCCTGGGCATAGGCTACTGCACCATAAAGCAGATGCAGTTTTTCCAGCAGAGGCTTGTGCTCAACCTTTCCGACATCCATCGCAATGGAGTAGACCGTATCCGGGCCGCTGCACTGAGGGTCCATCAAGCTCTTCCGTATTGCGTCCAAGCTGCGGTTTTCAACCTCAGGACCGAAAACACCGTCTCCGTATATAAATCCCATTCCGTCTGCTGTAGGACGGATATCAAAGCCAGGGTCGAATTCGTATCTTTTCATTTGCGTATGCAAGCTTTAATAGTCGCAATTACCTGCCACTCGGTCTCTCCGTATGGACGTATTGTGTACTCGCCGACCGCAGCCGGAATGATGAATGTCTCGGCATAGTGCACCACATAAGGTTTGAATGCACCTGTAGGACTCTCCACCAGGGCTTCGCGGCCTTCCACCAGATTCATTACCTGCACGGAGCCATTGGTCTTGAAATGGACCTTCTTGCTAAACCAGTGTCTGCGTGTTTCGATGAATTCCCTTTCGTGAAGGCCTGTCTTTTCCTCTCTCCAACCATCTCCGGAAGCAATTGGAGTGATATCATTGATGCCCTCCCGTCGAACCCAGTCCTCGGTCCTGTCCCATTGGATTACGTGCTTGCCGTGTTCAACGTTGATAGGCCTCGGCCGTCCGTCAAGTCCCACACGTCCCCAGTCCCACAGTTTAAAGGTGAAGATATAGGGCGTTGCGCTGATTTCCAGCACCATACTGCCTGCTCCGGAACAATGGATCGTTCCCGGGGGAATGAGCACGTGGTCGTGCTTCTTCACCGGATAGTTTCCAACGTATTTCGAGGCGTCGAACTGTCCGGTCTTCTGAGCCGCACGGAGGTCGTTAATCATATCGTCCGGATTAATCCCGGATTTTACTCCAAGATATACGCTGGCCTCAGGGGAGGCGTCAAGGATGTAGTAGCTTTCCTCCTGGGTGTAATGCATCCCAAACTTCTCCTGGATATACTCAATCAGCGGATGCACCTGGAGACTCAGATTGCCTCCTTCCATAGTATCCAGGAAGTCGAAGCGGATGGGGAATTCATCGCCGAAACGGCCATAGACATTGGGGCCGAGCAACTCGACCGGATGAGTAAAGACCAGGTCGATGGACGGTATCTCCACCCTGTAGGGGCCGAATTGAAGGAACAGGCTGTTTTCTTCAGGAACGCAGTCGAAGCACCAGGCAAAATTGACGCGTTCCTTATCCAGATCGCATATTTCCTTCATCCACTGGCCTCCCCAGACGCCGGGGTCGAAATAGGGGACAACCCTGAACGGCCGTGAGGCTGCTTCCTTAAGGCCCGCGAAGAAGGCCTCGGCAGGAATCATCTTCGGCTCGCCTGCCACATTGGTGTCGAGGATATAGTCCATCCTCTTCCACAGTTTCTTTTTCCAGCGGTCAAGCACTCTCCAGTCCACGAAAAATGCCTGCTTGTACTGAAGCCCTGCGCGCTTCTGGGCATTGTCGAAGCCTACATTGGCTACTTCATTTCTGCGGAAGCGCATCTGAATTTCCCAACGGGCCATATCCAGATAGACCAGAAGTCCGCCGGAGACCAGGTATGATGCGCCTACTCCGTATACTATTATTAACTTATTATTGTCGCGTTCAATTCTTTCTCTCAGAAGTTCCACCTTGGCAGAGTCGAAATAGACCTCTATGGTCTGCCTCGTGAGGTAGCCGAATATCTCGTCTTCTGTAATATCCTGCCCCAGAATATCCCAGAGATCACTTTCCGGCTTCATAGCGTCTGACGTCATATAGAGCGCAGTATCGGGGACATAATCTCCGATAGCTTTAAGTACCTCAGCGTCATTGACTCCCTGGTAGCACTCCAGTACCAGCAGTTTGGACTCTCTTGCCCTGGCCACATTGGCCAACGTCCTCATAATATTGTCCCAACCAGCCACACAAGCCTCCTCATATCCTGGTACTTCCACCACCGGATACTTATCGTAGTTGGGCTTTACGTCCTTTGCCAGATATCGATTCATCTCCAATTATTTTTTTACCACGTAAGAGAACTTACACATTATTGGATAGTGGTCTGATATATATTCCGTATCTCCGTATTTGCCGTCGACAGTCTCAAAGACTTCCGCCTTCATCCCGTCATAAAAAATATGATCGATGGCGCTGGAATTACTTCCAAAGGCGTTGTATGATGGAGTCTGGTCTGTTACAAGTGCTTCCAGACGGGCTGAACGATAGGGATTGTCGTTGAAGATCTCGTCGTCAATCGTAGTGTTGAAATCGCCGGTCAGGAAGACGGGAAGGCCATCGGTGTTGATTTCCTTTATCTTGTTCCAAATAAGTTTAAGGCCCTCTTGTCTCGCAACCGCACCTACGTGGTCCAGATGAGTATTGAATACGTAGAACTCCTGTCGGCTACTTTTAACATACAATTTCATCCAGCTGCAGATACGAGTGCAGGCTGCATCCCAGCCGAATGAACGTTTGGATGGCGTTTCACTAAGCCAGAATGTCCCCCTGTCGTAAGTCACTGCGATGGAGTCTCTCAGATAAAGAATGCCATTGGTCTCATTGTAAGCATTATCCCCGTCGCGTGCCACATAGTACCCCCTATAGGCAGGCACTCCATTAAGAATATCTTTGATCTGTGATACATATCCTTCCTGGGTGCCGATTATCATAGGTTTCTTGTCCTGAAGCATAGCATATACGCCAGCCTTGCGATTATCCCAACTGTTCTGCGTCCCGATGTCTCCTTGAAGGTAGCGAACGTTGAAGGACATAACGGACAACTCATAAGCCATTTCTTTCGGCTCTTCAATCGGTCCGTTGCCCTCTTTCACGCACGCGCCCGTAGCAACCTGCAACAAGCAAAACAATATTATGGATAACCTGTTCATACTTATGGCTCAAAATAGTACTCGGAAGCCAGTAGGGCAGCATCGTCACCAAGCTCGGAAGCCACAATCTCAGGTTTGGAGATAGGGCACCAGGCCAGGGAATAGACTTTCTCCCGCAAATACGGCAGGATGATATCCGAGCTCTTCATCACTCCGCCGCCGATGACTACCTTTTCGGGGTCATGGGCGTGAATGTAGTTCACGATTCCGGCGGCCCAGACATCCATACAAGCTACAACCACGTGGGTGGCGTCCTTGTCGCCTGCACGGAATTTTTCGAACAGGCTCTTGTAGTTGTAATTGGACTTGTCTGCGCGGAAAGCATCAGACAGAGTGGTGTCTTCGCCGATAATCTGAGGCAAGAAGAATGACGCAGAATGGGCCTCCACGCATCCGACGTTTCCGCAAGTGCACTTTCGGCCGCGATAGTCTACAATGATATGTCCTCCCAGAGAGCCTGCGCACCAGTTGCGTCCATATAGCGGGCGTCCGTCAACCACGGCGCCTGTCCCGATACCGGTTCCGATCGTCATCATCACCATATTGGACGTGCCACGTCCGGCGCCTCGGGTCCATTCGCCAATCAGGGCCATACGTGCGTCATTGTCCATTACGAACGGAACATCGTATCTGTCCAGTACCCAGGCCTCGACATCAATGTCCGGGGCGTCGTTGTATTTGGCATTTGTCGATGCCGCCCTGCGTGCTTTGAAATCGACTATCCCGGGAAAGGCAAGTGCCACTCCGGACAGGTCATCGATGCCTTTCAGAATCCGGTCTGCGGCCTCCCCGATGGGGCCAAGCATTTTGCTCAGCCCCGCCTGGGAGTCGGCTGCGACGTGTTCAGTGGATATTATTCTTCCACTACGGACGAGTCCTATCTTTACAATAGTTCCGCCTAGATCTATTCCAAGATAAGAGCTCATACAAGTTCAGGTTTACCGTTCACGTCCAAAAGCCGTTTTGCAAATCCGTCACGGGCGATTGTGCCATAATCGTGGCCGGCGTCTGAAGGCCAGGAGGCCGCAAAGACCAGAGTCTCGGAACCGGTGTTAGCAACACGATGAGCCACTCTGGCGTGTATATAATGCAGGCTGCCGGGGAACATCCTTTCTGCCCAGACATTCCGGTCCTCATCCATTAATATCAGCATTCCCTCGCCCTTTACACCCCAGTAGAACTCGGTGCTTTCCGGGTTGAGGTGGAAATGCCCCTTGGTCATAAAGTACTCGTCTCCGACCTTTCCCGGTTCCAGATAGGTTATACCCATATACAGGCCTCCGGGAGTCCCTTGAGGGTCCGGCTCAATGGATTTGACACTGTATGCGGTAATACCTTTGTCTATGGCGGTATATGCTTCCTCGTCGGCAAATATGCCTTTAAGGTCCCCAAGGGTACGGAGACAGGTCTTAAGCCCTTCTCCTGCTATATCATCTCCCGTGAATGTAAAAGGAGACTCTGTAATTCCAGTTTTCATACTAGTATCCGGGGTTTTGTTCTATTCCGGGATTTGCGTCAATGATAATCTGGGGGATGGGGAAGACCAGCGTATGCAAGTCATCTCCGTCCTTAGTGGGTTTGAAGTCAAATGGCTCGGTGAACTTGCCAAATCGGATAAGATCGTTACGCCTCCACCCTTCCAGGACCAGTTCCCGGCCTCTCTCGGCCAAAAGCTCATCATAAGTGAGCAGATTAATCCGCTTGGTGGCGTCGTAGTTGTCGAAATTACGTTTGCGGCATTCGTTCACAATGGCTCTGGCATCAGGCTCATTTCCAAGATGCATAAGACATTCTGCTTTCATCAGAAGGACATCCACATAGCGGAAGACCGCGAAATCATTATTCAGATGGTTATAGCTCTCCTTTTCAAGCTCCCACTTGAATATCCTTGCACCCTCAACTTCCGTGGCATTGGCATAATCGGCAATCTCGAATGTAAAATTCAGCGGATTGCCCTTGCGGTCTGTAAGGGGCTTGCCTTTCTTATCGTACTGCTGCCCGTAGAGGAACCATCCCAGGCGCTTGTCGTCAGGGTCATACGATTTCATAAATGACTCCGTGAAGCAAGGGCCGTTCCAGCAGCCGCCGTCGAAGCGGATATCGAACTGTTCCACCTGATTGTAATGGAAGGACATCTGGTATGGGATGAAGTAGCATTTGAAGTGCTCGTAGTCGTAGGGAATCACGAATATATTCTCCTGCGAATCCTCGCACTCTACCCTGAAGTTGGTGTCGTTATCCGATTCCAGGATGAACAGATTGCTATTAATCACTTCGTTGCAGGCATTAAGTGCTTTCTCCCACTGAGGCTCTCCGGAGTAGATCTCCGAATTCAGATACAACTTTGCCAGAAGCGTGTATCCGGCCCATTTGGAGAATTTGCCATACATGTCCGGAGTGACATCCTCGCAAAGGTCATCAATAACGGCTTCAAGTTCGCTGACCGTGAAATCGTATACATCCTTTCGGGTCTGTCCTTTGTTCGTTGGAAGGGCATCCTCAAACTTTGTGACGATAGGAACATTGCCTATCCTGTCAAGCATAAAGAAATACCACCAGGCGCGCAGTCCCCTCAGTTCGGCCATCATACGTGGCTTGTTGGCGATCAATTCTTCATCCATATCTTCCACCATCGCCAATACTTTATTAATATTGGTAATGGCATTGAAACGCCAGAAGTTATAATATGAATTGGCCTCCAGGGCGTTGAACTGATGCTCGTGAATGCGGCGGAATACACCTCCGTGATTCCAGTCGTATCCTCTGGAAGGGATGATGTAATCGTCACCGGAACACATACCGTACCAGTAATAACCATCGACATATTCGCATATCGAACCGTATGCCGGTCCAATCAGGGAATTGATTTCACTTTGCGTTTTTCCAAAATTGTCCTGGGAGATGACGCTGTACAATTCTTCGTCAAGATTGGTGCAGGAGGCTATCGCCAAAACTGCAGCAAAAAAGCATACTATCCTTTTCATCTTGTGCGTCATTAAAAAGTAATACTCATTCCTAATGAAACGGATCGCGTCTTGGGGTAATAATCCCTTGCGTCTATGCCGAATACCAGGCCGCTTTGACTGACCTCAGGGTCGATGCCGGAATAGCGGGTGAAATTGAAAAGGTTATTGGCAGTCAGTGAAATCCTCATTTTCCGGATGGGGACCGTTGGCTTGAACTTGAAATCATAGCCAAGTTGTACGTTATCCACGCGGACAAAGCTGCCGTCCTCTACATAATAAGAGGAATAAACCATAGTTTGCGGCGTCTTCTTCAGCGCGGAACGAAGGACATTTTCACCCGGATAACGGCTTATGTCGCTGAGGTACAGAGCCGTTCCGTTAATGACGTCATTGCCGAACACTCCACGAAGCAGGAACGAGGCGAACCAGTTCTTCCAACTGAACTGACTGCTGAAATTCGCGGTGAAATCCGGCTGTGCACAACCAATGTATGTTCGGTCATCCGCATATACGAACTTGCCGTCGCCATTCACATCTTCGTAAAGAAGGATGCCGTCTTCATCAATCCCGAGGCATTTTGCTCCGTAGAATGTGCCTAGCGGAAGACCTTCTTCGAGGATAACCGTGGTTTCTGCCAAGCCTCTGATTGAATAAGACCCGAGATAAACCTTGTCCCTTTGAAAGTTCTCGTTTGAAAGACTTACAAGTACATTACGATTCCTGGCGAAGTTGAAACTCGCATCCCAACGGAAATCACGTGTGAGCACAGGCGTGCCGGCAATGGTTATCTCGAAACCCTTATTTGACACTTCTCCAACGTTGGCCGTCATCGAACTGTACTGGTATGGCGGCACGGGGACGTCGTAATCATACAGAAGGTCGGTCGTGCGCTTCTCATAGTACTCGATGGCTCCCCGCAGGCGTCCGTCAAAGACGCTATAGTCCAGTCCCAGGTCAAGTTGCGCCGTACGTTCCCAGCGGAGATCCGGATTCGGGTTTTGCGTGGGTGCGTATTGAGGATAAAACTTTCCGTTGTCGAAATAGTATCCCCAGGGTCCGTATATGGCCAGTGTGCGATAATTGCCGATATCCTGGTTACCGGTAACGCCATAACTTACACGAAGCTTCAGGTCGTCCACCCAGGAGATTCCTTTCATAAACTCCTCTGATGATATACGCCAAGCTACTGACGCGGAGGGGAAAAGGCCCCAGCGATTGTTCTTTCCGAATTTCGAGGAACCGTCGCTTCTGAGCGTTCCGGTGAACAGGTATCTGCTTTCGTAGTCGTAATTGACCCTTCCATAGAAGGATATCAGTTTGGACGATGCCTTATAACTGCCAACGTCGCCATCCTGCAGGTCATTGCCGGTCTGGAGGTTATTGTAGGTAAATGCATCTGTTGTGAATTCACGGTTGGTCCCCTGGAAGTTTTCATCAATATACTTCTGCCAGGAATAGCCCAGAATAGCACTTATATGGTGCTTGCCTATCAACTTGTCGGCTGTAATGTTGGCCTCAAGGAGGCTCATATTGGAAACGCTTGTGGTGCGGTTACCAAGTCCTCCGGTGGCATATCCGGTTTCAGCAGTCGAAGGAGTATAATACCCTGATATGAAGTTGTTCCTGGACAATGCGCCGCTGACACCTGCACTTAACCAAGGCAGGAATTTGAAGTCGACGGCAAGGCGCCCCTGGCTATAGTGACGGCTTTTGTCCATCTGCACCTGCTCCATTTCGGACAGGGGGTTGTAGTTCATATAAGTGAACAACTGGAAATAAGTACCGTCGGGGTTGTAGACCGGAACTGTGGGGTTGAGGTTGTACACATAACTCCAGATGTCTCCATTGTAGGAGAGGTCTTTCCAGTCTTCGTAGGCTCCCATAAACGAGAAATTCACCGTGAGCCTGTCATCGACCGCTTTCTGAACGAACGATACGTCTGTGTTGAAACGCTTGATATCGTTCTCTTTCATTATTCCTTTGCGGTCCAGGAAGGTGATGCTGGCCCGGTATTGGGATTTTCCGGAGCCTCCCGACAGGCTCACTGAATGGCTCTGTGACGTGCCGATTCTTGTGACAACCTTCTGCCAGTCCGTGCTGGCGCCATAGTCGATGGCGCTGGTAATGTTGTTTTCGGCGACATATGCCCGCCAGTCATCGGCAGTCATCATATCCAGGAGTTTCTCGGCTTTTTCTGCCGCGAAATAGCCATTATAGGTAACGGTGGTATTGCCTTCGCTGCCTTTCTTGGTGGATATGATAATAACTCCGTTGGCGGAACGGGCGCCGTAAATGGCGGCTGCGGATGCGTCTTTCAGTACTGAGATGGATTCGATATCTTCAGGTGCAACCAAATTGAAAGATGCGCCGGGCACACCGTCAATTACAACAAGGGGCCCGTTCCCACCAAGGAGGGATGTTGTTCCGCGCAGTCTCATTGTGGCCTCTGTGGTAGGATCTCCACCGACTTTGGTCACGACTAGGCCGGCCACCTGTCCGGCTATCATATCGGTTGCCGATGTGACAACACCTCTGTTGAACTGCTTTTCGGTAACATTAACTACGGATCCGGTGAGATCCCTTTTGCGAACAGAACCATAGCCGATGACAACCGTTTCCTGCAATAATTCTGTATCGGGTAAGAGTAACGCATCCACAGTCCCGGAAGTAGGGGGGACTGGCTTGGTTACCGTCTCCATACCCAAGAAAGAAAACTCAATGGTCTTGGCCTCCCGGGCCTGTTCGCCAGACAGTGTTAAAGTATACTGTCCATCCTGTCCGGTGACGGTAACAGCATCCCGAACCTCGAGTATTTTAACACCAGCAGCGATGACGGGAAAGCCATCGCTGTCGGTTACAGTACCCTTTATCACTTTTGTCTGTGCCCCCAGCGGCAGTGACAGCAACATTGCCGCCAGGACAGACAAACACTTGGATGAGATACTCATTTCTGATTAATCTAAATCGCCTATCCGATCGCCGGTCAGGAGGTTGGAGTATGATGCGTTGGCCGGTTCAAGCTGCAAGCTGTACTTGCCGGTAGGATTGATTCCAATATTGACACCATTGCTCAAAAGACCATAGAAGATACCAGTACCACCCAGAGCGCCATCAGCCCACAGACCAAGATTGCCTAAGACCCATAAAGGACTGTATGACGTGTGCTCCTCCAGTTTGAATTCACCAGTGATATTCACTGTTACCGTCCAAATTCCGGGAGAAGATTCTACCATAGGAACCGCGTTTTCTTTTCCCCAACCGGCTTTGGTCGGATCTGTTTCATAAACGTTGCCAATAACATACCAGATGGCGGCTTCCTTGAGTGTTATGCTGATTGTTTTGTAATCGGAATTAATAACTATATCGTAGGTTCCATCCTTGGGAACGGTAAAGTGAGTACCATCTGCATAAGCAAGAACTACTGAGCCATCGGTTGAGCCAGGCATTAGAGACGGGAACCAGTCTTTCTGCAGAGGGAATCGGAATTCTCCGGTAGATTTCAGATTGACATTTGTCAGAGTCCAATTGCCCATTCCGTCTGAGACAAACTCGGGAGATGTGAAAGTCCATCCATATTCAGTAGCGTCACCTATAATATAAAGGTGCTCGATTACCAGAGGATCCACAATTTTGTCTCCTTTACGGGTTATAGTATATGTCATAGTACTGACATCAATGCTTATTTCATAGTTGCCGTCTTCTGCAACGAAGAGCTGATCTGCCTGGTCACTATCGCTATCGCCTATCCTAAGTGTTCCATCAGTTGCACCTTTAACAAGGCAGGGCCACCACTTATCGGTATCGGGCTGCATTGCAAAACGGAATACTTCATTTGTGTTAATTGCACCAGCCGTGAGATTTGCCTTGATTGTGAAAACACTACCGCTCTTTGTGAGGGGTTTCATAGAAGCAATACTCCAGCCGGTGTCGGTAGCTCCGCCCAGAAGGTATAGATTTGTGATGGCGAAGTCAATGCTCTTGGATGTGTAATACTTTCCTGCGGTCAGAGTCGCATTAGACTTGGATACCTCCTTTAATGCAACGGCATTCTGCATTAGGGCAAAAGAATACTTCTGGCTTCCATCGGGAGTAATGGGGACATATACCTCAACGTTGGCTGCCGGACTGGATAGGGCAACAGTTGCGATAACTGTTTCTCCTGCCTTAACTCTCACACCGGTGGCGGAGTTGGGAACATTTGTGAAAGTGAGTTTAACCAGTGCACTCTTGTGAGTGAATGAAAGGTTTGTGGCACCAACCGTAAACGGGGCCTCCATCTTGAATCCGGCTTTCGCGGCGGCAGGAGACGCAAATTCTGTTGAATAGCTGCCACTGGGCTTCGAGCTCGCCGGATAATATGCGGTGCCGTCAACAAATGTTTCACTTCCGGTTACAGAATAAGTGAATGCACCCTTTCCGGAATCATATACAAAGTCTACATAACCGCCATCAATTGGAATTGCAATAGCATCTCCATCCGACCAGGCGAATGTCCCTACTGCATCAGCTTTTGTTTCTGCTTCCATCTGGGGAATGCTGGCGTAGAGAACAAGTTCAGTCTTGGCTGAAAGATTCTCTTCCAGATTGGAATTCTCTTCGGTAATCTGAATGTCTTTGGCGCAGGCTGCTAAAACGCAGGCTGTCGTGAAAATGGCAAAATACTTTTTCATAATACAATCCGGTTTTAGGAGTCCCACTCGTCAAAGAGTTCATCATTCTCTGTCATCGCAGCGGCATTTGCTCCGCCATTTCCGTTTGAAAACGTTAAGAAGCCTGACTCAAAAGTCATTGTCAGGAGCTCCGTCAATGGAGCCACATAATACTTTTTCATATGGTTATTGTTTCGTAATTGTGCAGGTGATTTCGTCGAGTTTTATGCAGACCACGTCTATTTTATATGTCCCGGTCGCGGCAACAGAGAAGTGCTCATATGCTCCGGTATCCCATTCGCTCTGTGAATCCACGTATACGGCTTTGCCACTTGAGGTCTCTTTGCAGATAGAAGGGAAGAACAAGCCTGCCACCTTTTGGGGAAGGAAACGGAAACTGCCGGGAGACTTGAGTTCTGTCGTAAGTGAGAATACGCCGTTGCTGCCGGTAAAGGCTGGCATCGCTGTGATGTCCCATCCTGCTACTGTTGCGTCTCCAAGAAGATACAGTTCTTTAATCGGATATTCCTCCGGTGGCACATCTCCTATCCAGGTAATGGTTACGGAGAGTTGTTTGAATACCCTCAGGTCTACCACAATCTTGTAGATGCCCTCCTTGTCAACAGAGAACATTTTGTAAATGGTGTCATCCCACTGGGGGGTATAAACAGCCTTGCCCGAAGCAATGTCAATCACTATGGCCGGGAACCAGTTCTTATTGGTGGTGTTCATTCGGAATTCTCCGGTGGCCTTGAGCTTTCCTTGCCAAGTGAAGATACCATTGTCATTGGAAAATGCCGGAGCTGCATCAAGAGACCATCCGGCAGGGGTGGCATCACCAATCAAGTACAGTTCAGTAATTACGGGATCGGGAATCTCGGTGCTCGTGAGCGTAATGGTATACGTCATATTCGCCTTGTCACGTGTGTCGATGACAATCTTATAGATGCCATCTTCGGCTACCGGCTGATTGGATTCGTCTTCATCCTTCATTCCGTATAAGACCTTACCGTCTTTACCAAGCATAAGGCAAGGCCACCAGGTGGGAGGATCGGGAATCTTTTGCAGGGGGAAACGGAATCGTTTGCCTGCGGACAGGGGTCCTTCCCAGGTGAAAACGCCATTGTTGTTTGTGAAAGGCTCCATCATATCCAAAGCCCAGCCCGTAGCGCAAGCCTCGCCAAGCATATACAGTTCGGTAATCTCCAGCTTGCTCAAGTCTATCATTACCAAATCTACAGTTACGGAAGGGTGATCAATGTCTCTGGCGTCAATTACAATATCGTACGTGCCCGAGACATCGACAGTATATACCACAAGATCGTCCTCCGTTTTGCCGAAAACGATGGTTTCTCCGTCTTCATCAATCATCAGGCTCGGCCATTCGGCTTTTGTCACGGGGAAGCGGAACGGAGCTCCCTCGGCCAGATATCCTTGCCACGACCACAGTCCGCCGCCGATATCTGTGAAGGATTCCATCTTGTCAAGGTCCCAACCTGAATTCGTCGCGCTGCCAAAGATATAGATGGAAGTGACGTCAGCCAGAGATTCGGGAACTTTGTTCTCTGTGTTACCAGGATTATCCGGGTTGTCCGGATCATTGCCATTTTTGTGGCAGGAGCTGAAGGCAAACGCCGTTGCAGCAATAATCATGAGCGATAATAATGCTCTTCTCATAACTAATTGGTATTAATTAATATACTTTGATAATTCTGCACATGTTTTATGCTAAAAAATAGTATGTTCATACATACGTCGCAAAAATATATACAAAAACTGAAAAATCCAAAAGAAATCAAAGATTTACGCAAATTGGAAAAGCTGCGATTCTATGAGTATGGATTTGGTACGCGGAAGCCTGGCGGCTAATGCGCTGATATACAACATGTTAAATGTTTGCCGGTGCAAATTCTGTTGCACCGGCAAACAATGAACTCACTGATACACAGCAACTTAGCCGCCAGCGCGCAAAACGCTACTTGCGAAGCCACGAGATGCTGTCGGGGCCTTCATTGAAGAGGAGGTCCACGACGGAGAGGCCGGGGGTGAAGCCGTGGCGGGAGGAGAAGACCTGGTAGTAGGGGCGGTCCAGGCCAAGGTCGCGGAGGACGGTGTCCGGCTTTTTAGGGTCGATGAGCTCGCGCCAGTCGTCATCGGCCTGCAGCTCAAAATCGGCCGTGGGGATTAGCTCGGCGGCGATTCCGGTCTTCGTCAACAAATAAGAAGTGAGCCGCGAATTCAGTTCCCAGAGGGTAGAAGGGCGTGCATCATAGATTGCAAACAAATCGTCCCTGTAGTATTCGTAGAAGGCCGATGTGTAATATGCCGTGTCCAGAGTGCGGAACGTCTTTTCCACCCATGGCGTGGAATAGTCAACACGAATATCGGTGATGAGCCGGGCTCCGTCGTGCAGCACGGGTACCTGCAGCATCTCCACGCCGCCCGGGGAGAGGATGTAGCAGCGGTTGCGGTAACTCTGCTTGCGGTAGCTCTCGCAGGCTTCCACAAACACCCGGGACGGCGAAACCCTGTCCGGAGACAGGGTCATGCCGCTTGCCAGAAGTGCAAAGTACTGCACCGGAGGCAGATATGCCGTGGATAAGATCACTTGTTGATTCTGGGCTTGGGGATGATGCCGCGCTTGGACTTGCGGATAAAGT
>JAILDI010000136.1 GCA_024689525.1 Bacteroidales bacterium
TAGGCACCGCCGACCCCGAACTCCCCGCCGGCTCACTCTCCTACTCCATTGCACCGTCCTCCACTCCCTACGACCCCGGCGCCACCTATACGGACAGCACTTACTGATTTTTGCCGTGAAATGTAAGTGGCTGATTAGAAGATACTTATGCAATTTTGGGTGGGAATTATTCCCACCCAAAAATGAGTAATTATCTGATTCACAATTAGTTGCATTTCACGGTGGTTGCGGCTTCA
The DNA here is from genome assembly GCA_024689525.1 of Bacteroidales bacterium. Next base: position 237 of record JAILDI010000136.1, read on the forward strand.
ACCAGCACAGCCGTCACAGCCTACAACGCGAAGTGCACCGTATTGTCGTAGTCGTTCCAGTTGCGGAGGTCGAGGGTGATGGCGGACTGGTCGTAGACGTTGCTGAACTGGGTGTCTTCAACCGTGCCGTTGTCCCACACGAGATCTTTCCAGTGCACCTTGGAGAGGCATTCCTGGGCTTCTTCAAAACTAAGCACCCCATCGTGCTCACGAAGGAACGCCCCTGCGGTCTCATACCTCCACCAGCTCTTGCTGTGGGGGTTGCCCACTGCGGGATCCGGCTCGGTGGTGTAGTACTTCTCGGACAGAAGGTGATTCGTTACAAGCATATAGTTCAGGCTGTCGGGTTTCTCCACAATCATAGTCTTCCAGCCGTCGTCCTTGTCGAACTCCACAACTGCGCAGTGCCCGGAGGCATCGGCCACCATATAGTGATAGCCGGAGCCCACGGCTGCGTCATGGCGCACGTCCACGGTGCCCAGCAGTTCCAGGGCCTCAGCCACAGTTGCGCACTTGTCCAGCCACAGGCGCATAATGATGGTGGTGCCGACGTCGTGGTTGGGCGTGTCCTGCTGCGCGGCCTGCTTGGGCAGTGCCATAATGGATGTGCACAGGCCCTTCTCGTTAATGCCGTCCACCGGGGCGTATACTGAAGCCAGGCAGCTCAGCTTGGACATAAACGACGTGGGCAGCTTCTCCAGCGAATACCCGAAATGTGACATATCGCTGGCCGCAATGGAGGCGTAGCCCTTCTTGGGCCGCGATATCGTCACCATCGTGGGGTTCTTGAAATAGTCGTAGTTGCGGCCGTAGAAGTACCCGCTGCCATCGGCCTTCATAGCCTGGAAGCTGGTGCAGTTGAAAGTGGCCATCTCGCCGTCCTCATCGGCCACCTGGGCGCTCTTGATCTTGAGAGGAAGGCCCTTGCCGATACGGCCGATGACGTAGTCCAGCAACTTTGAATTCTGGTCGATGTCCTTGGACACCAGGTCGTCCAGGTCATATGCAGCCTTGTATTCCATCTGGTACAGGAATTGATTGTCTCCCACCTGCCTGACGGTTTTGATTGTGCCGATTTCGCCGGCCCAGATGACGGCGACGGCGATGCAGATCGCGGCGACAACGCCCGCAATCCACGCTAGAACTTTCAATGCTGTTTTCATAATGAGCACAAGATAGTAAAAAATTCCTATATTTGCAGAGTGAAGAAAATGATTCGCATACTGGCGGCAGTTGCCATCCTGGCTTCCGTAGTGGCTTGCGGAACCTCCAAGAGGGCCGTCAACCTGCGCAGCGGGGACGTAATTTCGCATTCCGCGCTCACTGACCCGGACGCAATAGCCGCGTCCAGGGAAAAGGCGGCGGAAGTAGCCGCTGCGGCGGCCGGTGCCGGGACCAGCGGAACGGCCACATCTATGGCCGATATCCGCGCCCAGCGCCAGCCCGCCACATCTCCCAAGCCGGAGCCTCAGATGAGCCAGATCGACAGCCTTCTGGACTATGCCAAAACCTTTATCGGCACTCCCTACCAATGGGCGGCCAACGGCCCCTCCTCCTTCGACTGCTCAGGGTTTGTGAAGTACGTGTACCACCATTTCGGCTACGAACTTCCCCGCACGTCCACCAATATGTCCCTCAAGTACCCCGCCGTGGAAAGCTGGGCGGATCTAAGGCCCGGGGACCTCATCTTCTTCGGTGAACGCAACAACATCCGCAAGGTGGGCCACGTGGGCATCCTGGTGTCCGTGGACGAGGAGCACGGCTCCTTCTATTTCATCCACGCCTCGGTGAACAACGGGGTGGAAATCCAGAAATACACCAATCCATATTATATGATGCGCTACATAAGCGCAGGCAGGGTGATCGAATAAAAAAAACCGGACTCAGTTACGAGCCCGGGATTTTTTTGCAGTGTCGATGCCTACTTCTTAGGCGCGATTCCCTTCCATGCCAGTGCACTCAGTGCGCCGCCCACCAGAGGAGCTGCGATGAATACCCAAACGTTCTTGAGAGCCTCTCCGCCAGCGAAGATGGCAGGGCCGATGGAACGGGCCGGGTTCACGGAAGTGCCGGTGAGGTTGATGCACACCAGGTGGATGAGGATCAGCGAAAGGCCGATTGCAAGACCTGCGGGCTTGCCTGCGCCGAACTTGCTGTCCGTTGCGCCAAGCACTACCAGCACGAAGATGAAGGTGGCGATCACTTCCACGAGGAATGCGCCGCCCACGCCGCCGGCATTGGCAACGCCGTTGGTGCCAAGGCCTCCGGTGAGGTCAGTTGCGCCGGTAACCTTCACCACGAGGAGAAGGAGGGCGCCGGCGATGATACCGCCGATGATCTGGCCAATCCAGTAGCCGCAGGCGTCTTTCCAGCTCATACGGCCGCTGAGTGCGACACCCAGGGTGATTGCGGGGTTGATGTGGCAGCCGCTGATTTCGCCGATGGTGTAGGCCATGGCGACGACGGCGAGACCGAAGGCGATGGCCGTGCCAACTACGCCGGCAGGCTCACCGCAGCCGAGGAACATTGCCGTTCCGCAGCCCAGGAAGGTCAGTACGAAGGTACCGAAACATTCTGCAATGTACTTTTTCATAGGTCTAATGGTTTATAGGGTTTCGAAAACGTCTTTAATAATGCCGATGGCCTCGCGCAGCTGCTCCTCCGTAATCACGAGCGGCGGGGCGAAACGGATGATGTGCCTGTGGGTGGGCTTTGCCAGGAGGCCGCGCTCCGCCAGCTTGAGGCAGATGTCCCAGGCCTCGATGCCGTTCTGGGGCTCGGTGATAACGGCGTTCAGCAGGCCCTTACCGCGAACCGACTTGAAGAAGGGGCTCTTGATCTTGCCTATTTCCTCACGGAATATCTCGCCCAGGCGGGCGGCGTTCTCCGTCAGATGCTCATCGCGGATAACCTCCAGGGCCGCGACGGCGACCTTGGCCGCCAGCGGGAATCCGCCGAAGGTGGAGCCGTGCTCGCCGGGAAGGATGGTGAGCATGATCTCGTCATCGGCCAATACTGCCGATACGGGGAGGGTTCCGCCGGAGAGGGCCTTGCCGATGGTGATCATATCGGGACGCACGCCCTCGTGGTCGCAGGCGAACATCTTGCCTGTTCTGCCGATGCCGGTCTGAACCTCATCGGCCACAAAGAGAACGTTGTGCTTATGGCAAAGGTCGTAGCATTTCTTCAGGTAGCCGTCCGACGGAACATACACGCCGGCCTCGCCCTGGATGGGCTCCACCAGCATCGCGCACACTTTGTCGCCTTTCTCGTCCAGGACTTTCTCCAGGGCCGCCGTGTCGTTGTACGGGATCTGGATGAAGCCGGGAGTGAAGGGACCGTACTGCGAATAGCTGTCCGGGTCCGAGCTCATTGTGACGATGGTGATGGTGCGGCCGTGGAAGTTGCCGTTGCACACGACGATGAGGGCCTCGTTCTCCGGAATGCCCTTCACTTTGTAACCCCAGCGGCGTGCCAGCTTGAGGGCCGTTTCAACGGCCTCAGCGCCCGAGTTCATGGGCAGGAGTTTGTCATAGCCGAAGAATTCCGTGGCGAACTTCTCATAAGGGCCGAGGCAGTCGTTGTAGAAGGCGCGGGAGGTGAGACACAGCTTCTGGGCCTGGTCCGTGAGAGCCTTCACAATCTTGGGGTGGCAGTGGCCCTGGTTCACGGCCGAATATGCCGACAGGAAGTCGAAATACTTTTTTCCATCAACGTCCCATACGAACACGCCCTCTCCTCTTTCCAGCACAACCGGTAGCGGGTGGTAGTTGTGTGCTCCGTATTTGTCTTCCAGAGCAATGTAATCAGCTGCAGATAGTTTCTTTTCCATTTTAATAATTACGTGGTTGGTTTAGTTGCGTAAATATAGTGAAATTATTCCAAAGGTCGATGCCGCGGCTCGAAAATTGTGCTTATATTTGCATATAATCACCCAAGTATGAAACGCTATATCATCGCCCTTGTCTTCGCCGCTCTGGTTTTCGGAGCCGCATCGGCCAATGCCCAGGACACAGTCTACGACCGTTCATATTCCACCATCGGCTATATCAAGGACGATGGTACCGTTTACGACAGGTCCTACTCCACCCTCGGCTATTTCAAGGGTGAGACCGTATATGACCGCTCCTATTCCACCGTCGGCTACATCAAGGGAGAGACCATCTACGACAGGTCCTATTCCACTATCGGCTATGTCAAGAGCGACGGAACCGTCTATGACAGGTCGTATTCCACGCTTGGCTACGTGAAGGACGACGGTACGGTGTACGACCGTTCCTACTCCACCATCGGCTACGCCAAGGGAATCAACAAGAAGTGGGCGGCCGTGTTTTTCTTCTTCAACAGATTCAGGTAATGATAGTTCTCATAACCGGCGCCAGCAGCGGCATAGGGCTGAGCGCCGCAAAGAAACTCGCCTCGCAGGGTCACAAAGTATACGGTGCTGCGAGGCGGGTTGAACTTATGGAAGGCATCGAGGGCGTGGTTCCCCTGCGGATGGACGTAACCGACGAGGCCTCGATGCAGGCTGGCGTCCAGCGCATCCTTGAGGCCGAAGGCCGCATCGACGCACTTGTGAACAATGCCGGTTACGGCAGCTTCGGCCCGCTGGAGACTGTGTCGATGGAGGAGGCCCGCAGACAGGTGGAAGTGAATGTTTTCGGCATGGCCGCGCTGATCAAACTCGTACTCCCGCATATGCGAAAACAGGGTTTCGGGCGCATCGTCAATGTGTCGTCTATCGCCGGCCTGGTGTCAATGCCGATGGCCGGCTGGTACCACGTATCCAAATACAGCGTGGAGGCGCTGAGCGACTCCCTGCGCATGGATGTGCGCCAGTTCGGAATACGGGTTTCCCTGATCGAGCCCGGCGGCATCAAGACGCCATGGGGCGACATCGCCGCCACGCATCTGGAAGACTCCGTGCGCGGCACTGCATACGAGAAAGCGGGCCTCGCTGAAGCCCGCGTCCTCCGTAAAGGTTATTCGCTTAATATCCTCTCCAGTCCGGATGTCGTTGCCCGCGCCATCTCTCGTGCCGTGAACGCCCGCCATCCTCGCGCCCGCTACCGCATCGGCGCCGGCTCCCACATCGTCATCTTCTTCCGCCGCATCCTTCCCACCCGCTGGTGGGACGCCGCCTGCCGCGCCTTTATGGCGCTGAAGGTGTAAAGAGGAGCTGATCCATAAACTCAACCATACGCGCATTCACCGTCTGGGACTCCGGGAGGTCCGGAGAGGAGACGTTGTGGACGTGGCCCACTTTTTTGTCGTCGGATTCGATGTCCACGAAGACGAGAGGGCGGGCAAGGGAGTCGCAGTCGGCCTTGAGTTTGAGGGATTCGCCGCGGATGAAGTCGTTGGTGCAGGTCGACAGGAACAGCGGGCCGCTGTAGCTGCTGAGGTAGGTGCGCGGCGACATCGACCTCATCCATTCCTTGTCTTCATACCGGGGGCCGATGAACCAGGCGCGGCAGTTCTTCGTGTAGAGCTCCGTTTCCCCGTACACCGCGAAATCGTAGGCCGGGCAGTTTAGGAGCGCTCCCCTGGCCACGAAATGCTCCGTGTGCACCGGCATCGAGCGATCCTCCGAGCCCTCCGCCATATACAGGGCCAGGTGCCCGCCGGCGGAGTCCCCGGTGACGAACATACGGTCCCTGTTCAGGCCTAGCTCATCGGCATTCACAGTTATATAGTCCAGCGCGGCGGCGCAATCGGCCAGCTCGGTGGAGACGTCCAGGGTGCCGTCGTTCAGGCGGTATTCCACAAGCACCACGTCATAGCCCTCCTTCAGGAAAGGTGATGCGAAATAGCGGTTGTTCTGCCTCAGACCCGCCACATAAAAGCCGCCGTGGATGTCGATCAGGACGGCATCCTTGCGAATGGCGGCATCGGCATAATAAATATCCAGGACCTGCCTCGGAGCGCCGTCCTCCACATACGCGAGGCCGATTCTATTGTCGCAAGAATCGGCATAGCACAGGTCGGTCCTCTCCCGGTTCGCCCCCGTGAGAAGCATTTTCAGCATAGTCTTGCTCACCTTGAAACTGCAGCTCTGGAGCAGGGCGAGAAGGATCAGGACAGGTAAAAGTCTTTTCATTTTATTCCCGGTTTTTTGTGTCGATGCATATGGTCACGGGGCCGTCGTTGGTCAGCGCCACTTTCATATCGGCCCCGAACTCGCCGGTGGCCACAGGGCGGCCGAGGGCCGATGACATCGACCCGCAAAATTGCTCATAGAGCGGAATCGCCAGCTCGTGCCCCGCTGCGCCGATATATGACGGCCGATTGCCCTTCCGGGTCGATGCCATCAGGGTGAACTGGCTCACCACCAGCGCCTCTCCCCCGACATCGACCACACTGAGGTTCATCACCCCGGCATCGTC
>JAILDI010000148.1 GCA_024689525.1 Bacteroidales bacterium
ACCATCATCTGCTGTTTCGGCTCCATCGACACTGATGCACTGGCGATGCTGATGAACGATTGATTCCAAATCGACAGGCTTACTCTCAACGGTCCGGCTATGCCGGGCCGTTTTTTATGGCTTTTTCCGAAATTATTCATATCTTTGTGGATTAGAATATTATTTATAACCTACAGATATGTTACTGAATCTATTACAATCCGACAGCCTTGCTTCCGCAGCCGCAGAGGCCGTGAAGGAAACCGCTGCTATCCAGCCCGTTGAAATGCACGAGAGCCTGTTCTCCCTGTTCACAATGGGCGGCCCGCTTATGTGGGTGCTCCTCGTACTGTCCATCCTGGCCTTCTACATCATCGGCCAGAAATGGTGGGTGATCTCACACGCATCCAAGATTGACTCCCGCTTCATGGACGACATCCGCGACTATATGACCGACGGCAAGATCGAAAGCGCGCTCACCCTGTGCCGCAAGTACGACAACCCCGTCGCCCGTATGGTGGAAACCGGTATCCGCCGCAAGGGACGCCCCATGGCCGATATCCAGGGCGCGGTTGAGAACGTGGGCAACGTGGAGGTGGCACGCCTTGAGAAAGGCCTTCCCATCCTTGCCTCCATCGCCGGCGGCGCACCTATGATCGGATTCCTGGGAACTGTGATCGGTATGGTGCAGGCCTTCTTCAATATGTCCAAGGCCGGCAGCAACATCGACATTTCCCTCCTTTCCGGCGGTATCTACACCGCTATGCTCACCACCGTGGGCGGCCTTATCGTGGGTATCATCGCATACTTCGGCTACAACTGGCTCACTTCCAAGATTTCCAACCTGGTGTACAAGATGGAGAGTTCCACCATCGAGTTCATCGACATCGTGAACAACGAGGAGAACAAGTAGCATGGCACTCAAGCGAAATACAAGGGTGGACGCATCGTTCTCGGTATCCAGTATGACGGATATCGTGTTCCTGCTTCTCATCTTCTTCCTTGTGACCTCCACGCTCATCAACCCCAACGCCCTGAAGCTCCTGCTCCCCAAGAGCACCGGCCAGGTGAGCGCAAAGGCCACCGTGAGCGTGAGCATAATGGACCATCACGACGACACCTACACCTACCACGTGAACGGAGACACCAATCCCCTCTCCTACAACGAGGTGGAAGACGCCCTCATCAGCCTTCTCATCAACGAGGAGGACCCCACCTTCTCCATCTTCAGCGACCAGAGCGTCCCTGTGGGAGAAGTGGTGCAGATAATGAATATCGCCAAACGGAACCACTTCAAGGTGATTCTGGCAACGCAACCTGAATAATCCGATGCAGCCGTATCTCCGCACAAGAAGCCAGCGTGACAAGGACGCAACCCTCACCGGACTCATCATCACCGGTGTGGTTCATCTGCTTGCCGTGGTCGCCTGCCTGCTCTTCGGACTGACATATCTGTATCCCCCGCCGCCGGAGCTGAGCTTCCTGGTGGATTTCACCGAGCAGGAGGAACTTGTGGAAGAAATGGTGGTTCCGGCCAAGGACGGCACCGAGGCCCAGGCGGAAGAGGCGGACCCGGAGAACAAGGTGGAGCTGGTGCAGAAGTCGGAATCCCCGCAGCCTGCCACCAAGCCCAACACCACGCCTGCAACCAAGCCGGATAGTCACGGCGACGTTCCCGTGGACCAGCCCACCACCACTACCCCGGAACTGGACCCCAGGGCCACGTTCCCCGGTATGAGCACCAAGGACAACACGTCCACCACGCCGCACGGAGCCACTGATCCCAGCAGCAATTACACTGCGGGGCAGCCGGACGGCAACACCAGCCACGGGAAGACGGACGGCACTGCCAGCGCGCAGCTGAAGGGCCGCACCGTGGACGGCCGCCTGCACAAGCCCAGCTATGAGGCCCAGGCGGAAGGAAAGGTGGTGGTGTCCATCAAGGTGGACCAGTACGGCAACGTGACGGAAGCCGTGGCAGGTGCTGCAGGCACCACAATTACAGACAAAAACCTCTGGAACGCAGCGCGCGCGGCCGCTATGAAGACCAAATTCAACCAAAGCGCCAGCGCACCCGCAATCCAGGAAGGTACGATCACCTACATTTTCAAACTTCAATGACGTGAGTCATCGACACAATTAACAATGGAAAACAACAAGAAGGGGAATTCAACCCGCAGACATTTTACAAGAAAGACTTCGGAAAGCCACGCCCAGAGGGTGGACTATTCCTCAAATGAATACAGCACATCGCGCAGCTTCGACTCGTCGGACAGCCCGCGTCCCCGCAGGAACTACGGCGACAAGCCCGCGTATAGCAGCAAGAACACCCGTGGCGAAAAACCGGCATACGGCGCTAAGAGCGACAAACCCGCATACGGCAAGTCCTACGGCGACAAACCCGGATTCGGAAAGAAGCAGGGCGACAAACCCGGATTCGAAAAGAAGCAGGGCTACGGCAAGCCGTCATTCGGCAACAAGCCCGGCACCCGCAAACCTTTCCAGAAAAAGAACAACGCGGCGGAGGGCATGGACGCGATGCTCAGCCGCAAACCCCAGATCCACGGAGCCGACTGGGACGGCGAAGATGCAGCACCCAGCCAGATCCAGGAGGTGGTGCGCCTAAACAAGTTCATCGCCAATTCCGGCGTGTGCTCGCGCAGGGAGGCCGATACGATGATCCTCGGCGGCGTGGTTACCGTGAACGGAGAAGTGGTCACTGAACTGGGCACCAAGATCAACGTCCTCACGGACGACGTCCGTTTCAACGGCCAGCGCCTCAAGGGCGAGGAAAAGGTGTATATCGTGATGAACAAGCCCAAGGGCTATGTCACTACCGCCAGCGACCCTCACGCAGAAAGGACAGTAATGGACCTCATCAAGGGCTGCCCCCGCAGGGTTTTCCCCGTGGGCAGGCTGGACAAGAACACAACGGGCGTACTGATGCTCACCAACGACGGCGAGATGGCGGAACGCCTCACCCACCCTTCGTTCAACAAGAAGAAAATCTATCAGGTGGTGCTTGACCATCCCCTCACCGACGAGGACAAGGAGAAGGTTACCACCGGTATCGAGCTTGGCGACGGAATGATCGCTGCCGATGAACTTGAATTCATCGACGAAAGGGATCACCGCCAGCTTGGAATCGAGATACACTCCGGCAAGAACCGCATCGTCCGCCGCATCTTCGAAGCCCTTGGCTACGAAGTGAAGGCACTGGACCGCGTGTATTTCGCCGGCCTCACCAAGAAGGGCCTGAAGAAGGGCGACTGGCGCTACCTCACCGAGGGCGAAGTGAACATCCTCAAAATGGGGGCATTCGTATAATGGCACACAGGGCAGGATTCGTAAATATCATCGGCAATCCCAACGTGGGTAAATCCACGCTGATGAACGCCCTTGTAGGCGAAAAGCTGTCGATAGTCACCGCCAAGGCCCAGACCACGCGTCACCGCATTATGGGCATCGTGAGCGGGGAGGACTTCCAAATCGTGTATTCCGACACGCCTGGCATCCTCAAGCCCAGCTATCGCCTCCAGGAGAATATGCTCAATTTCGTGGACACCGCCATCGGCGATGCCGACATCATCCTGTATGTGACCGACACCGTGGAGAAGGCCGATAAGAACGATGCTTATGTCGATAAGCTGTCGCGCGTGGACTGCCCCGTGGTGGTGGTCCTCAACAAAATCGACATATCGACACAGGAGAAGGTGGTCGAGCTGATGCAATGGTGGAAGGAAAGGCTGCCCAAGGCTGAGATCATTCCCGCATCGGCCCAGGAAAAATTCAATCTGGAGAGCATTCTGGAGGCGGTTCGACAGAGACTTCCGGAGGCCCCGGCCTGGTTCGACAAGGACCAGTTCACGGACAAGAACCTGCGATTCTTCGCGTCGGAGATCATCCGTGAGAAGATCTTCCTCAACTACAGCGAGGAGATTCCCTACTGCACCCAGGTGGAAATCGAGTCGTTCCACGAGGGAGAGGACCGCTACGAGATCAGCGCCGTGATTTACGTGATGAGGGATTCCCAGAAGGGCATCATCATCGGCAAACAGGGCTCGGCCCTGAAGAAGGTGGGCACGCAGGCCCGCATCGACATGGAAGATTTCTTCCAGAAGAAGGTGTTCCTATCGACATATGTGAAGGTGGACCCGGACTGGAGGGAATCGAGGAAAGAATTACGCAAATTCGGATACGAGTATTAGTTTATGAGCGAAGAATGGGACGATATTCAGGAGATGCCTGAAGAGGAAGTGGAAGAAGAACTTGAAGCCACGGGAGAAGCCAGCGGCAAATTCGCCCGGCTCCTTGGAAGCGACAGCCGGAAGTTCAAGCTCTCCGGCATGTTCAAGGACTGGTTCCTGGACTATTCCTCCTACGTTATCCTGCAGAGGGCTGTTCCCCACATCGTGGACGGCCTGAAGCCGGTGCAGCGCCGCGTGCTCCACGCCATGTACAAGATGGACGACGGCCGCTACACCAAGGTGGCGAACATCGTGGGCCAGGCCATGCAGTACCATCCGCACGGAGACGCTTCCATCCTGGGAGCGCTGGTGCAGCTGGGCCAGAAGGGCCTCACCGTGGACTGCCAGGGAAACTGGGGCAACATCCTCACCGGAGACTCCAACGCCGCGCCCAGGTACATCGAGGCCAGGCTTTCCAAGTTCGCCAAGGAAGTTGTGTTCGACCCCAAGGTTACCACGTGGATGACATCGTACGACGGCCGCAACCAGGAGCCCACGGAACTTCCCGTGCGCTTCCCGCTGCTGCTGGCCCAGGGTACGGAGGGCATCGCCGTGGGTATGGCTTCCAAGATACTCCCCCATAACTTCAACGAGCTTCTGGACGCTTCCGTGGCCATTTTGAAGGAAGAGCCGTATGAGCTTTATCCGGACTTCCCCACCGGCGGCATGGCGGACTGCTCAAAATACAACGACGGCCGGCGCGGAGGCCAGGTGAAGGTGCGCGCCCGCATCGAAAAGGTCGACAAGAATACCATCACCATTACGGAAATTCCTTACGGCAAGACGTCGCATCTGCTCATCGACAGTATCCTCAAGGCCAAGGACAAGGGAAAGATCAAGATCAAGAAGATCGACGATATGACCACCGAGAAGGTGGAAATCATCATCCATCTTCCCAACGACGTCTCCCCGGACAAGACCATCGACGCACTGTACGCGTTCACGGACTGCGAAACCACCATCAACCCCAACGCCTGCGTGATTGTTGAGGACAAGCCGCAGTTCATTTCCGTGAAGGACATCCTGGAATACGACACCTGGCACACGCGCGACATCCTGGGCCGCCAGCTGCAGATACGCCTGGATGAGCTGGAGGCCGACTGGCACTATTCTTCCCTGGAGCGCATATTCTTCGAGCAGCGCATATACAAGATTCTGGAGCAGGACCAGAAGAGTTGGGAACAGCAGCTTAAGGATATCTTCGTGCGTATGAAGGACTACCAGGAGATGTTCCGCCGCGAGATTGTGATGGAGGACATCGAAAAGCTGGTGGAGAAGCCTGTGCGCAAGATTTCCAAGTTCGATACAAAGGCCATGGACGAAAAGATCCAGGGCATCGAACGGGAAATCCAGGACGTGAAGGGGAAGCTCGCGAACCTCACCGCATACACCATCGACTGGTTCAAGGGCCTCAAGAAGAAATACGGCGCAGCATTCCCCCGCCTCACCGAAATCACCTCGCTGGAAACCATCGCCGCGACCAAGGTGGTGAACAACAATGCCAAGCTCTACGCCAATCTGGAAGAGGGCTTCGTTGGCACCAGGCTGAAGGCCGATGACGGAGGCGAGTTCGTAAGCGAATGCTCGGACCTGAGCGAGATCATCGTGATCGGCAAGGATGGCAAGTACCGCGTGACCAAGGTGAGCGAGAAGGCATTCTTCGGCAAGAACCTGTGCTACGTGGGCGTGTTCAACCGCAACGACAACCGCACCATCTACAATGTGATTTACCGCGACGGCAACAGCTCCGTGCATTACGCCAAGCGTTTTGCCATCACCTCAGTCACCCGCGACAAGGAATACGACATAACCACTGGCGCAGAGGGCTCCACAATTCTTTGGTTCACCGCCAACCATAATGGCGAGGCGGAAACCGTGAAGATTAATCTGCGGCCCAAGAAGGGGCTTAAGAAGAGCCAGCTGGAGTGGGATTTCTCCAACCTTGCCATCAAGGGTCGCAGTTCCAGGGGCAATCTGGTGACCAAGTTCGCGGTGGCCAAGATCCAGCTCAAGAGCAAGGGCGTGTCCACTATCGGCGGCAAGGAGGTCTGGTGGGATGCCGACATCCAGCGCCTGAACGAGGACGGCCGCGGAGAGTTCCTGGGCGAGTTCACGTCGGAAGACAGGGTGCTGGCCATCTTCAGGGACGGCACCTTCTACACCACCAATGCCGATGTGGTGAACAAGTACCAGGGAGAAGTGATCTACATCGGCAAATGGGATCCCGCACTCACCTGGACGGCCCTGTACTGGGACGGCGCGGCAAAGGCATTCTACGTGAAGCGCTTCAGCTTCCCGGAGAGCGACAACAATCCCCTGCCCTTCATTTCCGACGGCAAGGGCTCGCGCCTGGTGGACATTTCCAGCGACCTTCACCCGCAGGTGGTGCTCACCTTCGGCGGCAAGGTTGCGCACAGGGAGCCCGAAACGCTGAACGCGGAAGAGTTCATCGGCAAGAAGGGCTATTCCGCCAAGGGCAAGAAGTGCCACGCCTACGAGCTGGCCTCCGTCGCCTTCGGCGAGCCGTTGCACTATCCGGAGGATGAGGAAGAGGATGTCATTCCGGAGGAAGATTCCCCTGTCATTCCGAGCGAAGTCGAGGAATCTGTCGAGGAACCCGCCCCTGCCGAGGAAGAGCCCATCGAGATGGAGCTCAAAGCCCCCGCCGACGACATCCCCGCCGACGCCGACGTAGAAGACTGGACACTGTTTTGATACTCGCACTCACAGGCTACATGGGTAGCGGCAAGACCACAGTCGGGCGTATCGTCGCAGATGCGCTCGGCTGCCCGTTTCTGGATCTGGATGAGGTTGTGGCCAGGAGTGAAAAATGCAGCATCGCGGTTATCTTCGCCACCAAGGGAGAGGAGTATTTCCGCCGTGCCGAGGAAAAGGCTCTTGCTGATGTGCTGGCGAAATACGCCCAGGGAGACCTGGTCCTGGCCCTCGGCGGCGGCACCATCCTGAGCGCCGCATCCCGCACCCTCCTGCAACGCTCCACCCTCTGCATCTGGCTCGACGCCCCCGCGGAAGTGCTCTGGAGCAGAATATCAGGAGATTCCTCCCGTCCCCTGGCAGACGCAGATTTCGCTACCCGTCTGCAGTCCCGCCGCCCCCTCTACGCAGAAGCCGCACACATCACCATCGACACAGAAGCCCTCTCCCCCCAGGACATCGCCGACGAAATCATCATCTCCTGCCTGTAGCCACACCTCACCCAGACCATCACCCCCCTGACACCCACTTTTGGAGAGGTTGTGATTTCAGGGGCGGGAACCTCTCCATAACATCGCGTCTGGCAACGACTTTTGGAGACGTTCCCCCTCGTAAAAACCAAACTTCTCCAAATTGGCTAACTATTAGCTTGTTTTCCAAGATGTATGGATACGGATTTCCTATCCATACCAAATGCTCTTGACAGTTGAGGTACAGTTGTTTTCATTGTTCTATTAGCATACTGCAGTAGACGGACTTTCTTTTCCGCCCCCAAATCCTTTATGCCTTTCCCGTACCATTCGATAGCCAACTCCTCCATTTCCTTGCGGAAATCTGCATCTGTCTTCAATTCACGGGGTGCCACTTTTGTTTTCTGAATCATTTCCGCAGTGGATACCGTACCCAGAAGCCTGAAAAAGAATGATTGATCCCTATTGAAAGCTTCTTCAAGATAGGCGGAGTCACAGAAACTCCAAGGTTCCAGCTCATTATCTCCATTCAGCACCCAGGGAACAGTTTTCAGGTTTTCGCCAGTGCGCATTATTGCTTCCTTCTCCCTTCTGGTTAACGAGGAGACCCTTATCAGTCCGGGTTTTTCTGAACAGAACATAGCTCTGAACCCAGTCCACTTATACTCACTTAGGCTTACCGCACCATTATCAAATGCATTTTTCGGCACATACGCGAGGACATTGCGAAGATATCTCATATCGCCGATACTCCTGACGTCAACAGAAGTCCGTCGCAGCACATTGCACTCCCCGTAACGGTTTTTGAATTTCAGAGAATAGTTCCTCTTGACCTCATTCCCAAAAGCCAGAGCATCTTCTCTTTTCTTTGCCAGAACAGCGGCGTGAGCGTGGTTGGAGGCTACCGCGTAGATGATAATGATTACTTTTTTTCTATACGCACATACGCATAGCGATTTTACCATCGCATCGCAATCTGCGTCATCCCGGCAAATAATGCACTGCTCCAGCCCCTCCAAACTAACGTGGAAAGGGAAAACAAATGTTTCCTCCCCGTCCGGCAATCTCCTGATTGCGGCTTTTACGTAACTCATTTTCCTCCCCTCCAAGGATATCCGTTAGGCTTGCCGATTTGGAAGCAGGCTCCATTTCCGAAAGTCATAGGACGCACGACTTCCTTTGGATTGAAACCATAAAATGATTTTAGCTGGTTGAGATACTTTTCACTCTGCGGGATACAACTGAACATCATTGTGGACCAGAAGTCCTCTGCCTGTTCATAAGGAGCCGCGCAACAACAGACTTCTGCCATACTCAACAACCTAATCGCTTTACTCATACAAGTGTTACGGTCTCCCCACATAATTCCAACCATTCTCGCCATCAGATCGCGAAAAAATTTTTCTGCTTTGTCCTCAGCTGAGAGGCTGAAAAATGAGTCAAACAGGTCTTCGTTGTCGGTGGTGATTTCCACCTGTCCGTTCTCGTCCATCGAGAATGTCATAATAGTTTTCATAATAATACCGTTTTGCGGAGACGGCATAACCATCCCCAGTTAATAATTAATAGCATTGCGCGCAAAACGGAAAAGGGCACTATCCCACAAGAGCCCCGGCCAGAATGGCCTGCATTGTCTGCACCTACGCATTACCGGATGCAGCACGCAATAATGACATTGCTAAAGTATGATAAAAAACTGAATTTGCAAAGAAAAATGGAGAAGTTTGGTTTTTACGAGGGGGAACGTCTCCAAAAGTCGTTGCCAGACGCGATGTTATGGAGAGGTTCCCGCCCCTGTAATCACAACCTCTCCAAAAGTGAATGCACAGAGGGGGTGTTGACAGGGCGAGTGGGTATTCCGGCAGTGGGGGGATGTGGCAGTAGGGCAAAAGTGGCCCCTAGATGAGTTCGTCGCGTTCGCGCATGTCTTTCAGGCGGAGTTGGACGGTGGAGGAGCCGCGGTAGAAGTTCTCCACGATGGAGTAGCAGATGTCGATGGGGTTGCCCGCCTTGATATGCTCGTAGTATTCCGACATATTGAAGCCGATGGCGGCGATTTGGCGGTACGGCTGCTGTTCCTGCATAAGGTCCAACTTCAGATGAACGCCGCCTGCACCCACTTTGCGGCCGCCGCCGGCATCATAGACATCCTCCGTGAGGAATACGGGGTTGTTGTTGCCGGGGCCGAAGGGCTGGAACTGTTTCAGGATACGTGTGAATTTGGGCGTAATCTGTGAGAAGTCCAGGCGGGCGTCGATTTCCACGACGGGAGTGAGTTCCTCTGTGGTGATGTTGCCGGACACGAAGCGGTTCATCCTGCGGCAGAATTCCGGAAGGTTTTCCTCCTTCATGGTGAGACCGGCTGCGTATACGTGGCCGCCGAAGTTCTCCAGGATATCGGCACAGCTTTCAATTGAGGCGTACAGGTCGAAGCCCTGGACGCTTCGGGCGCTGCCGGTTACGAAGCCGTTGGACTTGGTGAGCACCACGGTGGGCTTGTAGTAGGCCTCCACGAGCCTGGAAGCCACAATACCCACGACGCCCTTGTTCCACTGGGGGTTATAAACTATGGTAACGTTCTCCGTCTCCAGGGCCTTGCCGCTTTCCACCATTTCCAGCGCTTCCTGGGTGATTTCCCTGTCGATAGACTTACGCTCGTTATTGCGGTTGTTGATTTCCTCGCCAATCCGGAAGGCGGTGCGGTCGTCCGTTGCCGTGAGCAGTTCCACGGCCAGCCTGCCGCTCTCCATACGCCCTGCCGCGTTGATGCGGGGGCCGATCTTGAACACTATATCGTCGATAACGATGTGCCCTTCCTCAAGCTTGGCCAAGTTGATCATTGCCAACAGGCCCTTGCGCGGATTCTCGTTGAGGCGCTTGAGGCCGAAATGAGCGAGGACGCGGTTCTCTCCCGTCATCGACACAAGGTCTGATGCTATTGAAACCACCTGCAGGTCCAGCA
The DNA here is from genome assembly GCA_024689525.1 of Bacteroidales bacterium. Next base: position 10,374 of record JAILDI010000148.1, read on the forward strand.
GGGGCTCCAGCACGGAAGGATCCAGATTATAGCGCTGCACATAGCCCTGGACGAACTTGAATCCCACGCCGCAACCGCACAGGTCGTCGAAGGGATAGTGGCAGTCTTCCCGTTTGGGGTCCAGCACGGCCACCGCCGCGGGGAGGACTTCCTCCGGAAGGTGATGGTCGCAGATGATGACGTCGATGCCCCTTTCCCTGGCATACTCCACTTTGTCGATGGCCTTGATTCCGCAGTCCAGCGTGATAACCAGGTTCACGCCGTTCTTGTGGGCCCAGTCCAGGCCTTTGTACGACAGGCCGTAGCCTTCGTCGTACCTGTCCGGGATGTAAAAATCCACCTTGGGGGTGAAACGCTTGATGAAGGAGAACACCTGGGCCACGGCTGTGGTGCCGTCCACGTCATAGTCTCCGTAGACAAGGATCTTTTCCCCGCCGGTGATGGCCTTGTGAAGGCGCTCCACGGCAAGGTCCATATCTTTCATCAGGAAGGGGTCGTGCAGGTCCTCGAGAGAGGGGCGGAAGAACGAACGCGCCTGCTCGAAAGTCTTAATGTCCCTTTGGACAAGAAGCTCCGCCAGCACTCTGTCGATACCCAGTTCCGCGGCAAGCGTACCAACCTTTTCGGGGTCGGCAGCATCTTTGACAATCCATTTGCGGTCCGGGTTTTCCATAGTGTTAGCCTACAAATATAAGAAAAACCCTGTGAATTATCAATAGTATGCAAACGTTTTCAACCCTTGATGGGAATGCCGTCCTGTTCCCACCAGGCGGTGTCCTCCTCGTTAAACGGCTGAAGGAATGGATTGGAGGTGGCTTCACGGCCGATGGAGGTGGGTTGGCCGTGGCCCGGAATTACGTCGGTGTCGCCGGGGAGCTGCATCACGCGTTCCAGCAGGGATTTCATCAGGACGTCGTAGTCGCCGCCGAGGAGATCTGTCCTGCCGATGGCGCCCGCGAACAGTGTATCTCCGCTCAGGAGAAGGGAGTCGCTCTCGCACCACCAGCATATGCCGCCGGGAGTGTGGCCGGGAGTGTGGATGGCTTTCCACGAGGCTCCGCCGCTATCGACCACCATCCCATCGACCACCGGAACAAAATCAAACTCTCCCCGCTTCGAACTGACTGGTTCCTTGCCAGCCATCAGGTTGGGACCGGCGTCACGCACCTCCCTGTCCAGCGGGCTCATATACACGGGCACGCCGGGGAAATGCTCCAGAAGCATCTTCACGCCCCATGTGTGGTCGAAATGACCATGGGTCAGCAGAACCGCATCGGGAACAAGCTTATTGGCCGATAAAAATTCCACGAGCTGATCCGTGCATTTCTTGTAAAACATCCCCGGATCCGCCACCATACAGGTGTGGCTGCCCTCCCTCCATGCTACGATGCAGTTGGTCTCGATGGGGTTGAATGTAAAAATTCTGGTGTGAAGCATACAAGCGAACAAATATGATTGCAAAAATACGAAAGTTTTGGTAGATTTGTAGAATCAAGTACCACAAGCTTTATGCACATAGGAATAGCAGGAAATATAGGCAGCGGGAAAACCACTCTCACAACCCTTCTCGCCCGCCATTACGGATGGACTCCCAAGTTCGAATCCGTTACCTACAACCCCTATCTGGAAGACTATTACGCAGACATCAAGCGCTGGTCTTTCGCCCTGGAGATGTATTTCCTGCAGCAGCGCCTCCACGACGTGCTGGAGATTTCCAAATCCAAAGGAGTAGTAATCCAGGACCGCACCCTGCTGGAAGGCGTGAACATTTTCGTAGCCAACAATTTCGCCCAGGGCAACCTGTCGGAAAGGGACTACAACACCTATATGGACACCTACAACGTGATGATGAGCGTTGTCAAGGAGCCGGACCTTATGATCTATCTCCGCTCCAGCATCCAGCACCTTGTGGCACAGATCCAGAAGCGCGGGCGTGACTATGAGCAGACCATCTCCATCGACTATCTCTCCGGCCTGAACGAGCGCTACGAAAACTGGATCGCTCAGTACAAGGGCCGCCTGATCATAATCGAGGCCGACAATCTGGACTTCCTCAACAGGCCCGAAGACTTCCAGGTGATCACAGACCGCATCGACGCGGAACTCTACGGATTATTCTAAATACATTATATTATGCATATCGCAATCGCAGGTAATATCGGAAGCGGCAAAACCACGCTCACAAAGATGCTCGCCGCCCATTACGGCTGGACGCCGAAATTCGAATCGGTGGACTACAACCCCTATCTGGCCGACTTCTACGAGGATATGGAACGCTGGTCGTTCAACCTCCAGATCTACTTCCTGAACAAGCGTTTCCAGGATGTTGTGGAGATATCCAAGCACAAGGAAGTGATCATCCAGGACCGCACCATCTATGAGGATGCCCGCATCTTCGCCCCCAACCTCCACGCCATGGGCCTTATGTCCACCCGTGACTTCGAGAACTACTCGGATCTGTTCGACCTGATGATGTCCCTGGTGAACCCGCCGGACCTTCTCATCTACCTCCGTTCCAGCATTCCCAACCTCATCGCCCAGATCCAGAAGCGCGGCCGCGAGTACGAGCGTTCCATCCGCATCGACTATATCACCGGCCTGAACCAGCGCTATGAGGACTGGATCCAGAACTACAAGCATCATCTCCTCATTGTCGATGTGGACAATATCAAATTTGAAAACAAGCCGGAGGACTTCCAGACCATCACCGACAAAATCGACGCAGAACTCTACGGACTGTTCCCCGCACAATAGAATATGGCAGAAAGAATAACTATCATCGATTATATCGAGCAGCATTCCAGGAAGTTCCCGGACAACGTATATCTTCGTGAGAAGGTGGACGGCGCCTGGAAGGAGATAACACAGAAACAGACTCGCGAAACCGCATACCGCATCGGCGCAGGCCTAATGGCCCTTGGGCTGGAGAAGGGGGACAAGATCGCCCTCCTGTCGGAAAGTCGCGCAATGTGGGTGCTGGCCGAAATAGGCGCCCTGTACGCAGGAGCGACAGATGTCCCCCTGAGCGTGAACCTGGGCGAAGGCAAGGACCTGGTGTTCCGCATCAACCACTCGGAATCCAAGTGGATCATGGTGTCCGGCAACCACCTGCCCAAGATCAGGGCCATCCTCCCGGAATGCCCGGACGTGAAGAAAGTCATCGTCTTTGACGACACCGCTTTCGATTATGACACCCTGGAGAAGGACGAAATCAGGATGTCGGAGATTATGTCGATGGGCGACGCCTTCCTCAAGGCGCACGAGGACGAGTTCATCGCCCGCTACAAATCCATCGGCCCGGACGATTATGCCAATATCTCCTACACCTCCGGCACCACGGCGGATCCGAAAGGCATCCTGCTCACCCACCGCAACTACACGGCAAACGTGGAGCAGAGCCAGTCGGTGATCACCATCGGCGAGAATGATGTCATGCTCATCATCCTTCCGCTGGACCACTGCTTCGCCCACGTGGCCGGCATCTACTGTATGATGCACTACGGCGGCTCCATCGCCTTCGTCCCCATCGGCAAGAATGCACTGGCAACCCTCAGGAATGTTCCCACCGCCATCGCGGAAACAAGGCCCCACGTCATGCTGTCCGTGCCTGCGCTTGCCCGCAACTTCAAGAAGAACATCGAGGGCGGCATCAAGAAGAAGGGCAAGACCACGGAGAAACTCTTCAACTTCGCCCTGCGGAACGCCATTAAATATAATAAGGAATACTACAACCGCGGTACCGGCGGCACCTTCTGGAGGAAACCCATCGTGGACCTGTTCGACAAGATCCTCTTCTCCAAGGTGCGCGAAAGCTTCGGCGGCAGGATGAAGTTCTTCGTGGGCGGCGGCGCCCTGCTGGACATCGAGCTCCAGAAGTTCTTCTGCGCCGTGGGCATTCCTATGTTCCAGGGCTATGGCCTCACGGAAGCCACGCCTATCATCTGCGCCAACTCTATGGGACACGCCCGTTTCGGCTCTTCCGGCCGCATTGTCAGGCCTATGGAATGTGTCATTATGGACGATGAGGGCAAGGAAGTTCCCAACGGCACCAGGGGAGAAATCGTAATCTTCGGCGAAAACGTGATGGCCGGCTACTGGAAGAACCCCAAGGCCACGGCCGATACAGTGGTCGATGGCTGGCTGCACACCGGCGATATGGGCTACATCTGTCCGGACGATCCTTCCTTCCTGTATGTTGTGGGCCGCTTCAAGAGCCTCCTTATCTCCTCCGACGGCGAAAAATACTCCCCGGAAGGCTTCGAGGACAACCTCACGGAAACCTCCAAGTGGGTGAACGCGTGCGTGCTGCACAACAACCAGAACCCGTATTGCGTAGCGCTCATCGTCCCGGAAAAGAAAGCCCTCCAGGAGGCAGTGGAGAAGAAGGGCTTGAAGGCAGATTCACCGGAAGGCAAGAAAGCCATGCTGGATCTCATCCAGGCCGATGTCAACTCCTACAAGAAGGGCGGCAAGAACGAAGGAATGTTCCCGGAGCGCTGGCTCCCCACCGCCATCGGCCTTTGCGACGAGGAATTCACCATCGCCAACAAGATGATGAACTCCACGATGAAGATCGTCCGCGGCAAGGTGGAAGAGCACTATGCCTCCCTCCTGGACTTCCTCTACACCCCCGAAGGCAAGAACCTCTACAACGACATTAACCTCAAGGCGCTGTAAGGGGCAGCGTGATGCAAAAGAAGGAGTACATACTGGTGCGGGGGGCTAAGGCGAACAACCTGCAAAACCTCAATGTGGATATTCCCAGGGGGGAATTCGTGGTTGTTACCGGGCTCAGCGGCAGCGGTAAGAGCTCACTGGCCTTCGACACCATCTATGCGGAGGGCCAGAGGCGGTATATGGACACTCTGTCCACATACGCCAAGCATTTTATGGGCATACTGGAGAAGCCGGAAGTGGAGGAGATCACCGGCCTAAGCCCCATCATCGCCATCGAGCAGAAAACCACGGGGAACAATCCGCGTTCCACTGTGGGCACGATAACGGAAATCTACGACTTTCTCAGGCTCCTGTACGCCAAGGGCTCCAGGGCATATTCCCCTCTCAGCGGAAAGGAGATGGTGCGCTACACGGACGAGCAAATCGTGGACCTGATAATGAGCAGCTACAAGGGCCGCAAATGCTACCTGCTGGCACCGCTGGTGCGCGGGCGCAAGGGTCACTACAAGGAGCTGTTCGAGCAGATGCGCAAGCGTGGCTACACTGAAATCCGCATCGACGATGAACTCCTCCCGCTGCAGGAAGTGCAGTCCCTGGACCGCTACAAGCCACATTTCATAGAGCTTGTGGTGGACCGTCTGAAGCCCGGCGAGGGCGACGACAAACGCGTAAGGGATTCCGTAGCCCGTGCGCTGAATATGGGCAAGGGCTCCGTGGCGGTCCTGGATCAGGAAACGGGAAAGCTCTCGCATTACTCCAAGCATCTGGTGGATCCGGAAACCGGAGTTTCCCTCCAGGAACCGCAACCGCACAGCTTCTCCTTCAACTCGCCCCAGGGATATTGCCCCCATTGCAAGGGCCTTGGGACGATTGTCGATGTGAACCCGGAAACCATCATACCGGACCGTAGCCGAAGCATTGCCGACGGCGGCATCGCCCCCCTGGGCAAGGTGCGTGAGAATCGCAAGTTCGACATCATCCGCGCCATCGCCCGCAAGTACAATTTCAGCCTCTATGACCCCATCGAGGCCCTTCCGGACGAGGTTGTGAGCCTTCTTGTCTATGGCTCGGAAGACCTTTTCCGCGTGGGCGACGGCAACCTCACCGAAATGGAATCCTGGGGCGGCGTGCTGGAAAGCGTGGAAGACACCGTCACCTGCCCTGTGTGCAACGGAACCCGGCTCAACCGCGAGGCCCTTTGCTTCAAGGTCGATGGAAAAACCATCAGCGAAGTATCGGCAATGGAGATGAGCGAGCTTAGGGAATGGCTGGACAAGATCCCCGCAGGCTTCAATGACAGGGAGCAGGCCGTCTCGCGCGATATATTAAAGGAACTGCGCGAGAGGGTGCAGTTCATGCTGGACGTCGGCCTGGACTATCTTTCACTGGACAGGCCCACGGCATCACTTTCCGGAGGTGAATCACAACGCATCCGTCTTGCCACGCAAATCGGCTCCAAACTGGTGAATGTGCTATATATCCTGGACGAGCCATCCATCGGCCTGCATCAGAAAGACAATCATAAGCTCATAGAATCCCTGAAAGCTCTGCGCGACGAGGGCAACTCCGTGATGGTGGTGGAGCACGACGCGGAAACTATGCTCAATTCCGACTGGCTGGTCGATGTGGGCCCTGGCGCAGGCGAGCAGGGAGGAAAAATATGCCTCAGCGCTCCGCTGTCGACACTTTTGAAGGGCGAGAAGATGGATGCCGATACGGCCTCGCACGCCGTCACGGGCAAGTCCGTGACGCTGGACTATCTGCTCGGCAAAGAGAGCATCGACATACCCGCAGAGCGCAGGAAGGGCAATGGGCATCAGCTTGTGCTGCGGGGCGCGCGCGGCAATAACCTCAAAAGCATCGACGCGTCATTCCCGCTGGGATGCCTGATTGGCGTGGCCGGGCTCAGCGGCAGCGGCAAATCGACACTTGTCAACGAGACGCTCATGCCCATCCTCAAGCAGAAGTTCTACCGCAGCAAGGAAAAACCGCTGCCGTACGATTCCCTGGAGGGGGTTGAGCATCTGGACAAACTCATTGAAATCGACCAGTCTCCCATCGGTCGCACGCCGCGCTCAAATCCCGCAACGTTCACAGGCGTATTCAACGATATCCGTTTGCTGTTCGAGCAGACGCAGGATGCGAAAGTGCGCGGCTACAAGGCCGGATCATTCTCCTTCAACGTGCCCGGAGGCCGGTGCGAAGCCTGCAAAGGCGCCGGCATCAAGGTGATCGAGATGAACTTCCTGCCATCCGTGAACGTCCCCTGCGAGGAATGCCGCGGCAAACGCTACAGGGAAGACGTCCTGGCCGTGCGCTACAAGGGCAAGAACATCGCCGATGTCCTGGATATGCCCATCGATGAAGCCTACGAATTCTTCAAGCCCGTTCCCAAAATCGCCGCCAAACTGAAAGCTATGGTGGACGTGGGCCTGGGGTATGTGCACCTGGGACAAAGCGCCGTAACCCTTTCCGGCGGCGAATCCCAGCGTATGAAACTTGCGGCAGAACTGTCACGCCCCTCCACGGGCAGCACGCTCTACATCCTGGACGAGCCCACTACCGGCCTGCACTTCCAGGACATAAAAGTGCTCCTGGGCGTGCTGCAGAAGCTGGTAGACGCGGGAAATACCGTAATAATCATCGAGCACAATCTGGATGTGCTCAAGAGCGTGGACTGGCTCCTGGACCTGGGCCCGGAAGGCGGCCGCCGCGGTGGCCTCATCGTTGCCGAGGGCACGCCGGAACAACTTGCCGAAGACCCCGCCTCCGTCACAGGCCCGTACCTGAAGGCGATTTTGAAATAATAAACCCGAGCTTTAGAGCCCGGGTTTATTTTTACAGCGTCTGGCCGCCGATGAACTCTCGCATTATGGATGTGGGAGGGATGGCGGCGATTTCGGAGGGTTGGAGGGCTACGATGTACTCAAGGAACTTGTGCAGGCGGACCGCCTCGGAATAGGCCGGGGAGGAGGGCAGGATGCGCCTCAACAGGGGTTCTGCATAGTACTTGAGCATCGGAAGCTCGTACAGGAGGGCGGTGTTCAGCTGGACGTCGGCATTCTCCTGGAAGGGGAAAATCCACTTGTCTTCGCCGCGGCGGACGGAAGGCCAGCGGAGGATGGTGTCCTCCGGGGTTATTCCGCGCACGCGGTTGTCTCTCACCATGCGGCGCAGGATGCGGTTGTCGGTGGTGGAGATGCAGTTGTTCTCGTCCAGTTTCAGGGAGGTGAGGGCCGATGCATACACGCGATAGATGCGGCTCTGGTCCACCGTGGGCACCATATCCGGATCCAGGGCGTGGATGCCTTCCATTATGAGCAGGTCGTTCTCCTCCAGACGCATCATATTGCCCTCGAAGAACGGCTGTCCCTGCTTGAAGTCATAGCGTGGAATCTCGATTTCCTCGCCGCGGAGAAGCGCCTCCAGATGCTGGCCCAGGAGTTCCAGGTCCATTGTCTGCAGGGCCTCGAAGTCGAAGTTGCCGTCTTCGTCCAGCGGGGTGCGCTCGCGGGACACGAAGTAGTTGTCCAGCTCTATCACCTTGGGAAAAAGTCCCAGGACGCGGCACTGCTGCGCAAGGCGGAGCGACGACGATGTCTTTCCGCTGGACGACGGCCCCGCGATGAACACGATCTTTATGCGCTCACGCTCCGCGTAAATCTTATCGGCCACAGAGGCATATGCCCTTTCCTGACGTGCCTCGCAGAGGTTGATCAGCTTCACCGCCTTCCCGTCCAGGAGCGTCTGGTTCAGCGCCGCCACACTCTTGATGCCAGTGGTCTTGCACCACTTGCCATAGTCCGAAAGCGTGTTCGTGAGTTTAATCTGCTTGCGGCGGGGAATAGGGCGCGTGACATCGTCAGATGAAGGGTACTGAAGGCAGAATCCGTGATGGTATGGCATCAGGTCGAATACGTCCAGATAGCCGGTGGAAGGCACCAGCGGGCCGTGGAAACTGTCGGCCACACCGTCCAGGAAATAGATGCTGTAGAAGGGACGGCCGATGGTGTACTCCAGTCCGGCCTTAAGGGGCTGCCTCTGAGCCTCGAAAACCTTCGACGACTCCCCTACCGGCATCTTCTTCTTGGTGAATGGCAGATCGCAAGTGACCAGACGGCGCATTTCGTCACGCAGGCGCACTATCTCCTCGTCCTCGATGCGGCGGTCGTCGAAACGGCAGTAGAGGCCGCTGGGAAGCGAGTGGTTGATTTCCAGCGCCTCCTCCGGGAACTGCGAGCGCATAGCCCTCTGCAGCAGGAAGCACAGCGAGCGGATGTACGTACGCCGGCCCTCCGGATGATTATAGCCGATGAACTCCACCTCGTGCGGATAGAACAGGGTGAAATCCAGTTGCTTCAGCTTATGGTCC
>JAILDI010000192.1 GCA_024689525.1 Bacteroidales bacterium
AATATCCCAGCGTCCAGCTCATATCCACGGTGTTGCAGGTTTCGTGACTGTGGCGGATATCCAGGCCCTGGAGCCACTCCGCGCTTGTGAAAAGGCCGTCAGGAAGGCCGTCTTCTTCGTATAGGCGTTTGAGGGAGTTCACGCCCAGTTCCCGGTACCAGGGGTCTCCGGTGGCCGCATAAAGCATAATGGGGAGCTTGAGAATCTCGCTCATCGTTACCCCGTGCATATTGTATGGTTCATCGGCTGTGAGGAATTCCGGGGTAACACGGTCGTCACGACTGGTATTGATATCTCCCAAAAGCTCATTGCGGTAGCGGAATGCAGAATCGGCCTTATCAATAAGGGCCTTATCCCCGGTCTTGGACGCCGTCCATAGCATACCTTCCAGAGAAATGATATCGCGTTTACGAACCAGGAGGTCCATCGGGATGGAATTGTAATGCCTGGTCAGCGCTTCCAGAATTGCCGGATCCGGATGAACGTCATATTCCGCCTTCATCGCCCTGAAGAAAACGGCAAAAGGCCAGGTGTAATCAACCAGTTTCGAGCCCAGGCGGCCATTCTCCCACGGATGCTCCAGAGTGTACTCAATCCCGGCTTCTCCCTTGTCGATGAACTCCTTATCGTCCAGCAGATAACCAAGACGCAGGAGGCCGTCCGTATAATATGCCGTTTGTTCATATCGCCACCAGTCCCGGCCGTGGTCTCCCATACGGGGAATCTCCCCCGCCCACAGGCAAGTATTGTATGGATACGACAGCGCCTCGGGATGGCCTGTGAGGCCGTCTTTCTGGGCGATGAGCATCTCTTTCAGCCACCCGTCCGGATGGATATCCATAAGACTGGTTTCCTGCCAGGGCTTATTGTTTTCTGTATTTGTGCAGGAAAGAAAAGCAAGAATGACAAGCGGAATAATGCGAAGAAGTCTGTTCATACCGATTAAGTTGTCTAAAGACAAAGATAAATCATTTTTTCCGTTCGATTGTTGGAAAAACGGGTAACTTTTGCGAAATTTGAAAGATTAACGCAAGATAGAACACAAAAACACCAATACAATGAGAATCAAGCACCTTATTCTGTTTCTTGCAGCAGCGGCCTTATTCGTTCCCTCCTGCAAAAAGGAAGAACCCGTAGAACCCCAAATCACTGTTACGACACAGTCGGTTCCTGACATTTCCGACGAGGGCGGTTCGTTTACCGTATCCTTCTCCAGCAGCCTTGACTGGACTGCCACCAAGGACGCCAACTGGCTTTCGGTGAATCCTGCCAGCGGCGTAGCGGGTGAGAACTGCACCATAACCGTAACGGCACAGCCCAACACCGGCTACGACCCCCGTTCCGGCAAGGTAACCATCACCTGCGGGGATGAGACAAAAGCAAGCCAGACCATCACGGTTAACCAGAAGCAGAAGGGCGCGCTTGTGCTCACCCAGACAAACTATGTGATAGGTTGTGAAGGTGAGACCATCACCGTCCAGGTTAAAGCCAATTCCAACGTTACCGCTACGGTGGACGGCCAGGCTGAAAACTGGATCATTCCCCTTGACACCAAGGGCCTTGTGGATAGCGAATTCAGCTTTGAAATCAAGCCCAATGAGACTTATGACGAGCGCAGCAGTTTCATCACCTTCTCCAACGAAGCCGGTTCCGAAAAGGTAACCATCACCCAGAAGCAGAAAGGGGCCATCATCGTCACCGAAAACACATTCTCCGTGAGCTATGAAGGTGGCACCGTTTCCGTAAAGGTTAAGGCCAACGTGGAGGTCTCCTGTTCCATAGCGGAAGATGCAGCCGAGTGGATTTCTCTCGTCACATCCAAAGGCCTCACAGAGAATGATTATACGTTCGAAGTGCTGGAAAACGAAACATATGTGGAGCGCACCGGCATAATCACCTTCTCCAGCGAAGCAGGCAGCGAGCAGGTTACCATTACCCAGGAAGCCGCCCCGGAACCAGTCGTAAATGAAGGCGTCAAGATCTTCAACGCTGCAGGCCTGGTCCAGTTTGCCCAGGCATACAACAATCTTGAATATGCACAGGAGGAGAACCTCGATGTAACACTCGCGGCAGATATAGTCTTTGACGCCGCCACCTCGGAGGCCTTCAACGCCACCGGCGGTATCGGCACAAAAGATGGAGAGACATCGAACTACTTCCACGGCGTATTCGACGGCGCAGGCTTTACTATCAGCGGCCTTCAGGCAACGGTTCCCCTGTTTGCATACATCGGCACGGAAGGTACCGTGAAGAACCTCAACCTTGCGTCGGACTGCTCATTCACCCTCACCCATCCCAATGATGCGGATGCGCATTTCGGCTCGGTTGTTGGCTACCACAAGGGAAAACTGGAAAACGTCCAGTCGGCAGCCGCCGTTTCACTTTCTGCCGTTCCTACGTCCCCCCAGGTGGATTCAGTCCACTTCTCTACAATGCTTGGAGGTCTTGTGGGACGCGCCACTACCGGCGAAATAAGTAACTGCGGCTATAGCGGAGCAATCTCTGTTCCTGACGGATTCGTCACCGACAGCACACTCTTTATCGGCGGTGTTCTCGGTTATTTCTCCAACACGGGAAGTATGACAGCTTCCAGTTTCAACGGCACGATCCTCAACGAAGCCAGGGTTGCCAATGCCAACAAGAACAAACCCTATCTTGCTGTGGGCGGCTTTGTGGGTTACAACTCAGCCGGTACGGTTTCACAATGCGAAACCACAGACCACCCCACAATAGCAGGTTCTTATTCTGAAACTTACGGCACAATAGTCAACAAGACTGTCGTTTCCTATAACTCTGCAATTGGCGGTATAGTGGGTGAGAATCACGCGGTTATTTCAAATTGCGTAAACAAGGCCCAGGTCCTGACCACAATCTTCAAGGATGGCAACGCCGATGGAAGCGCCAGGTATCTGCGCATAGGCGGAATAGCTGGCCGCAATATGTCTGGAGGCTCCATAACCGACTGCCGGAATGAAGGCATCGTTGCAACCAGATCCAATCCCCGCTTACACAGCATTGGTGGCATTGTGGGTTGGAACGAAGCCGAGGCCGTTGTGTCCGGCTGCTCCAACAAGGCCAACCTCAGCATCGGCACAACCGGCGTTGGTTCATATAGCGCCCGCCTGCCTTATTTCGGCGGCGTCATCGGCGAAAACTATTCATCGGCAATTTCAGATGTCCAGAACTACGGCGAACTGCTCGTTTCCCGCACCGAGAACAACACCGGCACCGAAGTGAGGATGGGCGGTGTAATCGGTTGCAACTATGCTGCTCTTAACGGCGGCTCTTACAGAAATATCGCCAATTACGGTAAGGTGTATTTCAATACCAACCTCAGTAAACAGGCAATTAGGTATAGCATCGGTGGTGTTGTGGGTTATTCAAAAGCATCTGTGGAAGGTGCATTGAACTGCGGTTACGTGCTGTTCAACTGGAATTCCAATGCCAACATTGCCAAGCTGGCCCATCTTGGTGGCATTGTTGGCTATCTGGACGGCGTTGAAGGAGAATCATACGTCATTTCCAACTGCGTCAACTCTGTTGCAGAGGGAAATGACAATGGAGGTGAGGTTTATCTTAACGTGAAGAGCGGCTCTGCAGGACACACCCAGGATTATGTTGGAGGTATTCTTGGCTACTCTACCGCAAATGTGGCCATATCGAACTGCACCAATTTGGGTTATATCCACGGCGGCAATGCCACTAAGGTAAACGGTACTTCCTGCTATGTTGGTGGTATCGTAGCATATCTTACCGGTATTTCTTCAGTAAGTGACTGTACCAATTCCGGTAACGCCTACAATAACCATTCGTCAAATTCCACCGGTAACAACAATACGGCGTTCAACGGCGGAATAGCAGGATGGGTCACAGGCACTGAGCAGAATCCCATCACCATAAGCAATTGCATTCAAACGACTTCCGACCTTAGCCCCCGTCGAGGTTACAGCGGCGGTGTTGTTGGTTATGCCGACTATGCATCGATTTCCGACTGTAACGTTTCGGTAAACTTCGGCGGCAGCGCCTACTATGTTGGCGGTATTGCCGGATGGCTCCTGAACAGTACGGTTTCCGGTTGCAATGTAACCGGCACAGGCATTGAGACAACCCAGATGCAGTATGGCGGCGGCATTGTGGCAAAACTGGATGCAGGAAGCACCCTGGACAACTGCAGTACAAAGATTACCACTTTCTCCGGAACCACCGAAGAAGCCAATTTCAAGGCTTGCGGCGCTGTTGCGGGACTCTCCGCCAGCGGAAGTACCATAAAGAATTGCCACTATCCCGCAGAAGGAACCATCAACGGCGGTGGTACAACTCATACCTGGACAATGTGTCCCGATTCCAACTTCACCGACGGTGGCGGCAACGTTGCAGACCTTTAGTAGAGTACGCTTATGAAACGTCTACTGGTTTTCCTCGCCGCAGTGGTCCTGGCTGCAGGAGTACAGGCAAAGGACAAGAACTACCAGCTGCAGTCCCCTTCCGGAGACATCAAGGTCTCCGTTACCGCCGGGGAGCAGCTTATGTGGTCCGTATCGGCACAGGGTACCGTAGTGCTGGAGCCGTCGGCCCTGTCGATGGCTCTGGACAACGGAATCGTGTTCGGCCGGGGCGTCAAGGTAAAAAAGGCCGTAAAGCGCAGCGTAGACCGCACTCTGACGCCCGTAGCATACCGGCAGGCGCAGGTTCGCGAGAATTATAACGAACTCACCCTCAGGTGTGGAGGCTACAGCGTGGTGTTCCGTGCCTATGACGACGGCGCGGCATACCGCTTCATCGCCGATCAGAAAAAGCCGTTCAATGTACTGTCAGAGGAAGCCGGTTTCGCCCTCACAGGCCCTGCCAAAGGCTTCATCCCGTACTGCCGCAAGAGGGCAGACAATCTGGAATGCCAGTTCTTCACCTCCTTCGAATCCGTGTATAACAATATCCCTGTCACGGACTGGGAAAGCGGCCGCCTGGCCTTCCTTCCTGTAACCCTGGATGCGCCAAATGGAATGAAAGTGTGCATTACCGAGAGCTCGCTCCTGAACTATCCCGGAATGTATCTTTCCAACGAGGACAAGGATACCAAGCTGGAAGCCGTATTCGCTCCCTACCCCAAAGACATCGAGCATGGCGGCCACAATATGCTCCAGGGCCTTGTCCGTAGCCGTGAGGACTTTATTGCGAAGGCCGGAGCCAAAGAGGCATTCCCGTGGCGTATCGTCATCGTGAGCGCGGAAGACAAGGACCTTCTCACCTGCGACCTCCCCTGGCTGCTTGGCCCGGATCCCGATCCCGCAGCGGATTTCAGCTGGGTAAGGCCCGGCAAGGTCGCCTGGGACTGGTGGAACTCCTGGAACATCTACGGAGTGAACTTCGAAGCCGGAATCAACAACGATACCTACAAGTATTATATCGACTTTGCCTCCAAGAACGGCATCGAATACGTAATTCTGGACGAAGGCTGGGCCGTCAACAAGCAGGCCGATTTGTTCCAGGTAGTCCCCGAAATCGACCTTCCTATGCTTTGCCAGTTTGCCAGGGACAGGGGCGTAGGCCTCATCCTCTGGGCCGGATATTGGGCCTTCGAAAAGGATATGGAGCGCGCCTGCCGGGAGTATTCAGAGATGGGAGTCAAGGGCTTCAAGGTCGATTTTATGGACAGGGACGACCAGCCGATGGTCGATTTCTACCGACGCACCGCCGAAATGGCCGCCAAGTATCACCTGATGATCGACTTCCACGGAGCATTCAAGCCCGCAGGCCTTCAGAGGGCATATCCCAATGTAGTGAACTTCGAGGGTGTATATGGCCTGGAGAACGTCAAAGGGCAGAAGAGCTACGACATCGACCTCGTTTCCTACGAAACCACCATTCCCTTTGTGAGGCTGGTCGCCGGCCCGTCGGACTATACCCAGGGCGCGATGCGAAACGCCACCAAGGGCAACTTCCGCTACGTGAGTTCTGAGGCAATGTCTCAGGGCACGCGCTGCCGCCAGCTTGCGGAATACGTTATCTTCGATGCTCCGCTCACTATGCTCTGCGACTCCCCTTCCAATTATATGAAGGAAAGCGCCTGCCTTAAGTTCATAGCAGGTGTTCCCACAATCTGGGACGAAACCATCGCCCTTGAAGGCAAGGCCGGAGAGTACGTTGCCCTGGCTCGCCGCAAAGGCAATACCTGGTACGTTGGCGCCATTACCAACTGGGATGCACGCGAAATGGAACTGGACCTCTCGTTCATAGACGGTTCCCCCCTTATGGAAATCTTCCGCGACGGGGCGAACGCTCACCGTGCAGCCTGTGATTTCAAACAGGAATGGACCAGCTTCCCTGCCGATGGCAGAGTCTCCGTCAAGATGGCCCCCGGAGGCGGCTGGGTCGCAGTACTCCGCCAGGATCCGGAGCCGTGGAACAAAACTGATAAAGACTGGCCAAATTACAGCAGATACCAGGACAAGAACACCGAGGTGACAAGCCGCCCGAAAGCCGTTCTCTTCGGCGATTCCATCACTCAGAACTGGGCCCGTTTCGACGGCCAGTGGCTGGAGCAGCACAACTATCTTGGCCGCGGTATCGGCGGTCAGACCACGATGCATCTGCTTTCGCGCATCCGTCCTGACGTTATCGACCATCATCCCGAGTATATGGTCCTCCTCATCGGCATAAATGATATCGCCCGCAACAATGGATACATATCCGTGGAACATACCTTCGGCAATATCGTCTCAATCGTGGAGCTGGCACAGGCAAACGGCATCAAGCCCGTAATGTGCACGCTTTGCCCTGCCGACGAGATTCGCTGGCGGAGGAGAGTTGGAGACCCCCGGCCGCAAGTTGCCCGGCTGAACGCTATGATTACTGCATATGCCGCCGAGCATAGCATTCCTCTGGTGGATTACTTCAGTGCTCTCCGCACGGAAGACGATGCATTGGATCCCATTTATCAGAACGACCCCGTACATCCAAACCTGGCCGGCTACAAAGTAATGGAGAAAGCCCTCCAGGATGTAATGGAAAATCTTTGAAAATAACACACTTAACTATGAATAGACTGTTTTGGATTGTTCTACCGGCACTTGTTCTTGCAGCCGGCTGCACGCAGAAAGAAGAGCCGGAAAAACCCGCTCAGGAGCCCACTGAGTTTACTACACTGAAGGTCGGGCTTCCTGCCGATGTCACAAAAACCGTCCTTGGCGCCGCCGATGCCGGAAAGCGCAAGATGTACTGGATCGACGGGGATAAGCTTTGCCTGAACGGGACTGCCTCCAGTCCCCTCGACGGCGTAGGCGCAAATGCATCGACTGCAATCTTCGTTTTTCCCGGAATACTGAATGCTCCTTACAATCTTTTGTATCCTGCCGATTTCTGGAAGAATGACAACACCATAACCCTGCCTGCCACCCAGACCTGGGCATCCGGCACCGTGGCAACCGATACGGCTCCGCTCGCAGGTTATGCCGCTTCTGCCGGAGACGTGTCGCTGGGACATCTCTGCACAATCCTTCAGATTTCCGTAAAGAAGGATCCGGCAATATCGGCAAGTCCCCTGGCTTCCATTACATTCAAGGGCAATAACGGCGAACAGGTATGCGGCGATTTCACCATCGACTATTCCGCCGCCACGCTTACGCCTGCCGGTGACGGTTCCACGCTTACCCTTACCGTGGGGCAGGACCTTTCCGAATCCACGGCCCTGGATATGTATCTTGTCGTTCCTGCAAGAACTTACACGAAAGGTTTCACAGTGGAACTGGAGGATGCCAGCGGGCGCACAATGACCAAAATCAAGAGCTCCAGCACCGCCCTCGCGGCCGGAAAACTGGTAAAATGTGCGGTATTCAATTTCAAGCCTTCACCGGAAGCCACGGAATTCACGATTGAAGACGTTACCGAAGAAGTCATTCCCGTTGACGGCTTCAATATCATCGGCCGCGTGGTTGATCAGGACGGGGAACCGCTCCGTGACGTTGTGGTTTCCGACGGGCGCAAGTGCACAAAGACCATGGTGGACGGCACTTTCTACATGGAAAGCGACGTGTCCGATGTAAAATTCGTCTATGTGAGCACCCCTTCAGGCTACATGCCTCAGGTTTCCGGAGGTAGGCCCCAGTTCTACAAACTCCTATCCAGCGTTTCCCCTTCCGGAGGCATCTATGACATGGGCGACTATGTAATGACTCCCGTATCCAACCCCGACCGCTACACCCTGCTCATCACGGCAGATCCTCAGCCGCGTTCAAACGGATGGAGCCTTGACAAGATTGCATACAAGTCCCTGGACGTCTGCGAAGACCTTTACGACGAACTGGCCGATGTTGCCGCCGGCATCTCCGGCCGCCAGGTCTATGGCATCTGCCTTGGAGATGTCGTGCACGAGAACTCGAGCCTTTTCACCAACTACAAAACCGGATTGGCCAGGTTGGGATTTCCCACCTACAATGTCATCGGCAACCACGACAATGATCCGGACGCTGCCGACGATGATGCAGCAGCAGCCGACTTTGAATCACATTTCGGTCCGCGCAACTACTCATTCAATATCGGCGGCATCCACTACGTGGTGCTGGACAACCTCAGGATGATTCCCAATCCGGAAGATGTCACCAAACTCACTTCCTTTGAACAGGGCCTCACCGACAAGATTTGGGAATGGCTCCAGGCCGATATGTCCTACATCCCCACCACCACTACCATCATGGTGTGCGCCCACTCCCCCATGTTCAAACTGATCAAGGGCAGCGAGCGTACAAATACTGCATATCACGCCGGTACCCACAGCAACAAAGACGGCGGTGCTTATGGCTACGGTGATTTGTTCGACACATACAAAGAAGTACACGCCTGGGCGGGCCATACACACGTGGGATTCAACTATATTTATTCTTCGACTCACCGTCACAAGAATGTTCAGGTGCACACCCTCGCCCGTTCTACCGGCGAACTCTGGACCAACGAGTATCTGGCGGCAGGCACACCCCGTGGCTTCACCATCGTGGAGGTTGACAACGGTAATATTTCCTGGAGATTCCATCCGCTCACGCGTCAAAGAGGCTCTTTCCAGGGCGCCACGACAGGTTATTGTTCCGCAGGTGCCCCCGCATACACCTGGCGTGACTGGAATTACAGCAGTAACGTGGCGGGGATGAAAGTGGGCGGCGGCGCCCTCACCGAGGAGTACCAACTGCACGCTTATCCCCGCGGCTCATACGGAGACGACTATGTGTACGCCAACGTGTTCCTCTGGGATGAGAATTGGGAGCTCCCTGTATGGACTCCTGACGGCGGCTCTCCTGTAACTATGACGCGAATCAATACTGCCGACAATCACGCTATTATTACCGACACGGACAAAATCTATGACCTTGCCGACACAGAATTCCGCACTTGGTACAAGACCTACGCAGACAAGAGCGGCGCATCTCTGAAGGGTTTGACCGGATACCGCACCAAGGAAACCGACGAGGCCGACGGATATCTCACCACCATCTTCCGCGCCCCTGCAACGGCCAGTCCCAACAGTGGCACCGTCTCTGTCACAGACCGTTTTGGAAACACCTATACACGTACAGTAAGCTGGTAAAATATGAAACGTTTATTCACAGTACTTATCGCCGGGTGTGCTCTGCTTCTCCTTGCAGCAGCCTGTAAACCCAAAGACAACGACACCCTTGTCGTTATGTCCTACAACATCCGCAACTCTCACGCAAACGACGGAGACAACAACTGGGAGATACGCCGCAGCGCTACGCCCGCAATGCTCGAGGCCGTCAAACCGGACATCTTCGGTATCCAGGAAGCCTATCCCGAACAGGAGAATTACATTGTGGAGCAGTGCCCTGAATATGCCGCTTTCGGTGTGGGTAGGGACGATGGAGTGGACAGCGGCGAGCGTATGTCCGTCATCTACAACACCAAAATCCTCCAGAAGGAAGACGGAGGTACCTGGTGGCTGTCCGAGACTCCTGATGAGCCGTCCATAGGCTGGGACGCCAAGTGCCGCCGTACCGCCACCTGGGTCAAGATGAAGGATCTGCGCAACGGAAAACACTTCTTCTTCGTGAATACCCATCTGGACCACGTGGGCGTAATCGCCCGCAGGGAAGGCCTGAAACTCATTGTTTCCAGAATCCGCGAAATGGATCCTACCATCCCTATGGTCCTTACCGGCGACCTTAACGTAGAGCCCGCCGACAGCTGCCTTATGGTACTGGATTCCCTGATGTTAAGCGCAAGGGCCACCGCAACGGTATCGGATACCACTGCATCTTTCAACAACTGGGAAGGGCCACTGACAATCATCGACTACATCTACTACACCGGCTTCTCCAAGGCCGATGAATTCAGGGTGGTCACCGAATCCTTCGACTCCAAACCGTTCATTTCCGACCACTATCCGATAGTGTCGAAACTGAAATTCTAACCTAAAGAATGTAAAAAATAGCCCGGCTCGCTTGAGCCGGGTTAATTTTCAGAATCACATTTCCTGTATCACCCAATCCCTTTCAAATTCGTCCCACATAATGCTGTAGTCCTGAGGGGTGAGGTACCTGTTTTCGATTGTGTCGTATAACTCCAGGTGAATGAGACCGGTGGCGAAATCCCTGCTGACATTCTGTGTAAGTTTGGAGAGCATAGCCTTGATTTCGTATTCCGTAGCATAAGTGTGGTGATACGGCCCGAACTCCATAGGAGCGCAGGTTACGGCCGACAAGTCGTAATAAGTCAACTGGACAGTGGCCGTTACCACAACATTGACATCCTTGCAGGAACTGAGGCAAGGGAGGAGCAGCACTACTGCTGCAAAGAGGGATAACAGGCGTTTCATAACTCTTAATCTTTAACGTTAACCAATGCTTCCCGGATCTTTGCCTCAATCTCAGAGGCGAGTTCCGGATTGTCCAGCATCAGTTGCTTGGTGGCTTCCCTGCCCTGGGCAAGGCGGCTTTCACCGTAGCTGAACCAGGAGCCGGACTTCTTGATTATTCCAAATTCCACGCCAAGGTCGACGATTTCTCCGCTGCGGGAGATACCTTCGCCGAAAACGATGTCGAATTCAGCCTTCCTGAAGGGGGGTGCCATCTTGTTTTTCACCACCTTCACTTTCACGTGGTTGCCCAGTGCCTCGTCACCGTCCTTGATCTGGGTGGTGCGGCGGATGTCCAGGCGCACGGAAGCGTAGAATTTGAGGGCGTTGCCGCCTGTGGTGGTTTCCGGATTGCCGAACATGATGCCGATTTTCTCGCGCAGCTGGTTGATGAAAATGCAGCATGTGCCGGTCTTGGAGATGTTTGCGGTGAGCTTGCGGAGGGCCTGGCTCATAAGACGGGCCTGGAGGCCGACCTTGTTGTCGCCCATTTCGCCTTCAATCTCCGCCTTGGGGGTAAGGGCGGCTACGGAGTCGATCACCACAATGTCGATGGCGCCGCTGCGGATGAGGTTGTCGGCAATTTCAAGGGCCTGCTCCCCATTGTCCGGCTGGGAGATGAGGAGGGTGTCCAGATTTACGCCCAGCGCCTTGGCATAGGTGCGGTCGAACGCATGCTCTGCGTCGATGATGGCGGCGATGCCGCCGCTCTTCTGCGCCTCTGCGATGGCGTGGATGGCGAGCGTTGTCTTACCGCTGGATTCCGGGCCATAGATCTCGATAATCCTGCCCTTGGGATAGCCCCCTATTCCA
>JAILDI010000211.1 GCA_024689525.1 Bacteroidales bacterium
CATATCCAGATGCGCCCAATCCGGCATGGGCATCTTCTGCCACTTCCGGAACGCATCCAGCCGGAAGTCCAGCAGCCACTGCGGCTCCTCCTTCCTTGCCGATATCATCCGTATGATATCCTCATTCAGCCCCTTGGGAACGAACTCCTGCTCCACATCCGTCACAAACCCCTCCTTGTACTCCCCCTGGGTGAACTCCCGTATGATCTTCTCGTCACTCATTTTATCATGCAAAGATACTCTTTTTCCCGTGGTTCATCCACGATTTTGGCTGTTTTCGTGGATGAACTGCCAGGCGCTACACGGTTTTCCAAAGGTCGACGAGGGTGATGGCTGCCATCGCCTCCACGATTACGGGAGTGCGGAGGGCGAAGCAGGTGTCGTGACGGCCGGGGATGCCGGCTTTGGCGATACTGGCTGTGGGCTTGAACGCGGTGCGGAACACGATGGGATTGCCGTTGGTGATGCCGCCGTTGATGCCGCCGGCATGGTTCGTGAGCGGAGCCTCGATGTGGTTTCCGCCGCCATGGCAACACCCGCCGCCGTGGCCTTCGCCGTGGCATCCGCCGCCCTCGCCATGATGGCACTCATGACCTTCCTCATGTTCGTGGCAGCAACCTCCCTCGCCATGTCCGCAACCGCCACCTTCGCCGTGGCAACCACCCTCGCCTTCTCCGTGGCAGCAGTGGTGCTCCGGGAAGGCGTCGTTGTGCTCGCTGCCCTTCATCCGCGAGGCTTGGAAGCCATCGCCGAACTCGATGCCGCGAACGCCCGGGATGGCGAAAACGGCGTGCGAGATGCGCGATTCTACGCTATCCCAGAATGGCTCGCCCAGCCCGGCCGGGAGCCCGCTCACCACGCACTCCACAATAGCGCCAAGGGAATCGCCCTCAGCCATAGCATCGGCCAAAAGCCCGTCCCATGCGGAAGAATCGGCATATCCGCCCAGTTCCACGACGCGCGCCGAGCAGTCAAACTGCTCCCGCCCGCGCGTCATAGCATATACGTATCTTGCCAGAATATCCTTGGCAACGGTACCCGCAGCCACGATGGGCAGTGTGAGCCGCCCGCTGAAATGGCCGCCGCCGCGGGGGTCGTTGAAGCCGCCGAACTTGAGGTTGGCGGTGAAGTCGGCGTGGCCCGGACGGGGGTGCTCGCGGAAGTCGGCATAATCCTCGGAGCGCACATTGGCGTTCTTAAAAACGAGCGTCAGCGGAGCGCCGGTGGTGCGGCCCTCATACACGCCGGTGAGGATTTCCGGGAGGTCCTCCTCGCTGCGGGGCGTGGTACCGGGAGCGCCGGGACGCCGCCGGTCGATATCGGTCTTGAAATAATCCGGGCCGATGGGAAGGCCGGGGATTACCCCGTCCATGGTGACGCCCACAAGCGGGCCGTGGGATTCGCCGAAGATGCTTACGCGGAAGTTATTGCCAAAAGTATTCATAGTTTGTCGAACAGTTCGTTAAAGGTTGGGAAGGATTTCGCCACGCAGGCGGTATCGTCGATTACAACGGGGGCCGATGCACCCAGCGATGCCACGCGCAGGGCCATCACCATACGGTGGTCGCCGTGGGAGGAGAAAGAGCCGCCCTTCAGGAGCCGGCCCGTGAGCAGGCGCTGCTGAAGGGCCAGGCCGCATACAGTCATACAATCCCCGTCCACAGATACATCCACGCCCATCTGCGAAAGCATATCCTCTATGGCAGCAGCGCGGTCGGTCTCCTTGTGGCGGAGCCGCTCCACGCCCAGGATGTGGCTCTCGCCGGGGCAGAAGGCGGCCAGTACGGCTACGATGGGGAACAGGTCGGGACAGTTGTTGAGGTCGGTTTCAAATGCGTTCAGGGGAGCGCGGGATATGTGTATGGGGCCGGTTTCGTCGCCGTCCTGCGACATACTTGCACCGGCGTCCATCAGGATGTCCATAATCGAAATATCGGCCTGGAGGGAACGGGTGTCAAGGCCCGACACCTCCACCTCGCCGAAGATCGCGCCCGCCACCATAAGCGGAGCGGCGCCGGACCAGTCGGCCTCGATTGCGAAATCGGCCGCCGCAAACCTCTGCATTCCGGGAATCTTGAAGGTGATGCCGGTGCACAGGCCCCAGTCCTGGGTCTCCAGGAAGTCGTCACCGCCCTCCATTTCCGAGCTGATGCGTATGCCGAATTTCTTAAGCACGTCCACCGTGATGAACAGGTAGGGGATGCTCTTGGGCTCGTGCACGTACAGCGAGGATTTGCCGCCGGTGAGAGGCAGTGCGTACAGCAGGCCGGAAAGCAGCTGGGAGCCGCCGCGGCCGGACACATCGGCCCTTCCGGGAATGAGCGGGCTGGCCACTTTCAGCGGAACCGTGCAGTCGCCTGGCCTTGGCGCGGGGCCCTCCGGGTACAGACGAACGCCGAAGGAGGCCATTATGTCGTGGGCATCGGCCAGCGGCCTGCCCGGAAGAGTCTTTTCGCCCACAATCTTCACCGGCTTTATGCCGATGGCCGATATCACCGGAATGGTTAGCCTGGCCAGCAGCCCGGATTCACCCACATTGAGTTCTCCGCCCTTATCCCAGCAACCTGCCGATGCGCCGATACCGGCGATAGTAAGCTGAGAACCGTCGATGTCGACCGTGGCGCCCAAGGCACGTGCAAGGCCGATGGCCGATTCACTGTCGCCGCAGGGGGAGTACCCGCTGAGGTGCGACGTGCCGTCGGCAAGCGCCGCGGCCAGGATGGCCCTCTGCGCGAAGCTCTTGGATGCGGGCATCGGGAGCTGTCCCGCGGGCTTGATAAAGCGGAATCCGCCATACAAGGCGTCCCGCATCTCCGTAAATGTCCACTGTCCTGCGGCCGTGGCCTCTTCTGCCGACAAACACGCGTATGTGAACGGCGCGCCGCAACGCAGTGCCTCGAGGCGGCTCTCCCGCCCCTCGTCGCCCATACAGAACGCCACCAGCGTGCCCGGCTCCGCCTCCTGATACAGGCGCATTACGGAGTCTACATCGGCCCTACAAGTGGCTGAGGTTACGATTTTCACAATCTCGCCGCCGAAGTTGCGGGCCTTTTCCAGGGTGGAAAGAAGGCTGTCGTACGGGGGCGTTCCCTTGAAGTCGTGCCAGGAACGGATGAGCACCGTGCCCCACTGGCGGCAGGCCTGGCGTATGCTGCGCCCCATCCACGGCGGCGCCTCCATCTCCAGGTCCACGTACTTGGCGCCCGCCTCGATGGCGACGCGCAGCTTGCGCTCCGCATCCGCGTCGGCAATGCGGCACGTGGCAATCAGCGGCACGTCGGAGCAGCTGAACAATTCCTCGATGTCGGCGTCGTCCAGCGGGCACAGGTCCAGGCGGATTTCCGCCATCTCCAGCTCCCGCAGAACCCCGGCAATCTGCTCCAGGTTCTTATCTCGTATGGATGTACAAATCATCGGCTCAGAATTTCAACGGCCCTGGCAGGGGCCAGCATTTCAAATTTGGGCTTGCCGATATCCTCCAGCAGCACGAACTTCACCTTCTCCCCGGCGCCCTTCTTGTCGCGTGTCATCGCGCTCACAAGGTTCTCCAGCGCATACGGGCACTCCACAGGCAGGCCGATGCGCCCGAAATCCGCCGCAATCCGCGGCTCCAGCGCCGTCCCGTACAGCCTGTCGCCCAGCCTCGCCGCCAGCACGATGCCCATCGCCACGGCTTCCCCGTGCGCCACATCGTCCCCACGCTCCAAAGCCACGTGCTCTATCCCGTGCGCGAACGTATGCCCCAGATTCAGCACTGCCCGCCGCCCTTTCTCAAACGGATCCTCCTCCACTATGCCCTGCTTAATGGACGCCGCTCTATTTATTAGCTCCGCCGATGTCGGAGAAGTGTTTTTGCGGCATTTTTCAGCCGCAAAAACACTTACTCCGCAGCGGCAAAAACCCTCATATGCTGAAACATCCGCAATCAGGAACGTCTTCAGCATCTCCGCCAGCCCGCACAGCAGTTCGCGGCGGGGGAGCGTCTTCAGTGCCTCTGCGCAGATATATGTCACACGCGGCTGCACGATGGCTCCCAGCATATTTTTCAGCCCGTCGAAGTTCACGCCCGTCTTGCCACCTATCCCCGCATCCACCTGTGCCAGCAGCGTCGTGGGCACGTTCACGTACGAAACCCCGCGCTTGAAAATGCTGGCCGCGAATCCGCCTAAATCGCTGGTTATTCCGCCGCCCACGCACACAACTTCCCCGCCGCGGGACAGTCCAGCCTCCATCATGCTCCTGCAGATGAGCAGCACGGTGTCCATCGTCTTGTTCTCCTCCGTGGCCTCCACGGCGACGGAACCCAGGACACCGGGGCCGATAATCTGCTCCGCAATCCACGCCACGTTGGCGTCGTATACCACGAACGACCCTTCCGCAACCGGAATCTCCGAAAACGCTGAAATCTCCTTGATCATATCTTGTGCTTGAAAGGTACAATAACATTAATAGCCGCCGGAACCACCTGGAAGCGAAGCTCTTCCTCCAGCCACAGCGGGTCTCCGTCGAAATGGGCGGCTCCCGGGGCGCTGCGCCTCAGAACAACTTCCCGCCCGCGGAAATACGTTACCCTGCGGCTTGTGTGGGTGCGTCCCGCCATCAGTTTGGCAGCCAGCTGCGGAATCTCCAGGCTCTTGAACGGCTCCACCACTGCAACGTCCAGCATTCCGTCGCAGATACTGGCCCTGTCGGTAATCTTAGCCTCGTTGCCCCACTGGTTGGCATTTCCCACCGTCACTATCACGGCGGGGAGGCGGTGCGATACGCCATCGACAATTATCTCATACATGTCCGGCTTATAGCCCTTCCACAGGTCCCAGCTTATGCGGATATACCGCGCCAGCCCCCTCTTTTTGTCCGATGCAAACTTCCAGGCCACTTCCGCGTCCAGGCCCACTCCGGCCGTGCAGAAAAAGGGCCTGCCGTTGATCAGGGCATAATCGACCTTTTCCGTGTGTCCGAACAGAACTTCTTCGAGGGCAACCACGGGCAGCCTGCTTATGCCAAGATGCAGGGCCAGGCCGTCGCCGCTTCCCTGGGGGATGATGCCCAGGATTTTGTCCGTGCCGATAACCCCGCGCGCAACCTCGCTCACGGTGCCGTCGCCGCCAACGGCCACGACTATGCCCTCCGGGCACTCCCGGGCCAGGATTTCCCCGTGGCCGGGACGCTCCGTGAACACGATGCGGCTCTCCGGACACCTTGCCCGGATGAGCGCCTCGATAATACGCTTGTTCTTGCCGCCCGACAGGGGGTTTATGATGAACAGTCTTTCCTTAGGCACTGTCAACAAATCCTATTTTACGGTGAGGGTAATTGTCTTGTGCAGAAGGAACCCGTTCACATCGAATTTCAGGGTTACGCTGGACTGACCCATTTCCGTACCCTTAAGTACAAGGCAGTCCTCTCCCTTGAACTTGCCGGCCTCGGCTTCCGCGCAGATGAGACTGCTATCCTCCACGGGAGTTACGTCAGCCGAATAAACGCCGGAGTCGAAATGGGTACCGTCCTCTTCCGTTGCGATGATGTAAACAGGGCTGCCCAGCTTAATGCTCAAGTTGCTGCGAACGGCGGTGAAACCGCTGCCGCGGCTGACCTTGAAGATGTTCGTACTGGTTGTGTAGGCGTGCTTTTCACAGCTCGAAAACATAAGTACTGATGCAAGCAGCACCACTGCGAGGGTAATGAAACGTTTCATAATGATAATGTTTATCTTGCCAGCCACTGCGCCGGATTCTGCGGCGAGCGGCCTTCCCATAATTCAAAATGCAGGCGGCTTTCCCCGCCCACGGTTTCCACTATGCCGATGGTCTGTCCGGTTTCCACGTGGTCCCCTTTGGACACATTGACGGATTTGAGTTTGCTGTACAGCGTAAAGTAGTTTCCGTGCTGCACCAGCACGCACTGGTTGAAGCCCGGAATCACGGCCACCCTGGTAACTGTGCCGCTGAACACGGCTTTTGCCGCAGTGCCTTCCGCCACCGCCATCGTTATACCGTTGTTGAACGGCATAACCACGTTCTGGTACACGGGGTGGGGGTTCTGGCCAAAGGGTTCCACAATGGCGCCGCGTGCGGGCCATGGCAGCCGGCCCTTGTTCGATGCGAAATCGGCCGACAATGCGGTATCCACGGTACGGCTTCCGGCAGACGACGCGCGGCGGATTTCCTCCGCGATGGCCCTGTTCAGGGCGACTATCTGCTCGTTCTTCTCGCGTATGCTGCGCTCCCATCTGGCGCGGTCCCGCTCAATCGAGTTCAGGAGGCGCTGGGACTGGGCTTCCTCCACCTTCAGGGCGGCATAGCCTTCCATCAGGGCATTGCGCTGCGCTTCCGCATCGGCCCTCAATTCCCTGATGCGCAGCATCTCTTCCTCAAGCGATGCGGTTACTTCCGCGATTTTGGTGGCCTGGGCGTTGAGGTTGCGGGCGAAGCCTCTCAGATAGGCGTACCGGCGCATGGCCTGGCCCAGATTGTCGCTGGACAGGATGTACATATACCATACCCGGCTGTCGCGGTTGACATATGCGCTGCGCACCAGCCTGGAATAGTGCATCGACAAAGTGTCCCTGCGCCTTGCCAGCCTCTCGGCCTCCAGCTCCCGCACCTTCACGGAATCGTCCAGGGCGCGGATAATATTCTCTGTTTCAGTGATCAATTCCTTCCTGGCCGATATTTTCGAGCGCGTGAGCTCCAGCTCCGACATTGCATTCTCCTTCTTCCCGGCGAGGCCCCTGATCTGACGGTTGAGCTCCGCAATCTCCCTCTCCAACTGGGCCTTCCTGGCTTCCATGGCCGATGTGCTGCTTTGCGCCCGGAGCCCCACGGGCACCAGGACGGCAAGCAGCAATATGACCACCAGTTTTCTCATTTTCCGGCCGACATCACTTTCTTCCTTTGTTCGATGCGCTCATACAGATCGGGAACTTGCCCGCTGGTATTCTTCGTCTTTGCCTGCTGCCAGTACACGCGGGCCAGTTCGTATTCTTTCAGGGCGAACAGCACCTCCGCATAATGGTCCATCATGACGGCGCTATCCCGCCCGCCGTGAATCATCGCCCTCTGGAAAATGGGCTTGGCTTCCGCATCCTTTTTCTGAAGATGCAGTATCCAGCCGTATGTGTCCAGATATGTGCCGCTGTCCGGGTCCAGTTCCACGGCCCTGGCGGCCATCTTTGCGGCTTTCTTGAGGCAGCCGCCGTTCGTGGCCAGATAGTATGCGTAATTGTTCAGGACAGGCACATAGTCCGGATTCAGCTTGAGTGCTTTCTTGTAAGCGCTGAAAGCCTTGTTTTTCTTGCCCATCGAGTAGTACATATCCCCGATGGCGGCCCAGCCTGTAACCCTGGACAGCGTGTCCGTGCTTTCCTTTATCTTAATGGTATTATAGTCGATGACGCCCTGATAGTCCTTCTGCTGGTAGGCGGCGGTGGCGGCATAATCCAGGAACTGCCAGTTGCCGAAGCGCCTGTAGGCCTGTACCGCCCTGTTCTGCAGGGCCGTCCAGTCGCCGCTGTAGCCCAGCATCTCCTCGTAGGCGGCCTCCAGGCGGGGGCTGTCCGGATACAGGTCGGCGTTGGCCTTGAAGAAGCGGCAGGCTTTGTCGCTGCGCCCGGTGGCGTAGCAGTAGATGCCCGCCGTCTGCAGAAGGGTGGTATCGGTGGAATGAGCCGCAACGGCCAGATTCACAATCGAATCGAACTGCGGCAGCATCTGGTTCAGCGCGCGCGGGTCCATAGCCCTGAGCGCGTTGTTGATGTACATACTCTTGGAATCGGCCGGGATGTTCTGACGGGACATAAAATCGCCCACTGCCTGGAAATACTCCTTTGTGCGGTTCGTCTGTCGATAGACCTCGCCCTTGCCAAGAAGCGCGGGAATGTAATCGGGATCCAGTTTAAGGGCCTGGTCGTACCTTTCCAGGGCCAGGGAGTCCCTGTCGTAATCCAGGTAGAAGTCTCCCAGCATCGACAGGGTGGAGGCCGATGGCTCCGCCGCATTGTATTCCTCCAGCACCTGGGCGGCTTCATCGTCCCTGCCCATACTGCGCAGGAGGTCGTATTTCGTGTGCACTGTCTGCTCGCTTTCGCCCATACCCGTTTCCACCTCGTCCAGCGCCGCCAGGGCGTCGTCGTACCGTTTTGTGTCGATGTACAGGTTCACGAGCTCATAGGCCGTGGCCAGCGCCTTGTCCGGAAAATCCCGTTTGATGGCCTCCAGAAGCTCGATTTGCTTCGCCTTGTTGCCGGTTGCGGCATACAGCACCGACAGCCTTTGCCGATACCAGTAATTGCCGCGGTCCAGATCCGCGGCCTTGGACATATGGTTGATGGCCGATGCCGCCTCCCCGAGCTCCACCTCCGTGAGAGCCAGATAGTACCACACGGCATCATTGCCGGGTGCGGCCTTGGCAAGGTCCTGGAGCTGTTTCTTCGCGTCGCGAACCTGGCCGTTCTGGTAAAGTGCGATGGCGTCCAGCATAAGGTTGTCGATACCCTGGGCCATAGCGCCCCAGGGCAGAACGGACAGCGTAATCGCCAGAATCCATTTTAAGAGGCTGAATTTTTTTATCTCTTGCGCACGCATACTCTGCAAAATTACAGAAAAATTTACGAAATTTGCCTTCATAAGAAAAAAACCCGCGCGGAGTTGAAACATTTGCGGTACAAATTGCATCTAGTTACCTGGGTGGACAAAGATGATGCCCAATCAGGAGGAGACCCCTGGAAAGCCCTGCTGGAAGGTTGCAAAAAGAGCGACCGGAAAGCACAGAAGAGCCTTTTCGACCGTCTTGCTCCTAAAATGATGTCTGTGTGCCTGCGTTACATGGGAGACCATGAGGCGGCACAGGACATCCTGCAGGAAGGCTTCATCACACTGTTCTCCCGGCTGGACAGCTATTCGGGGACGGGTTCCTTCGAAGGCTGGGCGAGAAAGATCTTTGTAAACACCGCACTGATGCAGCTTCGGAAGACGGATGCGATTAAACTGAGTGACGACATATCCGAAGCCAGGACTCTGTCGGCGGAAGAAGCCACGCCCGTCCAGAAGATGGGCTACAGGGAACTGATGGGGCTCATTGCAAAACTGCCTCCGGACTCCAGGACGGTCTTCAACCTATTTGTGGTGGAAGGCTATTCCCACAAGGAGATTGCGGAGATGACCGGAATGGCGGAGGCCACGTCAAGGTCGAAATTGCAAAGGGCAAGGCTAAGGTTGCAGGAACTGATCAAGGAGAGGTATTAAAATGATTTTGGACGATAAGAACATACGTGACATTTTGCTGGCAGGCGAGGAAACGGTTTCCCCGCAGGTTTGGGCAGGGGTGGCCAAAGGACTTGACAAGGCGGCCGTCGCAACAAGGCGCCGGGTTGTGGTCCTTTGGAGCTCGGTAGTATCGCTGGCCGCGGCCGCGGCAGTTGCAGCCGTCGTGGTGTTCACCCCTGCCAACAAACCGCAATCTCCGGCCGTGACGCCGGTTGTGGCGGTTGTGGAAACATCGGCAGAAGAAGAGGCCCCCGTGGTGAACGAGGTGGAAGAGATCGAGGCGGTAACGGCCCCGGAAGAAACTATTGCAGCGCAGGTGGCCCGTTCCGGGCTTGCCGTCAGCGCGGTTGCACAGAATAATATTGTAGCAGAAGAGGCTTCAGTCTCAGAGCCCGTGGTAGCGGAGCCCGTGTCGGAAGAAAGCCCCGTTTCGGAGCCGCTTGTCTCCGTGCCCACGGAGCCCGAGGCTTCCGGAAAACAGGATACGGCCGAACCCACCGCGGCGCCGGCCCCGTCGGCGGGCAGCATCGACCCGTTCGCCCTCCTTCTGGCGGAGCAGAACAGGGTTGGAAACAAGCCCACGGCAATTACGTTCAGCGGTCTGGCCCAGGCCGGCAGGGTGCGGCAGAGTTCTTCCGTCGGTCCCGGCAGGATATCGGCCCCTTCGGCTCCCGTCACCGGCATCAAGGAGAGCGGGGACAACAGGTTCGAGCTTCCCGTCTCATTCGGCATCGGCCTTCGTTTCCCTGTGGTGGCAAATCTCAGCATCGGCGCGGGTTTGAACTACACCCGCCTGGCCCGCAGCTTCACCGGCACATACACGGAAGCGGAAGAAGGAGTTGTGTTGCGCAGGATTTCCGATGTCACCATCTCCGAGACCCAGCAGTATATCGGCCTTCCCGTCAATATCTATTACGATTTCGTGAGCAACTCCCGCTTCACGGCCAGCGCCTTTGTCGGCGCCACGGTGGAGCGCTGCCTCGCCATCGACTACCGCATTCCGGATTCTGGCAACACCGTTAACTATTCCCGCGAGCCCAAGTCCCTGCAGCCTTCGGTTGCCGCCGGTATCGGCCTGCAATACAACTTCCTTCCCCGGTTCTCCCTGTACGCAGAGCCCGGCGTCCGCTACTACTTCGACGCCCACCAGGCCCCATCCATCCGCACAATGCAGCCCTGGATGGTCAGCCTCGAACTCGGCCTGCGCTACAATCTGGGGAAATAATCTAGTCTTCCCAGGCCAGCGTGCGGGAAAGGTCCGGATTAACGGAAATGTGCACGCGGAGGGTTTCCTCCGGAAGGAGGGGCTCGATGTTCTCCGGCCATTCCATGATGCACAGGGCACCGGAATCCAGATAGTCATACAAGCCTATGTCGAGCGCCTCTTCCGGGCGCTCGATTCTGTAGAAGTCGAAGTGGTACATCGGGGCGCCGCCCTTAGTGCGATACTCATTCACGATGGCGAAGGTGGGCGAGCTCACGGCGTCTTCCACCACGCCCAGCTGCTTGCAGACGGCGGTGGTGAATGTGGTTTTGCCGGCGCCCATCTGGCCGTAAAGGGCCACGAGGGTATTGGTTCCTATCTCCTTTAGGAACTCCGCGGCCGCTTTGTCCAGCTCCTGAAGGCCGCCGATGTGAATTTCGTGCTTCATTTTTTCTTTACAAAGTTAAAGTAAATTTTAACATTATTAAGAAAAGTGGGCGAAAAGACATAAAAAACGCAAATATTTGAATCCAGGGGTCTGGAAGGGCGCTCAAACAGAGGGATTATTTCATACATTGCGGCAAAAAGTGATGAATATGAAACGCCTGTTTTTACTGTTTTTACTGCTCCTTTTTCCGGCCTGCGACAAGAATCAGGGCGACGGACGCAGGAGCGACTGGGACCCCCACGGGGACCATTCCTATGAGCGGGATCCGTACGAGTTTTTCAATGACAGCCTGCTCATTACAGGAGTTGAGTATCCCAGTGGATACGACTGGGTGCGTGATACTGCGCACAGCAGCGTGAAAGCCAGCATCCTTCTGTTCAGGGGCCCGCGCGAGCATCTTCGCATACCGTGTGGCGGGGGCGAACCCTGGCCCACGGATCCGGACTGCCACCGCATCTGGGACGGCCACCTGTACACTTTCGCCACGATAGACGGCTGCACTGTCATAGGCCGTGACGGAGAGGAAGTGCTGCGCTACAGTGCCGCAGAAAGCATTAGGGGGTTTGCCGTCGATGAGGGACAAATACTCACCCTGGGGCAGAACGTGAGCGGGCACGGGCTTTCTTTCCGCAAGGACGGGCGCGTGATGTTCCTTTCCGACGAGGGCACCGTGGTGGGTTCGCTGGACCGTGGCGTGCCGCGGAGCGGGGCCCTGTACTGCGACAACGGCCACTGGTACTTCTCTTTCCGTGAAGGCGGGCGCGTACATCTTGTGGAGGATAATCTGGAGAGGGCCCTTCCCGCAGAGGTCATTCTGGATGCCAGGGTGTTCGGGAAGAAGTTGTATCTCGCGTATTGCGTGCAATCGATGAACCGCAATGCCATTTATATATCATATGGTGGGTACAAGACATTCCTGGAGCCCCGTTTCAGGGAAGATATCCGTTCCGCGGGATTCGTATGTGACGGCAACCAGGTGCGCCTTATTGCCGATGTCGCGGGCGCCCGGTATGTCTGGGATGTCAATTCGACCAGGCTCATCGACATTTACCGCGAGTCGTACTGCGAGCTATATCCACGCCGGGGCGGGGACGCCGCCGTCATTACCGGAAAAGGGCGGGTCGTGCGCATCGACCCGTATGGAGAGCCTCCGGAAGGGGATTTCTGCTTCGTTTCGGGGGCATGTGCATTATCGACCGGTAATTCATTTATGGTGGGCCTGAGCGGGCTGGACGGCCAGGGGGGACTTATTCTGAGGGACAGCGTCCGCACAGTTTTCTACTTCAATGGTCCGATTACTTCGCTTTGCTTGGAATAATTTCGTATATTTGCATTAACAAAAAGCAAATAGTATGAAAAGAGTCATCTGCATCCTGGCCGCTGCGGCACTTTTCGGCAATGTTTCCATCATGGCCTGCCACGCAGCAAACAAAACCATCGAAGTTTCCACTACCCAGGAATTCCTGGATGCAATCGGCAACAACCGCACTATCGTGATCAAGGAAGGTCTGGACATCACTTCCACTCTTCTGGAATCCCAGAACAGCAAACTTCGCGTTTCCTACGAACAGATCAAGACCACCAACAAGAATGTGTTCTTCGTGGATGAGTTCGACGGACCGGAGCTCCATATCGCCAATGTAAAGAACCTGTCGATTGTGGCCGGTGACGACATTATCGTCCTGATGTCGGATCCCAGATATGCCGACGTGATTTCCTTCGAGCGTTGCACAAACCTCACCATCAAGGGCATCACCTTCGGCCACTCGGAGGAAGGCTATTGCGACAATGGCGTCCTTGGCTTCACGGACTGCTCACACATCGTCCTGGACCGCGTTGACATGTTTGGCTGCGGAACTGAAGGAATCGAGGTGGACCAGTGCACCGACGTACAGTTCAAGGCATCCAAGATCCGCGACTGCTCATACCACATCATGCATCTTCGCAACAGCTCCTACATCACTTTTGAGGGCTGCCAGTTCTTCCGCAACCGCGAGTTCGAGCAGGTGAACATCTACGAATGCTCCAATGTCCTGTTCGACAACTGCATGTTCGCAAACAACACCGGCGAGCTCTTCAACGTGAGCTGCCCCGTGATCATGAGGGACTGCGTCATCCTCCACGACCAGATGTTCTGGGGCGACGACAGCTATATCGAGTACATCAACTGCATCACGGAGGAGTATTTCAACTCCGAACAGGCACTCGGATAGAGTCTCGCTCAAAAATTTTTCAACCTCTTTAGAACGGCCCACAAGGCCGTTTTTTTAATGTTTTTTAATTATATAAAGAAAAAGTTTTTCTGTTTCTTTAATCCGGTTACGATTATATTGCTTTTCTTCGCCCCAAAACTGTTTTGGCTATGCTGGTATATGTTCAAGGGGCCAAAAGCATCGGGATTGATGCCGTCCCCGTAACCGTAGAAGTAAATATAACCCTTGGAATCGGGATCCATCTTATCGGACTGGCCGATGCCGCCGTGAAGGAGAGTCTCCTGAGAACGGTGACCTCCCTCCAGTCGATGGGCTTCCGAATCCCTGGCAAAAAGATAGTAATCAATCTGGCACCGGCCGATTTGCACAAGCAGGGAAGCGGCTACGACCTGGCCATTGCCATTGGAATCGTAGCTGCGTCCGAGCAGCGCTATCTGCCTTTGATCGGGGATTACCTGATAATGGGAGAACTGGGGCTGGATGCAAGCGTGCGCTATGTCCCCGGCACGCTTCCCATGGTGGAACTGGCGCGGAATCTGGGCTTGAAAGGCTGCATCCTGCCGGAAATGTCGGCCTTGGAGGCGGCCGATTTCCGCGACGTGCAGGTGTTCGGGGTGAAAACCCTGGAAGATGTATTCCGCATCCTTCAGGACAAGGACGATGTGTCCGACCTCCTTATCTGGAACACGGAACTGTATGAAAGGACCGTGGATAACCGCAGCCGCCTTGTCGGGTCATATATGGACTTTGCCGATATCATCGGCCAGGACGGCGCCAAGCGCGGCGTGGAAATCGCCGCTTCCGGGGGTCACAACCTATTGTTCCTGGGTGCCCCGGGCGCCGGGAAAAGCTCGATGGCGAAGGCTCTGGCGGGCATTCTGCCGCCAATGAGCCTCGAGGAATCGGCAATCACGTCGAAGATCTATTCCGTGGCCGGGCGCTCCTCGGGCGAAGCCGGCCTTATGCGCATACGGCCCTTCAGGGCGCCGCACATATCGGCCTCCAAGGCGGCTATGCTGGGCGGCGGCAGCGGCGACAGCATCCTTCCCGGGGAAGTCTCATTGGCCACGAATGGTGTGCTTTTTCTCGATGAATTCTGCGAAGCGCCGAAATCCACGCTGGAGGCGCTCCGGGCGCCGCTGGAGGATCGCAGGGTAAGCATCGCCCGGCTCAAGTCAAAGATCGTATACCCGGCTTCGTTTATGTTGGTGGCAGCCTCCAATCCCTGCCCCTGCGGCTATTACGGAGAGGGAGACCGGTGCCGGTGCACCCCCAGCCAGCGCCTTAACTACCTCTCCCGTCTCAGCGGCCCCATTATGGACAGGATCGACCTCCAGATCTGGATCCATCCGGTTGATACCGCCGCGCTGGTGAGGGGCGGGAAGAGCGAGTCGTCGGCCGCCATTGCGGCAAGGGTGCTGCGCGCCAGGGAAATCCAGCGCGAACGCTTCCGCGGCAGCGGAATTCACGTTAACGCGGAAATGAACTCCAGGCAACTGGAGAAGTTCTGCGTCCTGGACGACGAATGCAAAGATATGCTGGAAAAGCTCATCGACAAACTGGGCCTCTCCGCCCGCGCCTACACCCGTATCATCAAGATAGCCCGCACTATCGCCGACCTCCAGGCCGCCTGCACTGTCATTGACACCCCTCATGCCGGCCCCGTCGGATTTCGGGATGCCGGGGGTGCCGTCGGCGCCCGCATAGACCCCGGCCCCATTCTCCCCGCCCATCTGGCCGAAGCCGCCTCCTATCGCTTCCTGGACCGCCGTGACATTTTTAATTTGTAGCGAAACGCATCAACAGGCCGTTTCTTGCGTTTCGCAGCCACTCTGCAGAGAATAATGGATAAAAAGTAGTCGTGAAAAGCATGAAGACAACACTTTATGCTTTTCGCAATAATAAACAGAAGAACACATGAAACAAACGTATCACATTTCTCTATCCTCTCACGATGAAGTAATGTTTCGCAGCGAGTCAGACTTGGTCATGGGCTTTAACTGCCTGGCGATAGGAGTCCTGGAAACGGATTCCTCACTGCTGGCCGAGGGGTTCCTGTCTACGCATATTCATGCTATGCCGATGACAGGCTGGCCGGACGAACTTTTGAGACGTTTCCGCTATGCTTATACGCGCTACTTCAATGCGAAGTATCACAGACGTGGACGGCTTGGTCAGAGAACGCCGTTCGTAACGGAGGTTGAAGGGTTCTATCATCGACTTACGGTAATCAACTACTTGAACCGTCAGGGGCTGCACCATGGAATAGCACCGACACCGTTTGCATATAAACACTGCTCTTCAAACTCGTTCTTTAAGGACGCACTGGGCAAGGGAGAAGATCCCGCGCTTCTGCCGCAGGAGCAAAGATACAAGTATCTCCCCGGCCGCGGGCCTCTTCCCCTGCAGTACAGGATGGACGATTCCGGTATGATTATGCGCGAGGATATTCTGGAAGTCGCTTTGGTTGAGTCAATGTACGGAACCCCGCGCAACTACCTTTATCAGATGAACAGGGTGGGGGATGAAATCTATCGTGAAGACCAGAAGGCAGAAGAATCAAGATCACCGCTCATAACTTTGGAACTTATAGAGAAAGGGATCCCGGAACTGGATGTGGCTCAATTGTTAAGGAACGAAAACGGCAAGCACAATCCCGTCAATATTACAGATATTGAATTGTGTGAGTTGATAGACAAGCATTATCTTCCCATGTTCAGTACGGCGGAAACAATATATGAAGCCAGCGTATCGGACAGAATCCGAATGTGTAGATGTATCAGCGGCGATCTTTGGGCAACACGGCACAAACGAAGCACTGAAGCTCAACTTAAACGCTGCCTCATACTGTAAATACGCGAAAAGCACGAAACGTCCATCTCGTGCTTTTCAAATACAGATTTCAAGTGTATTTTGCAGAAAGTTGGCCTCGAAAGGCACGAACGGGCTGTTTCGTGCGTTTCGCACCACCCGCCATTCCTGCGCCGCCTTACCCGCTTAGCGGGGCTTCACAAGTTCCACGGTGCCGGGGATGCGGTCCTCCGGCGGTTCGCCGTGCAGGTAGATGATGCGCTGGTTGTCGCTGCCGCGGAAGAGGAGTTCCGTGTCGCGGCGCTCCAGTATGAACGGCCCGTCGACCAGGACGTCCAGGTAGGGCAGCATTGCGGCCATTTCGGGATCGGCCTTGACTTCTTCAAGGGTGAATCCCGTCCAGCACCAGATGGTCTTGCCGGTTTCTTCCTTGATGCGGCGGGCCAGTTCGGTGAAGGCCGGGGCCTGGTACATGGGATCCCCGCCGGAGAACGAGACGTTGGACATCGAATCGGCCTTCACAATTTCCAACAGTTCATCCACCTCCATCCACTTGCCGGCGTTAAAGTCCCAGCTCTGAGGATTGTGGCAGCCCTTGCAGGCGTGGCGGCATCCGGCACAGTAAATGGCCGTACGGAAACCGGGTCCGTCGGCCATTGTCTGATGCAGGATATCGAGTACCCTTATTTTACTCATGCACTACGCGGTCGTGAAGTTCTGCGAGTTTGCCGGAATTCCAGCGGTTGGTGGTGCCAACCAGGTAGCCGGTGATGCGCTGAAGGGTGTCGATGTGGTGACCGTGGCAGTGAGGGCATTCGCGGAGGTCTTTCTCTGCGTTCTCGAAGCCGCAGTCCAGGCAGCGGTTGCGGTTGTGGTTCACGGAACCGTAGCCGATGTCGTACTTGTCCATCAGGTCGACAATCTGCATGATTGCCTCCGGATTGTGGGTGGCGTCGCCGTCGATTTCCACGTAGAAGATGTGTCCGGCGTTCTCGTACTTGTGGTACGGTCCCTCGATCTTTGCCTTGTGCTCGGGTGAGCAGTGGTAGTACACGGGAATGTGGCTGGAGTTGGTGTAGTAGTCCTTGTCCGTGATGCCGGGGATGATGCCGAAGGTCTTCTTGTCCCTCTTGGTGAACCTGCCGGAGAGGCCCTCCGCCGGAGTTGCCAGGAAGGTGAAGTTGTGCTGGAAGGTCTCGGCGAAGCCGTTGATCTTCTCCGCCATATGGGAGACGATGCGCAGGCCAAGCTCCTGAGCCTCTTCGCTTTCGCCATGATGTTTGCCGATGAGGGCGATGAGGCATTCTGCAAGGCCGATGAAGCCGATACTCAGAGTACCCTGGTTGAGCACGGGCTCGATGGTGTCGTTCTCGTCCAGCTTTTCGCTGCCAAGCCACAGGCCGTTCATAAGGAGCGGGAACTGCTTCTTGAGGGCGGTCTTCTGGAATTCGAAGCGCTCGTTCAGCTGACGTGCTGCGATGTCAAGGGCCCAGTCCAGTTTCTGGAAGAACTTCTTGATGCGCTCGTCCCTGTTCTCTTCTTCCCTCATTGCCTCGATGGCCAGTTTCACGATATTGATGGTGGTGAAGCTCAGGTTGCCGCGGCCGATGGAGGTCTTGGGCCCGAAGCGGTTGCCGTACACGCGGGTGCGGCAGCCCATGGTTGCAACCTCGTGCTCATAGCGCTTGGGATCGTCCGGTTTCCAGGCATCGTCCTGATTGTAGGTTGCGTCCAGGTTGAGGAAATTGGGGAAGAAGCGGCGCGCGCTCACGCGGCACGCGAACTTGTAAAGGTCATAGTTGGGATCCTCCGGGAGGTAGCTCACGCCCCTCTTCTTCTTCCAGATCTGGATGGGGAAGATGGCGGTGGAGCCGTTGCCCACGCCTTCATAGGTGGTGTTGAGGATTTCGCGGATGATGCAGCGGCCTTCTGCCGATGTGTCCGTGCCGTAGTTGATGGACGAGAACACAACCTGGTTGCCGCCGCGGCTGTGGATAGTGTTCATGTTGTGCACGAACGCCTCCATTGCCTGATGGACGCGGCTCACCGTCTGGTTGATGGCGTGCTGCATCGCACGGTCCTTGCCCTGGAGGCCGATGAGGTCGCGCTTGATATAGTCGTCGATCTTCGCGGTCTTGAGCTCGCTGTAATCGGCATTGGACATTGCGCTTACCTGGTCAATTTCCTCTTCATAAGTCTTGCGCACGAAGGGGGCCAGATAGAAGTCGAATGCGGGGATGGCCTGTCCGCCGTGCATTTCGTTCTGCACGGTTTCCATGGAGATGCAGGCCAGGACGCTTGCGGTCTCGATGCGCTTTGCGGGGCGGGATTCGCCGTGGCCGGCCTTGAGGCCGTGCTCGAGGATGAGGTCCAGCGGGTGCTGGATGCAGGTGAGACTCTTGGTGGGATAGTAGTCCTTGTCGTGGATGTGGATGTAGTTGCCCATCACGGCCTCGCGAACGGGATCCGACAGGAGATTGTCGTCCACGTAGCTCTTGGTTGCCTCCGAGGCGAATTTCATCATCATGCCTGCAGGGGTGTCTGCATTCATGTTGGCGTTCTCACGGGTGATGTCGTTCACCTTTGCGCCGATGATATCTTCGAAAATCTCGTTGGTCTTTGCCTTGCGGGCGATGTTGCGCTTGTTGCGGTAGCGGATGTATTCCTTCGCTACTTCCTTGCGCGGGCTGTTCATGAGTTCGTTCTCCACACAGTCCTGGATTTCCTCCACGCTCATCTCGTCCTGACCCAGGTTCGAGATGGTTTTTGCGATCTGTGCCGCAAGTACAATGTCTTCACCGTCCTCGGTGACGTCCATTGCTTTCAGGATGGCTGCAACAATCTTCTGGTTGTTGAAGTCTACTTTTCTACCGTCTCTTTTAAGTACACGTTTTACCATTTCAGAGAGTGTTGATGACAGCGCCGGCTTTATTGCCGGATGCCAAGGTTTATGTTATGTGTTTTAGTTTTTCCGATTAGTTCGGGAGACAAAGATACAAGAATCATTTTTAGTTTTTTTCACTTTCTTAAGAAAAAGTTATCAACACAAGACAAAAATCCCTGTTAATTGTTTGATTAACAGGGAGTAAGCGAATTATTTAATTTTGAAAGTTTCTAAATTAAAACAATCTTGTTCCAATTTGGAAAAAGTTTTCAACAGGGGCGGAAATTACCTTACCACCCACACCAGGACGTGCCTGTCGAACACCATATATTCGAGCTCGAAATCCTCCTCCTCGCCGTCCTTGTCCTCGAAGGTGGCGTCCAGTTCGCCTTCGCCCCGGAGGCGGAAGCGCTCCACCTCGATCTGCTCCGCGAAATTCAGGTTGTACACGGACAGAAGTTTGAAGATGGCTTCCTTGGCGCACCAGTAGATGGCCAGCTGCTCGTTGCGTTTCTCGTCGTCCTCCAGATCGTCGATCTCGTCCTCGCTGAGGGCTTTCTTTTCCACGGCGGAGAAGTCCCTGTCCAGGGATTCTATGTCGATGCCGCAGTCTTCCTCCGGGTGCAGGATGACGGCCACATAGTTGGTGGTGTGGGTTATGGAGATGTTGACGGCGTCGTTCTCGATATAAGGCTTGCCGTTGTCGTGATGGCTCAGGTATACTTTTTCCTCGAAAAGCTCGTTGAGGAGGGCCCTCACGGCCAGCCTCTGCTTGCGCATCGACTCGCTGCCGATGAAGGAGATCTCCTCCATCTCATCGGTAGGGGTGGAACTGAGGGCGATGAGTTCCTCTTCGCTCTCTGTAATATGCCACACGCCGATGGTGGCTTCGTTACGTAATTTCTTTTTTAAATAAAGTCCCATAGCGCTATAGATATAAGTTTGACAAACTGCCGTCAGACTTGACGTCGGCTACGGGATAAAATGATACTGGACTGGGAGGCTCCATTCTTTTGTCAAAATTAACGTGCAAATATAGCTATTTTTTTGTGTATACAACAAATCTTTCCTTGAAAATTCGTATATTTGCAATCCGAATATAACTGACAATTTTATGGATTTTCTAACCGACGAAAAACTTGTCATAGTGGGTGCAGCCGGTATGATCGGTTCCAACATGGCGTCAATTGCAGCAATGCTGCGTCTTACTCCCAATATCTGCCTTTACGATGTATATGAGCCCGGAAACAACGGTGTCCTCCTTGAAATGCAGCACAGCGCATTCCCCCGTATGCGTTTCACTGCCACAACGGACCCGAAGGAAGCTTTCACCGGCGCCAAGTACATTATTTCTTCCGGTGGTGCCCCCCGAAAAGAAGGCATGACCCGTGAAGACCTCCTGAAGGGCAACTGCGAAATCGCAGCAACGCTGGGAGACAATATCCGCAAGTATTGCCCGGAAGTAAAACACGTGTTCATCATCTTCAACCCGGCGGACGTCACGGCCCTCACCGTTCTCATCCACTCCGGTCTCAGGCCTTGCCGCGTGTCTTCCCTTGCCGCACTGGACAGTACCCGTCTGCAGACCAACCTTGCCAAGGAGTTCGGCGTCAGGCAGTCAGATGTGGAGAACGCCTACACTTATGGCGGCCACGGAGAGTCTATGGCCGTGTTTATGTCCAAGGCAACCATCTGCGGAACCCCCATTGCAAGTATGGGCCTTTCCAAGGAGCGCATAGAACACATCAAGAACGAAACCATCCAGGGCGGCGCCCAGATCATCAAGCTTCGTGGCCGCAGCTCCATCCAGAGCCCCGCATACCTTTCCGTGAAGGCGATTGAAGCCGCAATGAAGGGCGGAGAGAACTTCCCCTGGCCTTGCGGAACGTATGTGGACACTCACGAATACAGCCACGTCTTCATGGCAATGCCCACGTTTATGGACGCAACCGGTATACATTATTATATGCCGGAGGGCAACAAGGAAGAGCTGGCCGACCTCAAGGCATCCTACAACCACCTTGTGGAAATGCGTGAGACCATCATCAGCCTGGGCATCATTCCTCCCGTGGACGAGTGGCACAAGATGAATCCCTATCTGTGGAACCGCAGGCTTCCCCGCATGAAGCCGGAGCAGTAAGCCGGAAAATAGAAATATCCCAATAAATGGGGATTGACAATTTCCGTCAATCCCCATAACTTTGCACCCAAGTGCAAAATCGACAATGATACTGGCAGAATTGCAGACGGGCGAAAAGGCCGTGGTCGTTAGGGTTAACGGTCACGGCGGCTTTCGTAAACGCCTGATAGAGATGGGGTTTATCCAGGGAAAGGAGGTAACGGTTGTGCTCAACGCCCCCCTGAAGGACCCTATCGAATATGAAATACTTGGGTACAAGGTGTCGCTCCGCCGTGAGGAGGCGCGGCTGATAGACGTGGTCACCGAGGAGGAAGCCCGCGAGGCCCTCACGAGCGACGAGCACCTGCAGGCGCTTCCGGGTGACCTTGAGGAAAAGGAACGCCTGGACCGCGCGCTCAGGCACGTTGCTGAGGAGCGCCATCACGAGATCCGCGTGGCGCTGGTGGGCAACCCCAACTGCGGCAAGACCTCCCTTTTCAACATCGCATCCGGCAGCCACGAGCACGTGGGCAACTACTCCGGCGTCACCGTGGATGCCAAGGAGGGAAAATTCGAGTACAAGGGGTATAAGATCACCCTGGTCGACCTCCCGGGCACATATTCCCTCAGCGCCTATTCCCCGGAAGAACTGTATGTCCGCAAGAACCTCATCGAGGCGATGCCGGACGTGGTGGTGAATGTGGTCGATGCGTCCAACATCGAACGCAATCTGTACCTCACCACCCAGCTCATCGACATGAATCTTCGCAGCGTAATCGCGCTGAATATGTACGACGAGCTCCAGTCCAAGGGCGACGAGCTGGACATCAAGCAGCTGAGCTACCTTCTTGGAAGGCCGATATGTCCCACCGTGAGCCGCGACGGCCGGGGAATCCCGGAGCTCCTGGACACGGTGATCAAGGTCTACGAGCAGTCGGACCCCACCTATCTGCGCCATATCCACGTGAATCACGGCAAGGAGCTGGAGAAGTCCATCAACCGCATTCGCAACATCATCGCCTGCAACAAGCCGCTCCAGAGCCAGTACTCGGCCCGCTATCTGGCCATAAAGTATCTGGAGAACGACAAGGACGTGGAGAAACTCCTCTCCGCCAGCCTGGGGGCCGATATGATGGTTCTCGAGCGTATGCGCACGGTGGAATCGACCCGTATCAAGGAGGTCCTGGGCACAAATCCGGAATCGGCCATCGTCGATGCCAAATACGCCTTCATCCAGGGCGCGCTGGCGGAGACCTACAGGCAATATGTGGAGAAACGGCCCCGGCGGACGCTCACCGACCGCATCGACGCCATCGTCACGAACAAATGGCTGGCCTTCCCCATCTTCATCGTGCTGCTGTGGTTCATCTTCTGGGCCACCTTCACCATCGGCCAGTATCCTATGGACTGGATCGACTGGCTGGTGTCGAAGTTCGGCGAATGGGTGGGCTCGTTCATGCGCGACGGCTGGTTCAAGGATCTGATGGTCGATGGCGTAATAGCCGGCGTGGGGAGCGTGCTGGTGTTCCTGCCCAACATCATGATACTGTACTTCTTTATTTCGATAATGGAGGACAGTGGATATATGGCGCGCGCGGCGTTCATCGTGGACAAGCTGATGCACAAGATCGGCCTTCACGGAAAGTCGTTCATCCCCATGGT
>JAILDI010000217.1 GCA_024689525.1 Bacteroidales bacterium
TTCGTTGAAACCTATGATGTCTGCTTTGGTCGCGCCTATGGTCCCGGCCAATGCACTGCGCACTTTTGGGTTATCCATTGACATCTCAGTGCGCCTGGTTGACGGCTTGAGAAGGTTGCAAGTAGCTACGGTAATGGTAACCTCATCCGGATTCTGCGAATTGCCAGGATCATTACCATTGACTTTCCCACATGCGCACGCGAGCACTTGTGAGATGACTATTAACATAATGAGCTTCTTCATTTCTTTCATATGGCACTTACTTCATTTTTGAAATCTTGAAATCGGCAATGATGGGGTAATGATCGGATGGTATGTAGAACTTGTCCACACCTGAATGCACCCTCTCTGTAAAACTGTCCGGTTTCTGATAGATGTCGATGCAGGCATTGAGCATCGGTTTGGAAACATACATATAGTCGATTCTCAGTTTGCCACAAGTGGGCTGGAAGTCGTTTGGGTAGAGGGCATCGAACAGGTCGATGAAAGGGGAGTGGGAAATCATATAATCCTGTGTCTGGAAGCCCAGTGAAGCCGGGTTCCAGTTATAAACATAATTGTCCTTTCTGCTATATGAATTGTAATCTCCTGCCATTATCCAGAGTTCCTTGTCAGGGTCTTTCGACTTTCGGACAGTATGGTCGAGAATGCAGGTCAGTTCCTTGATACGGTGCAAGTCGCCCTCATATCTCGCAGCGCTTGAGTCACGCTTCTCAAGCGGAACAGCGTACCCGTATTTTCCGAATTTGAGATGCAAAGTGATAATGTTGAGGGGCTTCTTAACACCTTTTATATGTAATTGATACCAGCCACTGTAGTTGACGATGACCGTGTCGGGTTTATTGCCTTTGACAATGGTGATGCTGTCTATCGGGAAGCGGGAAGTGATCACCTGTGGATAATTGGTGAGGCCTCCAGGGGTGGAAGTAGATGGACGGCGAGGTGTAACAAAGTGATGCTGATGTCCCCAGCGGGCACAAAGTTCATCCCAGTGGTCGGGGAGATAACGCTCTGCATTCGGCATATGTTCGTGAGTCCCGTCATAATAAATCTGTGCGCCTTCATCAAAGATGCAGATGTCAGGATCCCAAGAAATAATCCAGTCCACGAATGCCTGGTAGTGGTCGGGCTGA
Organism: Bacteroidales bacterium; assembly: GCA_024689525.1. Next base: position 1,134 of record JAILDI010000217.1, read on the forward strand.
CCGGCCCACATCCCGTTCTGGATGTTCCAATACAGAACACGGAGCGTCCCCTTCTTGTGCCGGGGTTTTGGACTATCCGTTGCGGTTGATGCTCCGATTGCAGCACAGCCGACGACCTGGAAAATCAGGAGGAGTGCTAAAACCAAGTGCTTTAGAATGTTCTTTGCCGCTCGCATAGTTTGTGCTCTTTTAAAGCAAAGCTATAAAAAAAAGCCGGAGCGTCTAGGGCTCCGGAAAAAACGGGAAAGTATTTTACTTTTGGGAATATATAAATAATTTATTATCAGTAAACTAAGTATTTTTACAAATCAATTTCGGGAAACGCTTTAACTGCCTTAAAGCTTAGAAATAACACTCTTGAACTCATCTTCCGGAATTGCGAGGCGGGCCTTAAGTATGGATCTCAGGTTCTGGACGGTCTTGACGGAACAATGAAGCATACTGGCAATTTCCATATTGTCCTCTATACCGAGTTTTATCAACGCAAGTATGCGCAATTCGTTACTCAGGATTTCAGTGCGCTTTGGGATTATCTTCTCTTCAGGCTTTAGACAGGAGTTTACTACCTCTATATAATTAGGGAAGATGTCCACAAAAGCCCGGTCGAAATTATGGAATAGTTCCTTCCTCTCTTCCGATGCAATCTCCCCGGACGGACTTGTCAGTTCAATTGCCTGCTCCGTATGTCCTTTCCTGAGACTGGAATTAATCTTGGTTCGGAAAAGATCAAGGCGTTTGATATATGAAGAGTAGAGTTTGAATGCCACTCCTATGTAGCTTTTCGAGATTTTGTCTGACCGCTCAAGATTGTCTTTAAGAGCTATGATCTTCAGGCGGGACCTATTGATTTTCAGCAGCGCCTCAGCCAGTGTTATCAGAAGGATGGATATGAGTGTTATGGCAATCCATAACTCCTTATTCCTTTTCTGGATAAGCTGGGTGTTTCTGTCGTTAATCTTGATGGTCTGCACAACTCCGTCGACCACACGTTTCTTGGAGCCCAACTTTTGGAGTGAGGAGAAATAGTAGTCCGAAATCTTCTTTGCCGCTTCTACTTCATTGTCGCTGTTAAGTAGTGATTCCACCCTAAGCAGGGAAGCAATGTCCTTATTGCTGTTTTCAACTTCTATGATTGCCGATTTCAAAAGATCGTCAAAAGCCTCTCCTGTTAGTTTGCGCTCGTATAAATATGCAATTGCAAAGCGGTCATAGAGGCAAGTGGCATAGGCGGCTGAGTGGTGGTCCTCAATTATTTGCATCCGTAAATCATTATACCTTCTTGCCTCAGCTATATTCCCGGCTCTCGCTTCTTTTCTTTCAATACTTCGAAGATACCTTATGCTCAACGTATCCGTCACCATCATAAGCGAATCCCTGTAGATGTTGAACTGCTCACGATACTTATTCTCAAAAGAGCGCGGCTCATTGAAATCTGAATACATATTGCGATAAAGCAGTCCCATAGTATGGTAGTACCTGACCAGAAGGCCACCTTCCAGTTTCTCTCTTGGGACGGATGATATGGTTCCGTGGGCCTCAAGGTAATATCCGTAGTCCGACAACAGGTCCGCCAGTACAATCTGTGCCTGAAGCCATAGTGAGTCAATACCTGAAAGTTGCGCTGCTTCAATAGCCTTTTCCAAATACACAATGCTGGAGTCCGCCGAGTTGTTGGAGAATGCCATTGCAATGTCGTAATACAAGGAGTATCTTTCCTCAAGGGTTTCACCGGGCAGACGTTGCTTCAGTGCCTCAATCTCCTTCTCTTTCTTCGCAGCATATACGTCCGTGCTGTCCAGTTTAATGAGCAGTTCCTTTATCAGCCCTCGCGTCTTGTCCGTGTGCGGCAGTCCTTCCTTTTTACAGGATAAGGCAACGGAAGCAATAATCAAGATTAAGGCAATACGAAGCAGTTTCATAATATCGACACTCTTTGCTGCAAAAATATAAAAACTTTCGTACCTAAAAAAATGACTTCACATTTTGTGGAATCATAGACGATTTGTATATTTGTGGAGTCTGGTTCTCCATCCACGATCAAATGGAACTGTTATATATATAATATGGAAAGACTGAGGCTGAGAGTGCAAACAGTTCCGGCGTTGGATCCGGTCACTCATAGGGAACATACCGCTTATACCGTCATCCATCAAGATGGCGGAAGGCTATTGTCGTTTCCCGGATGGACTTTGCGGGATGCCATAGAAGTATTTTGTGAATGCTTTCATATGGTGCGCGAGAATGTTTGCCTTCATCGGCCATTCTTTCCGCAAAAGTCTAATTATTATGAGTGATTCAACTAAAAAGAAAACAAGTCTGCTCCCTGTAAGTATCAGGGAGGTTGAAGACAAGATGGCAGTGATCCGTGGTATGGTAGTTATTGCCGATGCGGATGTGGCGGCGCTGTATGGCGTGGAAACGAAAGATTTGAACCGGGCAGTTCGCAACAACCCGGAAAAGTTTCCTAAGAATTATTTGTTTATATTGAAAGCCAATGAGTTGCAAGATTTGCGGTGCAAAATTTCCTCCACAAATGTATCAGTGATGAACCGCAATTCCACAAAGGTTTTCACCGAAAGGGGCCTTTATATGTTGGCAACGATTCTGAGAGGAGAACGAGCTAGAAATGTAACATTTGCCATCATTGAAACGTTTTATAAAGTAAGAAGCCTGAAGCGAGAATTACTGGAATTGCATAATGAGACAGACAAGGAGGTTCAAGCCAAAAAGATGAAGCACTTTGGTGAAGTCCTGACGGATATTGTTATGCCGGACCTTGAGACTTCAGAGACAGAGTCCTCTTTGGAAATCAACTTCTTCATTGGCAAACTGAAACACTCAGTGAAGCGCGTCCGAAAAGACTCAGAATGAAATGCGAATAAATTTCAAGATATTTTCATTATTTTTGTACATATTACTTGTGCTGAATAATGAAAAGACTGTTCATTACTCTTTTGGCCGTTTTAGCGGTGCTTTTTACGGCATCGGCCAGGGATTATAAGGTCTATGGCCCCCAGGGCGGGCTGGATATCAAGGTTACGCTTCCGGAGGGATTCAATCCGGAGACGGACCGATGTCCTATGGTTATCCTGATGCACGGAATCTTTTCCAGTAAGAAGAGCGGGCTGATTACCGCGGTTGCCAAAGCGCTGCGGGAGGAGGGCATCGGCACGATAAGTTTCGATTTCGACGGTCACGGCAAGAGCCATGGCCGGATTGAGGATATGACCGTGGAGAATGAGATTGCCGATGCTATGGCGATACTGGAGTATGCGCGCAGTCTGCCATATGTCACTCAAATCGGCTTCCTGGGCCATTCTCAGGGCGGTGTGATTGCGTCGATGGCGGCAGGACGACTTGCCGCGGAAGGGGATGCTACGCCTATCGGCCTGGTCCTTCTCGCCCCCGGGTCGATAATAAAGGAGGCCTGTCAGGCCGGCATTTTCTTCAATGCCCGTTTCGACCCGGCCGATCCTCCGGAGAGCGTGAGCATCTTCGGCCCCAGAAGAAAACTCGGCAGGGAGTACATACTCAGCACTCAGCAGCTGGATATCTTCGGCACGGCGGCAAACTACCGCGGCCCGGTGTTAATCCTGCACGGCTCCAAGGACGGAATTGTCCCGCTCTGGTGCAGCGAAAAGTTCATCGATGCCTATGACGGCAGGGCGACGCTTACCGTCGTGGATGGCGCAAGTCACGTCTTTGCCGGGAAGCGCAAAGAGGCCGCCTCGCACGTGGCGCCGTTCTTTAAACAGGTCTTCGGCCTTTGACGCTATTTTTGCAGCAGCGACTGCGCGGCCAGTACAAGGAACATATAGTGTGATGAGCCGCCGCCAAGGACGTATTCCGTCTGTTGCCACAGGTAGGGGAATTCCAGCAGTTCCGGAAGGTCCGGACGTATGATTGCCGTGCCGGAAATCACGCCTCCGGGGACATAGGACCAGTCCGCGCGAGTGGTGCCGTAGGCAGTTGTGGCCGATACCGCCCCCACGCCAGAGGCGAAGGAGGCGGGGTTGGAGCCGGGATGACGGCCCAGAACGAAGTGAAGGGCATCGAACACGGGCTCAGCGTCGAAGATGTCGGGATAGGCCGATACCAGGAAGTAGTGCTGATAACCGAACCTTTGGATATCCCAGCCTGCACCCCATATCGACGGCCGGTATGGAACGCCATAGGGCGTCTCCTTGACGATGGCCGCAAGAATGTCCCCGTACTCTTCCAGGCCCTTCCGGAATGCCTTTGCAAAGGCTTTTTCCTTACGGTCGCGGCTCTGCTCCCAGGCCTTTGCAACGCGCGCGGCATACCATCCTTTCCAGCCGATCAGCTTTACAATACTCTCCTGATTCTCAAGTATGTAATCTCTGTACTCCTTGTCACCTGTGGCCAGGTACAGTTCAACGGCGGCGTGAGTCTTGTCGCCCTGGGTGTTGTGGAATAGCTCCGTTGACATCTGAAGGCAATCATCGGCAAGCGCGTTATTATACCCCGCAAGAGCGCGATATGTGCCTGCAAGATTGGCGGCTGTTTCAAGATCCCGACGGGGATTGTTTTCAGTGTAAATCCAGCGGTCGTCGCCATTGCCGGGAACGCCATCGGTCATAGCTGCGGCATCGCCCAGGATGACGTACTGTCGCAGTTTGCTGGAGATGATTCCGCGGTACGGGCGTCCCAGGGCCTTGTACGCGGCAACTACGGAGAGCGCTCCGTTCTCCACCTGCTGGAGTATGTCGTTGCGCCCGTCAGCCTGGTGGATTTCGGTTACGTGTTTCTCAAAGTCGATGGCGGTTACGTCCAGTTGCGGGTGGAACTGTTCATAGGCCATCGACAGGATGTAGGACTCGCCGGACTGGGATTCGATGCGGAGGTCCAGGTCGCCGGCATCGTGCCAGCCGCCTACGGCAACCCCGGGAACAGGGGCCAGGGGAGCGTACGGGGAAATGCCCGCCTCCTGGTTGTAACCGTCGATTCCGTTCTCCGGAAGTGCCATCAGGGCGTCGTCCATATGGCAGGCGTCGTGCCATACCCTGTATTTCTCATTCACGCGCATATGGCACATCTGGTTGGGCAGGAAATACTCGATCACCGGCTGCCAGACGCCTCTGTCGTATATGTCTTCTCCGATACGGAATACGGAAGACCGGCTATTCTTATAGCGGATATAGTACAGTCCGGGCTCGGTGACGGAGGAGAAGTCGAGTTTTGCGTAGTTGTAGCGCAGGAACCGGCCCCAGGTGGCGGGAGGAATCGACATAACGGGTTGTTCTCCGTCGGTCTGGATGCGGAAGAGCTGTGCGGAGGCATCGGCCTGTTCCCTGGCGTCAAGTTCCAGGACGGCCACCTTCGACTGGGCGGGATGATAGCCCACCTGCGATGTCTGGATTACCGGAGCGTAGCGCCATCCCTTGACGATTGAGGGGGTGATTATCCATTTTACGGCGCCCTTGGTGGCACCGGCAGGAATCTCCGAGCGAAGCACGAACCAGCCGTTGTTGTGGTTCATACGGCCGTCGTAGAGCTTCAGATCGGCCGTGAGTGTTTCCACGGTGAGCTTGGAATACGGGTCGTCCGGGCGGGAGACGAATTTACGCCCCACGGCGTACGGGACGGCGATTATGTCATCGGCCACTATTGGATTGTATCCTTCGCCCTCCGCAAGGAGACGGTCGATGTCGATGATGGGCCTGCCCTGCTGGTGGAAGTCGCCGGTGTGCTTGTAGTTTGGCTCCAATTCCAGCAGGGGAGAGTTGGGCTGACGGGGGAAGATTCCGGCCTGGCCGTCCATTATCCAGGGCTTCCCGAAGAGCGAACCGGGGAAGAATTCCAGGTTGAATCCGGCCTTGCCGATGAATGCGTCCGGGATGGGCCTGTCCAGGTCCAGCGTCACTTCGATATGGTCTCCCACGGCGCGGGTCGTAACTGTGTATTCGAGTACGACGTCAGGATAAATCATCGGATTGAAGCCGGTGAGATGGCGGGAGGAATCCGGATAGGCCAGCTTTGCGCGGATATAATCGGCCCCCACCTCGCGGGAAATCTGGCGCGGCACGGGCTGCCACTGGCCGGGGGTTGCCTCGAAGCGGAGGTCTCCGTTCGTGGCCACTCTGTTCCCGTTCATTATTACGCAAACCCCGCCCTGATGCCCCTCCGGATAGAAATCATAGAAGGCCATCACATCTACACCCTCGTTGCTGAAATACCCGCCTTCCCCAATGACGAAATCCTGGCCCCAACAATGCAGGATGCCAAAAAACAGGGATATCAGGACAACTGAAAATCTTTTCATAATACTAAAATACTGTGAACCAAACCTTTGCAAATATAGTCACAGTCTTTTGCATTTGCAAGAGAGGTTAAGGTGCGGGCATAGGTGGCAATTGATTTTCAGGATATTTTTCATTATTTTTGTGCATATTACTTGTGCTGAATAATGAAAAGACTGTTCATAATCCCTTTGGTTGTTTTTGCGGTTTGCTGCGCTCCGAAAGACATTGCGCTGGAAATGCCCATCGGCAATCCATATCTGCCGCTCTGGGAGCACGTGCCGGACGGGGAACCGCGCCTGTTCGAGGATCCGGACAATCCGGGGAAGTACCGCGTATACGTAACTGGTTCCCACGATACCCGCTTCGACAGCTATTGCGGGCAGGACGACCGCCAGTGGTCGGCCCCAGTGGAGGATCTGGCCGCCTGGAGGGATGAGGGCCCGGTCTTTTCCTATCAGGAGAATGGCTACTGGAGCACTGTCTACGCTCCGGATCTGGTTGAGGTTACCCGGAGGGATGATGGTTCGCATAAGTACTATCTGTTTCCCCACGCCCTGATGCGCATGCCTATGGTGTGCGTAGGCGATAGGCCGGATGGGCCTTTCACGCCGCTCAATGCCGACGGAAGGGGAGGCATGCTGGATGGCAGCGTCATAGGCTTCGACCCCGGTGCATTTGTGGAGCAGGTGGATGATCCATCGGACCCGGATTACGGCATCGGCTTCAGGGCCTATGTCGCCTGGGGCTTCCAGGATTCAGCTGGAACGGAACTGGACCAGAATACAATGTTCTCGCCACGTTACGGCACTCCGGACTGGCCGGTTCTGGCCACGGAGGAGTTCAACTTCTATGAGGCGTCGTCGTTCCGGAAGGTAGGGAACAAGTACATATTTATTTACAGCGGCCATTCCGGCCCCGAGTACGGCCTGCCCAGGGACAATGCCAACCTCCGTTATGCGTATTCCGACAGCCCCCGTGGCCCTTGGAAGCCAGGCGGAATTCTGGTCGATGCCCGCGGCCCGGTGCTCTCCCGCGATGGCTCATGCCTACAGGAGAGTTTCGGCCATAACAACACCCACGGCTCACTTCTGGAAATCAACGGCCAATGGTACGTATTCTATCACCGTGCTCCACGCGGCTTCGGATTTGCGCGCCAGGCGATGGTGGCACCGGTGGCGATTGAGGCCGATGAGAAGCCCGTGGCGGAAGGCGGTAGCGTTCGCATAACGGCTTATGACCCGTACAAGGGGGCGTTCACCGTAAAGGCGGCGGACGGTTTTGAATACACCGGCGCGGAGGTTACTTCGGAAGGCTTCTGGATTTACGGCCTTCCTCCTTATAGATATTATAGCGCGGGTTACGCGTGTTATATGTCGCGGCCGGGAACTATGCAGGACAGTTGGGATGTGTGGGACAACAGGATGGACATAGCCGGCGTCCGCGCCGGGGACATCCTGGGCTACAAATACTTCGCTCTTGGCGGGCTTAAGAAGGCCCCTGCGGGCCTGCACGCCTTCCCGGGCCTGAAGAAGGGTTCGCAGTTCAATCTGTTCCTGGCGGCCCGCACTGCGGAAGCCTTCAAGGTTTCCGTGTGGTTGGACGGCCCTTGGGAGGGCGGTGCCTGGAACGGAACCCGCGTGGCGGAGGTCGAGGTTCCCGCAGGGGCATCGGCCGATGTCTCCCGTTACAGCATCCCCTTCGATGTGCCGGCCTGGGCGCTCAAGGGAAAGCACGCGCTTTTCCTTGTGGCGGAAGGGCCGGAAGGCATCGACCTGTGTGATATCGTCGGATTCGGCTTCTCCCGGAAAGGGGAGCGTATGGAGTTTCCGCAGCCCCCTTCTTTGCGGCTGATGGCGGCAGGGGAGCCTCTGGAAATGCCATCCAACCCTATGTGGACAACGGATTTCAACGGCCTTACGGACTGCACGAACTACGAGGTTCTGCTGCCGGAGGGAGTGTCTGCGGCCGATGTAACAGTGGAAGCCGACCCGTCCGTTACGGTGGAGCAGGATGCCTCCCTGATCCGCTGCACCTGGAAGGGAGTCACAAAGACGTATTTATTGAGAGAATCTATTCCCTGACAAACGGCTTGAGTCCCTGAGCGGCTTCTAACCTTGCAAAGTTACAATAATCTTTGATGCCTGGAAATCAGAGGAGGAAGAACATCGCTACGCCCGCCATACTTACGGCCACGCCAATCACCTCGCGGGCTTTGATGCGCTGATGATATATGAGTGCGTAAGGAATCATAATCAGCACAGGTGTCAGTGCCATTAGGGTCGATGCAATCCCGGCCGATGTGTAGCGTACGGCCATCAGCGACAGCGAAACGCCCAGGACGGGCCCGAACAAAGTCATAATAAGGATAAAACCGAGGCCTTTTCCGTCGTGGGTGGCAGCCTTGAGCTCGCCGGTTTTCTTTTGTAGGGCCATCAGTGCCAGGAATCCTGCTCCGCCGACAATCGCCCTTATCATCGTGGACGCAAAAGGAAGCAGTGAACTCATAGCTGCCGGGGCGTCGGAAGGAATGATATCGGCATAGTGTTCCATTCCCACCTTGCTGAGTACCAGTCCAACGCCCTGGCCAAGGCCGGCACCGAGTCCGAGCAGAATGCCTTTGAGTGGAAGAGTCAGGTGTACCTGGCGGCCTTCCCCTTTTGCAAGAATCGAAATGGCTATACCTGACAGGGTTACGCACATAGCCAGGGCCGATTTCCAGGTAAGCGTTTCACCCAGGATTGCCCATCCGGCGATGGCGGCCATAGGAGGTGCAAGTGTCATAAACAGCTGCCCGAAGCGCGCACCGATGGAAAGGTAGCAGTTGAACAGGCAATAGTCTCCGAATACATATCCCACCAGGGCCGATGCCGCCAGCCAGGCCCAGGCTTTGCCATCGGCATAAACAGGGTATGGATGACCGACACCAATCCATAGTATCGCGGCCAGGAACACTGTAGCCAGGACTAGTCGCATTACATTGGCAGTCATCGACCCCAGCCTGTGACTTGCCTTGTCTGCGAACATCGCAGTTACTGTCCAGGACAAGGCCACAATCAGCGAGATTATTTCACCTAAGTGTTGCATTTACACTCCATTTGCTTGTTTGAAGCAGCAAATCTACAATTGTTTTCCAATTCCACAAAGAATAATGTGTCAGTTTTGAATAATTCGTTTGCGATATAAATATTTTAGTTGTTTCTTTGTGTCCTGAATTATCGCAATTGTTGAGATTCTAAGAATGGATCGTTCGAAACAAATCATACGAACCAGTGTGGTAGGCATTGTTACGAATGCCTTCCTTGCCGGTTTCAAGGCTCTGGTGGGCTTGCTGGCGCATTCCGTTGCCATCGTGCTGGATGCGGTAAACAATTTGAGCGATGCGCTTTCAAGCGTCATTACGATTATCGGCACAAAGTTGTCGATAAAGCCTGCCGACAAGAAGCATCCTTTCGGCCACGGCAGGGTGGAGTATTTCACTGCAATCATCATTTCGGTAATCGTCCTTACCACCGGCGTTACATCGCTGGTGGAATCGGTCAAGAAAATCATCGACCCTGTAGAGCCTGAGTATTCAACGGTTACCCTTATAGTTATCATTACGGCAATCATCACCAAGGTGATTTTGGGATTGTATGTCCGCAAACAGGGGAAGAAGCTGGGCAGCGACGCCTTGATCGCATCGGGTTCGGATGCCATTTTCGACGCTGTAATTACGGTGGCCACGCTGATATCTGCAGGCGTGATGCTTATCTGGAACTTCTCGCTGGACGGCTATCTGGGCGTGCTGATTTCCATCGTCATCATAAAGGCCGGTTTTGAAATGATTTCCTCGCCGATCAACCAACTGCTGGGCGCTCAGGCATCTCCGGAACTGGTGAGCCAAATCAAGACTGAAGTGGCCCAGATGGATGGAGTGCAGGGCGTTTTCGACCTGATCCTGCACGGCTACGGCCCCAATCTGTCGATCGGCTCCCTGCATATCGGCGTGCCCGATACGATGACCGCCCACGAGATTCACGTCATTTCCCGCAGGATATCGGAGATGATGCTTGAGCGTCACGGTATCGTAATGACCGTCGGCATTTATTCCAATGCTACTGGTGACAGCAAATACGCGCAGCTGCAGAGGGATGTGATTCAAATCCTGTCTCACCAGGAGCACGTTATCCAGGTGCACGGCTTCTATTGCGATGACGAGCACGTATCTGTCGATGTCGTAATCGACTATTCAGTGGCCGACGACCATGCCCTCATCCGGCACCTGTCAGAGCAACTGACCCCAGTTTTAGCCGGCCGCCAGGTGAGCATCATCATCGACCATAACTATAGCGACTAATTGCACTTTCTGCAAAATCACCCCCGCCGGGCAGGAAGCCTTCAGCAGCTACGTCGAAGCCCTGAAGGAATACCTCTCCGCCGGCTCATAGGGCTGATTCCGCTCTCCTAAACGAATCTCGCGAACATCCTGTGTCCGCGAGATTTTTGTATTTCCTCATTGTTTCTTGTTCTTCTCTTCAGCCATGTAGGAAAGAACCATTGAAAGTATTCCCAGGGCACTGGAGATCATCCCAAGAATCCTGGCGTAAATATTACCCGGGAGGAACACCCAGAAAACGAGTAGGACGGCGAATAGAATCGCCAGTGCCACTTGTAATTGTTGTCTCTTATTCATCATTACTGCGAAGATAGTAAAAAAAAGACGATACTTCGGCTGGATATCCGGTAAACGTGAGGGGTGGGTGGGGAAGATGTGATTATATGAGGGGGATCTTCCCTAGGTCGATATGAATTTATAAAGACAGTCTTCCTTTTCTAATAACACTCTCCAGTAACGTGCCCGGTATGATTTGTCTGACGGCATCTACTACTGCATTTAATTTTGCCTCGTGAATGTAGTCGGAGCGGATGACCAGGGATATGGTCCGCCCCGGAACTGGATCTACAATGGGGCGAAGGCAGTTCTGTTGGCTGTACAATATGAAGTTGGAATGGGTTTCAGGGATGATGGTAATGCCTCCATTGTCATTAACCACTTGAATCAGGATACCAACACGTCCGCCTTCAAATAAGCGATCATAAGTTATTTCACCAGGTTTGAGCTCCGCTGGATCCAGTTGCCGCAGGCCGTCACGGATAATCCATAGCGGATGTTCCAGGATGGTTTCCATACGTATGCTTTCTTGTGCGTATGCGGGATTCGTGGATGACACATAGGCCAAAAAACGTTCGTGATAAAGGGGAATCTCCAGGAGGTCCGTATCACTTACAGTTCCCGACATTATTCCCATATCCACCTCGGCTTTCCTGAGCTTGTCCTTGATGGTATCGGTGAGCATCTCTTCCGTCAGAAGGGAGATGGTAGGATAATTCTCGCCGATGTACTTGAAAAGCCCGGGCACGAGTACCGGCGCTACCGTTGAAATCATGGCGATTTTCAGAGGCCCGGTCAGCGTCTCCTTTTCTGTGCGGGTCATTTCGGATATCTGCTCCACATTATAAAGAACAACCTTTGCCCGGTCGATGACTTTCCTGCCGATGGCAGTAGGCGTAACGGGATGTGCATCCCTGTCAAAGATCCGCACATCCAGTTCTTCTTCCAGTTTTTTGACCATCAGGCTCAATGTAGACTGGGTAAGACCGCAGGCTTCGGCCGCTTTCCCAAAGTGCCGATATTTGTCAATGGCTATTATGTAGCGCAGTTGCTGAAGCGTCATATTATTCCCTCTGATTGATAGTTTCAATGCAAAGATAAAAATTTTTGTATTGATAAATGGAATTATGCGAAATATCTTTGCCCCGTCAAATCAATATTTATGAACTGGAGGGTCATCACCTGGTATATCGGCGTCTCGTTGCTCCTGGTAGCAGCGCTGATGACCGTGTCCGGGATTGTGGCCTGCTGCAGCACTGGCGACGAAAGCCGCACTCCGCTTCTTTTCTCGGCCTACCTCACCGCCACGGTCGGTTTCTTCCCATTAATCTTTGTCCGTAAAGGTCACCACAGACTCGGCTTCAAAGAAGGAAACTGCATCGTAGTGGGAGCCTGGCTGCTCTCTTGTCTTTTCGGGATGCTGCCATTCCTCTTTTACGGCAGGGAGTTTACGCCTATCAATGCATTATTCGAAAGCGTATCCGGTTTCACGACTACCGGAGCTTCCATTTTAAGTGATATCGAGTCTCTCCCGCGTGGCCTGCAACTATGGCGCATTTCCACGGCCTGGGTTGGAGGTATCGGCATCGTAACCCTCTTCTCTATGCTTACCGGAAGGTCTGACAAAACAACTTTGTCCGGAGCTGAGATTTCCAATGTTGCGCAGGAGTCTCTTGCAGGAGAGAAGAATGCAAGTTTTGCCAACCGGATGCTCATAACCTATATCGCCCTGACACTCGTTACGTTCTTTTCACTCAGACTCACCGGAATGGGATGGTTCGATGCCGCCACGAACGCAATGTCCGCCTGCAGCACCTGCGGATTCTGCACCCGGAATACCAGCATTGCCTTTTATGCCAATCCTGCTGCAGAGATTGTTCTCACTATCGCTATGCTAGCCGCAGCGGTTCATTTTGGCATCCTCTTTATGGCTTTCCTTAAGGGCAGACCCCGCTATATCTGGAAGTCCGAGACCATAAAGGTCTTCCTGACCCTAGTAGGCATTGCCATCGTCATCATCACGACCGACCTGATGTTCAGAGGAAATTACACCTCTTTTGCACAGGCTCTCCGGGACGCATCCTTCCAGGTGGCATCCATATCGACGACGACAGGCTTTGCTACGCAGGATACCACGCTCTGGCCCCCGCTCAGTATGTCGGTACTGATTATCTGCTCACTCATCTGCGGTTGTTCCGGCTCCACCTCCGGTGGCATCAAAGTGGACCGGGCAATCCTGGCGGCAAAGGGAATCTACCGGAAAGTGAAACTGGCCGTGGACCCCAACGGCATCTACTCTGTCCGGGTGGACGGCAGAGCACGTACGGAAGAACAGGTAAGCGACGCCTATGGTTACATTTTCTGCTACCTTATCCTTATGGTAGTTTTCGCGGCTGTCAATATTGCCTTCGGCCAAGATTTTACAACTGGCGTCACTGCTTCCATTGCCTGCATTGGCAATGTCGGCCCGGGTTTCGGCGATGTGGGTTCAATGTCCAATTTCGCGGACTTCCCTGTGATTCTAAAGATAAGCGGAATGATTGAGATGCTCATCGGACGACTGGAAATTTTCCCGGTACTGTACCTGTTCCGTTCAATCAGAAACAGTTGAACAATAAAAGCACCGCCGTGGCAGTGCTTTCATGGTACCCCCGCTCGGAATCGAACCGGGACCAACGGAACCGGAATCCGTTATTCTATCCTTTAAACTACAGGGGCGTCCCGCGTAAAGCGGATTGCAAAGTTACGAAAAAACCCGGGACTGTCAAGAGCCCCGGGTAAAAATCATCTGGCCGGTTCGCGGAAGGTGGAGGCCGGGAGTCCTGCGCCGTTCACCAGGTTTGCCCTGGTGAAGGGTTCCCAGGCGTAGCGCACCATAACGGGCCTTGACACTTTTGGGGAAGAAAGCACCACGGTTCCGCCTTTGATTCTGGCCGCGGCGGGGTAGAAGAGACCATTGCTGCCGGCAATTTCAAAGCCGGTGAGCTCACCGTCTGCTGCGGCAAGGCCTTTGGCATAGTGGAAACTCACCGTGAGCTTGTTGCCGGAGGCTTTCATACTCTTGAACACAGGGCCGGAGAAAACCACTTTACTCTTGTTGTAAACGTCGTGCAGGGCCCATAGGGCGAGCCTTTCGCCAACGGGTTTCTTGTTCCGGTAGTGAACGTCATGAGGGTCTCCAAGGTCGGATGTAACCACCATCCCAAGGCCGCTGCGGCAGCCGAGAAGCCGCCTTTGGCTGTCCCTGAACCAAGGCCAGGACGGGCGGTTAAGGCTGGACAGCTGAACGTATCCGAATGGCAGGTTCGCATCGCCAAGAGCTTCCCTCCAGCTGTCGACAAGCAAGGGGAAAAGCTTCTCGTGAGTGGAAAAGTTATGTGCGTTGGATTCACCCTGATACCACAAAACGCCTTTGATCCGATATTTGTCCAGCGGCTGGATACCGGTCTCGAACAGGTAGCTGGGCTGGTAGGGATGGCGGGTATAGGGGCCGTAATTTCGACCCAGATTCTTGGCCGCCCGGCCACGCACCCAGTCCATCACAAAGTCGTTCTGGTACCAGTTGGCAAATATGGCGGGAAGGCCGGTTTCCAGCTGCTGACGTCCTATCCATGACTCGATGGGGGAGCCGCCTGTGGCATTGCATATAAGGCCTACGGGGACGCCAAGCTTTTCCTTCAGCGCTACGGCGAACGAGATGGCGATTGCGGAGAAACGGGCCGATGAGGTTGAGTCGCACACAGCCCATGCGGGCTTCTCGAAATAATCCAGATTGTCGATGGCCCTGAGAGCCTCCTCAGGCCATTCCACATAGTCGGTTCTCCATCGGCACTTCATGTCATATAGCCGGATGGCTTCATCGGCCAGAGGCTCTACATCTGAGGATTCCGCCACGGTGAATTCCATGTTGGACTGGCCGGAGCAAAGCCACACTTCTCCAACCAGCACATTGTTGAATTCAAGGGTGCGGGAAGCCGTTGATACGCTTAGAGTTATTCCCTTTGCCGATGCCTTCCTGGCGGGGAATCCGGCATGCCATGAGCCATCGTCCCCGGCAGTCACTTTCACCTTCTTGCCGCCCAGTTTCACTGTTACCTTTTCGCCGGCGTCGGCCTTGCCGTGGATGTCCAGCGGAACGCCCTGCTGGAGCACCATATTGTCCGTGTACAGGGGCGACATGCTAAGTCCGCCGTAGTTGCCGGTAATGGCCTCATACACTGTTCTGGCAAGGATTTTTGCTCCGAACGCATCCGGATGGACGGCGTCGGGAATATGGTTGGGGTAGGGGTAAAGCGGAGTGTGGAAGTCGATGAGCATTACGCCCGAAATCTCCGCCACCTTTCGGATGGCGTCCTGGATTTCGTCCTCCCACTGTTTGGTCCCCGATGAGAAGCGGTGATGACTTGCGCCGATGGGGGAGAGCAGTGCTATGAGTACCTTCGCATCCGGACTTGTAGTGAGCAGTGTGTCGATAAGGGCAAGATAGTCGGTCACGAACTCGTCCCTGTAGTCCGGCCAGTCCCTGGGATCCGTGTCGTTCACTCCAAGGTGGATGACGATGTAATCCGCAGGCCCCCACTGCATGGCCTGCCGGAATTCATCCTGGTCGATGTACGGCCTGTGGCCATGGCGCAGGAGGGTTGCCCCGCTCTTGCCGAAGTTGGCCACCTCGTATCCGGCCCCCAGCATGTTCTGCAGTTGGGTGGGGTATGATTCGGTTTCGCGATTGGCAAGTCCGTAGCCGTAGGTGATGCTGTCGCCTATGCAGGAAACGCGGATTCCGGCCTGCGCCGAAACCGTGGCGAGTGAGGCAAAAACAGCTGTCAGAAGCAAAGAAGTTAAAAATTTTCTCATAGTGCCATTCTTTATGAGGTACATTACAAAGATAAGCAAAAAATGCTTATATTTGTGTGCTAAAACCGTACTGATGCCTAAAGCTTACATTTTCCCTGGTCAGGGATCGCAGTTCCCCGGAATGGGAAAGCAGTTATACGAGAGCAGCGCTTCCGCAAAGGCCCTTATTGACCGTGCCGCGGAGGTACTTGGTTTCCCCATCAAGGATATTATGTTCGATGGTACGTCGGAGGACCTGAAGGCCACCCGCGTAACCCAGCCTGCGGTGTTCCTGCACAGCGTGGCGCTAGCCCTCTGCAGCGGCCTGGACGCCCCTGATATGACGGCGGGGCACTCGCTCGGTGAGATGTCGGCCCTCGTGGCTGCCGGCGCCATAGATTTCGAGGACGGCCTGAAACTCGTCGCCGCCCGTGCGGAGGCGATGCAGAAATGCTGCGAAGAGGTGCCCGGAACCATGGCGGCCATAATCGGCATGGAGGATTCCATGATCGAAAAGATTTGCGCGGAGACGGAAGGCGTGGTTATCCCCGCCAACTACAACTCCGACGGCCAGGTGGTGATTTCCGGCGAGCTTGAGGCTGTGCAGCGTGCCTGCGAGGCACTAAAGTCGGCCGGTGCAAAACGCGCCCTGCCGCTGCCCGTAAGCGGCGCTTTCCACTCTCCTCTTATGGAGCCTGCGCGTGAGGCTCTGGCGGAAGCCATCGGCAAAACCACTTTCCATACTCCCAAATGCCCGGTATACCAGAACGTGACGGCGCTGCCTTCCACGGATCCGGAGGTGCTCAAGGACAATCTCCTGAGGCAGCTTACTTCGCCCGTGCGCTGGGCCCAGAGCGTCCGCAATATGGTGGATATCGGCGGTGCGGACTATTTCCTGGAGCTTGGCCCGGGAACCGTGCTGCAGGGACTCGTAAAGAGGACTCTGGCCGATGTGACAATTGAAGGAATTCAATAAACTTATACTATAACAACACTAAAAAACTATGGCAGAAAAGAAATTCATCACTTGCGATGGTAACTACGCCGCTTCGAACATTGCGTATCTGTTCAGCGAGCATGCCGCCATCTATCCCATCACGCCGTCCTCCACAATGGCTGAGAACATTGACGAGTGGGCCGCCCACGGTAAGAAAAACCTCTGGGGCGAAACCGTGAAAGTGACGGAGATGCAGTCCGAGGCCGGTGCCGCAGGCGCCGTGCACGGCTCCCTCCAGGGAGGTGCCCTCACCTCTACCTTCACCGCTTCGCAGGGCCTTCTCCTGATGATCCCCAATATGTACAAGATCGCCGGCGAGATGCTCCCTACAGTGTTCCACGTGAGCGCACGTGCCCTCGCAAGCCACGCCCTTTCAATATTCGGTGACCACCAGGACGTGATGGCCTGCCGCCAGACCGGCTTCGCGATGATCGCCTCCGGTTCCGTGCAGGAAGCCCAGGATATTGCAGCAGTAGCACATCTGTCCACAATCAAGTCCAGCATTCCTTTCCTCCACTTCTTCGACGGTTTCCGTACATCCCACGAAATCCAGAAGATCGAGGCCCTTCCCGAGGATAAACTCAAGGAAATGATCTCGGAGAAGGCACTGGCCCGCTTCCGCGAACGCGCCCTTAACCCGGACGCCCCTGTAACACGCGGTACCGCCCAGAACGGCGACGTGTATTTCCAGGCAGTGGAAACCCGCAACCAGTTCTACGATGCAGTTCCGGACATCGTGGCCCGCTACATGGGTGAGATCTCCGAGCTCACCGGCCGCAGCTATCGTCCTTTCGAGTACTATGGCGACCCCACCGCGGAGAACATCATCGTTGCAATGGGTTCCGTAACCGAGACCATCAAGGAAACCATCGACTATCTGGCATCCCGCGGCCGCAAGTACGGTCTTGTTTCCGTACACCTGTACAGGCCGTTCAGCGAGAAGTATTTCTTTGCAGTGCTTCCCAAGAGCGTCCGCCGCATCGCGGTTCTGGACCGCACGAAGGAACCCGGAGCACTTGGCGAACCCCTCTTCCAGGATGTCAAGACCATGTTCCAGGGCAAGGACAATGTCCTCATTATCGGCGGCCGTTACGGTCTCTCCTCAAAGGACACCACTCCCGCCCAGATCGTTGCCGTATTCGATAACCTCGAGGCCAAGGAGCCCAAGGCCGACTTCACCATCGGCATTGTGGACGATGTCACCTTCAAGAGCCTTCCCATCAAGAGCGAGGTCTCTATCGTGAAGCCCGGCACCACTGAGTGCAAGTTCTACGGCCTCGGTTCCGATGGCACCGTGGGTGCAAACAAGAACACCATCAAGATCATCGGCACGCATACCGACCTCTACAGCCAGGCATATTTCGACTACGATTCCAAGAAATCCGGCGGTTACACCTGCTCGCACCTGCGTTTCGGCAAGCAGCCCATCAAGGCTCCTTACCTGGTGAACACTCCGGACTTCGTGGCCTGCCACGTTCCTTCATATCTTAAGAAGTACGATGTGCTGAAGGGCATCAAGGACGGCGGCACCCTCCTGCTGAACTCCCTGTGGGACGAGGAAGAGACGATCAAGAACATCCCGGACAATGTGAAGGCAGTCATCGGCCGCAAGCATGTGCGCGTGTTCATTATCAACGCTACCAAGATTGCCGCTGAAATCGGCCTTGGAGGAAGGACCAACACCATCCTCCAGAGCGCATTCTTCAAGATCACCGGCATCATCCCTTACGAGGATGCAGTGAAGTATATGAAGGACGCCATCGTGAAGTCCTACGGCAAGAAGGGCGAAAGCGTGGTTAACATGAACTACGCTGCTGTCGACCGTGGCGGTGAGTACACTGAGATCAAGGTTCCCGCCGAATGGGCAGAAATCTCCGCCAAGTTCGAGAATCCCAACAAGGACCGTCTGGCTCCCGCATTCGTAAAGGACATTGCCGATATCGTGAACTCCCAGGCCGGCGACACTCTCCCCGTGAGCGCATTCATGCCTTACGCCGACGGTACGATGCCCGCAGGCACCGCAGCCTTCGAGAAGCGCGGCGTTGCCGTGAACGTTCCCACCTGGGATCCCGAGAAGTGTATCCAGTGTAATAACTGCGCATTCGTCTGCCCTCACGCTGCAATCCGCCCGTTCCTCCTCACCGACGAGGAAGCCGCAAAGGTTCCCGCTGGTCTCAAGCTCGCACAGGGCAAGGCCAACCTCAAGGAATACAAGTACGCCCTGGCAGTCTCTGTTGACGACTGCACCGGTTGCGGCAACTGCGTGGATGTCTGCCTTGCCAAGCCCGAAAAGGCCCTGTCGATGGTTCCTTACATCGACGACACCGCCGAACAGGCCAACTTCGACTATCTTAACAAGAAGGTGGGTTACAAGGAGTATGTGGACAAGAAGGCCAACATGAAGAACAGCCAGTTCGCACAGCCTCTGTTCGAGTTCTCCGGCGCATGCGCAGGTTGCGGCGAAACCCCGAACATCAAGACCATCACCCAGCTGTTCGGCGACCATATGATGATCGCGAACGCAACGGGTTGCTCCTCCATCTACGGCGCATCCTTCCCTGCAAGCCCTTACTGCACCAACGCTGCCGGCCACGGCCCCGCATGGCAGAACTCCCTGTTCGAGGACTTCTGCGAGTTCGGCCTGGGTATGAAGCTCGGTTCGGACCGCGCCCGTGAAACCGTACAGCGCCTCATGCTCCAGGGCATGGAATGCAGCTGCTGCAGCGACGAAATGAAGGCCCTCTTCACCAAGTGGCTGGAGAACAAGAACGACGCCGCCATCACCCGTGAGGTGGCCGACAAACTCGTTCCCCTCATGGAAGAGTGCGGTTGCGACACCTGCAAGGCCCTGCTCGAGTACAAGCACTTCATCCCTGCACGCAGCCAGTGGATCATCGGCGGCGACGGTGCCTCCTACGACATCGGCTACGGCGGTCTGGACCACGTGCTGGCCAGCGGCGAGAATGTGAACGTCCTGGTTCTTGACACCGAGGTGTACTCCAACACCGGCGGTCAGAGCTCCAAGGCAACACCCGTTGGCGCTATCGCCAAGTTCGCCGCTTCCGGTAAGAAGATCCGCAAGAAAGACCTCGGTATGATGGCAATCAGCTACGGCTATGTGTACGTTGCACAGGTTGCAATGGGCGCATCTCCCGTACAGTTCTTCAACGCCATCAAGGAAGCAGAGGCCTACGACGGCCCGTCCCTCATCATCGCCTACAGCCCTTGTATCAACCACGGCCTCAAAGCCGGCATGGGTCTGAGCCAGAAGGAGGAGAAGCTCGCCGTCGAATGCGGCTACTGGCACCTCTACCGCTACAATCCCGCTCTCGAAGGCACGGACAAGAATCCGTTCAGCCTGGACAGCAAGGAGCCCGATTGGAGCAAGTTCCAGGACTTCCTGAAGGGCGAGGTCCGTTTCGCCTCCCTGTACAAGATGTTCCCGGATCGCGCCCAGGAACTCCTCTCCAAGACGGAGGAATTCGCAAAGGTTCGCCTGAACACCTACAAGCGCCTGGCAGGCGTTTAATCCGCGTGGCGGCTAAAGCGCTGAGAATCAGCGCGTAACAAAATGTTCCCCTGGTGAAAACTCACCAGGGGAACTTATTACAACTAGCTGATAATCAGCTATCTGCCCGCCACGCGGCCGTTGCGCCAGCGGAAGGAGACGGTAGAGCCGTCGCGGGAGCGCAGGCCCCGGACGTACCCGCGAGGCCAGGCTTCCGGGAGGGCCGGCAGTGTTTCGTAGCCCTCGGGGGTGGAGTAGAGAAGCATTTCGGCGATGCCGGCGGAA
This sequence comes from Bacteroidales bacterium, assembly GCA_024689525.1. The sequence goes on from JAILDI010000217.1 coordinate 21,671, forward strand.
CCGCCGAAGTTACCGTCAATCTGGAAGGGGGAGTGGGCGTCCATCAGGTTGGGGTAGGTGCCGCCGCCACGGCGGGCGTCAGGGCCCTGGTATCCGTCAGGGGAAACATAGCGAAGAAGGCGGCGGAGCATGCGGTATGCATTCTCGCTGTCGCGCAGGCGGGCGTACAGGTTTACGCGCCAGCCACAACTCCAGCCGGTGGTTTCGAAGCCCTTGATCTCAAGGGTCCTGGCGCAGGCATCGGCAAACTCTTCGCCGGGAAGGATCTGGTGGCCGGGATACAGGCCGTACAGATGCGACTGATGCCTGTGGCGAGGATCGTAATCCTTCCAGGGGTGATACCATTCCAGAAGTTCGCCGGAGGGTCCTTTGTGCCAGCCGCGAAGGCGGGGAAGCGTGTTTTCCACGCGCTCGGCGAAGGTGTCGTCACCCAGTACTCGGGCCGCTGCTGCTGCATCGGCCAGGCATTCACGGATCATCGCAAGGTCGGCCGTGGCTCCGTAGAGGGTGGAGCCGATGAAGCCGTTGTCCAGCACGTAAAGGTTCTCCGGGGAAGTGCCGGGTGCCGTTATCAGTTCGCCATTATATTCCACGAGCCAGTTCAGGCAGAACTCGGCCGCGCCCTTCAATGCGCTGTAGTGGCGGCGGAGTTCATCGGCATTCCTGGTGTACAGATAGTGCTCCCAGATATGGCTCGCCAGCCATACGCCGCCCATATTCCAGTTGGCCCAGGAGGGATGTCCGTCGCCAAGGCCCACGGGCTGGGCCATCGCCCAGATGTCGCTGTTGTGCCCGGTGCACCAGCCGTCGGAAACTCCGAACATGTCGCGGGCGGTGCTGTAACCGTTCCGGGAAAGATTGTCGATGAATTCCAGCAGCACGCCGTGCATCTCCGGCAGGGCGCCCACCTCGGCAATCCAGTAGTTCTCCTCCAGGTTGATATTGATGGTGTAGTTGCAACTCCACGGCGGGTCCATATGCTCGTTCCACAGGCCCTGCAGGTTGGCTGGAACCCCGGGGGTGCGTGACGATGAAATGAGCAGATATCGGCCATACTGGAAGTACAGGGCCTCCAGGGAGGGGTTCGCCTCCTCAAGGTCGGTGTAGCGCCTCAGCTGGACGTCGGTGGGGAGGCATCGGACCGAATCGGGCGTATGCCCAAGGTCGATGCGCACGCGTCCGAACAGCTTGCCATAATCGGCCTTCTGCCTGCGCCTGATGGCCTTGTAGCCGAGCTGGCGCACGCGGGTCATATTGGCATCGGCCAGAGCCTGATAGGGGAGTCCCTCCTTCACCGGGTCCTTGTCGAAGCCGGCGAAGCTGGTGGAGTTAACTATATATAAGGTAGCTTCGCGGCAGTTCTCAAGCGAAGTCTCGCTCACGATAGTGCGGAAATGGATACCGCGCTGCGGGTCATATAGGAACTGCGGGCCCTCGTGGGAGTAGTAGCCCGGATAGGCGTGCCAGGCCACATAGCCGTCGGTGACGCCATTAACGGTCTCGTGCGGCTGAGGGGAGTCGAAGAGCACATCGGCACTGAATGGAGCCTCGCTCTTAAGATGAACCACTATAACAGAATCAGGGGCCGATGCGAAATACTCCGCCCTGAACGCCTTGCCATTACGCTTATAGCTCACAGTAACCGTGGCCGTATTAAGGTCAAGGACGCGCCGATAGTCGGTGATTTCAGCGTCTCCGCGATAGCGGATGGTTAGCGTTCCAAGAGGCTGGTATGTCTCGCTGTAGTGGCCCTGGAGGCCCAGCTGGAGCCATTCCGCCGTCTGGTAGTCTTCCCGCCACAGGGCTTCGCGCACGGCATCCACGGCGCCCTCATAAGAGCGGCCGACCATATCCGGATGTTGCGGGCCCCTGTCCGGCTCGCCCGTCCACAGGGTGATGTCGTTAAGGCTGAGCTTTTCCTCCCGGGGATTCCCGTATACCATTGCGCCCAGACGGCCGTTGCCGATGGGCAGCGCCTCCTCGAAGAACTCTGCGGGGCGGTCGTAATAAAGCGTGAGCTGCTGCCCCCGCGTGCAAGCGGACGACAGCAGCGCACAAAGTACTAAAAGTCGTTTCATTAACTATTCTGCAAAGGCGTAGCTGAATCCCTTCTGCTTGTCCCAGTTGCCGCGGGTGAAGTCCGGAATCTCAACGGGACGGTTGCCGTTCTCAAGCGAGAGCTTGGACAGAGGGGCGACGCAGCACCATTCCGCCAGGTCGTAAACGTCCATATCCAGAGGAAGGCCGTTGCGCAGGCAGTAGATGAGGCGGTAGTCCATGATATAATCCATTCCTCCGTGGCCGCCAACTTCCTTGGCCAGGGATTCGAGCTCCGGAGTAAGGATGGGAATGGGATACTTGGCCTGAAGTTCCTCGAGTTCGGCGCCGGTATAAATCTTCTCCTCGATGATCTCCTTGGCGTCGATCTCGCCTTCGGGTACCTCGCCCAGGCAGTAGAGCTCCCAAGGGTACTTGGATGCGAATCCCATAGTGCCCACGAGCTGATACATACGGCTGTAGGGGCGGGGAGTGACCACATCGTGTTCGATGAGGATGGTCTTGCCCTTCTCGGTGGAGATGAGGGTGCAGGTCTGGTCGCCGTTCGCATAGTCCGGATACGGCTCGCCGGTGTGCTTCTCAAACAGTTTGCTGCCGTTGAAGGCCTTGGTGTCCATGGACACAAGGGTCTTCATCCTGTCGCCGCGATGGATATCGAGAGCCTGGCATACAGGGCCGATTCCGTGGGTGGGATATACGTCTCCGCGATGGTCCTTGTTGTATTCCATCCTCCAGTTGGCCCAGTAGCTGTCCCAGAAAGGATCCAGGTTGTGCTGATATGAGCCTTCACCGTGGATAACCTCGCCGAAGACACCGGCCTTGGCCATGGCCAGGGTGGCCATCTCGTAGAAGTCATATACGCAGTTCTCCAGCATTACGCAGTGCAGACGCTTTGTCTCCGCCATGTTGATGAGGGCCCAGATCTCGTCCATGTCCAGAGCAGCGGGAACCTCGATGGCGACGTGCTTGCCGCACTCCATAGCATAGAGGGCGATGGGGGCGTGATGCACCCAGTCCGTGGCGATGTATACAAGGTCGACATTTTCGCTCTCGCACAGTCCCCTCCAGGATTCTTCCTCTCCCGAGTAACCTTCCGCCTCCGGCAGGTTGTAGTATCTGAGTGTTCCCTGGGAGTTCTCCACCCTGTCCGGGACAACGTCGCAAAGAGCCGTAATCTTGACCCCGGGCACGAAAGTGAGGCGGGATACGGCCCAGGAACCCCTCATGCCAAGGCCAACGACGCCGATTCTCACAGTGTCGATAGGATCCGTAGCCAGGCCGATAACGCATTCCGCTCCGGCAGGACGGGGAGGAACCTTTGTTTTGATGGGCTCGTTAGGGTTACTGCAGGCGCAAAGCAGAGCGGCTGCTGCAGCAGCAAGAATTAAGTGTCTGAGATTCATGATTATGGTTTAGTTTGTGTTTTTGCAAATATAGCAAAAAAAATTCAGGCAACCGAACCGGCCGCCTGAATTTGTGCACTCTTAGGGACTCGAACCCTAGACCCGCTGATTAAGAGTCAGCTGCTCTACCAGCTGAGCTAAGAGTGCTGGTAACTCCTGGAAGACTCGCTTCCCTTGTTGTGACCCGTTCGGGGCTCGAACCCGAGACCCCAACATTAAAAGTGTTGTGCTCTACCAACTGAGCTAACGAGTCTTCCGTTTCCGCTACTCGAACGGGACTGCAAAGGTAGGAATTTTTTCCTAATCGCAAAACATTTTTTTAAGTTTTTTTACTTAATAACCGAAAATGTCTTCCAGTGAAGCCCTTTCAACCGGTCCCAGGGTGCGGAGGAACGCCATATTGAGGTCGTTCGGGTCGCCCAGGATGGCGTAGGTGTAGGTGCGTCCCTTGATCCAGCGTTCGTGGGTTTCCACGATGTCGTCCAGGGTGAGGCTTTCCAGTTTGCCGTAGATAATCTCGTCCTCCGTCCTGTCCAGATCCAGATCCTTCGCCCAAAGATAACTGGTGAGGACATCCTGGCCGATGACGCGCTGGGTGCGCAGTTTCAGCAGAAGGCCGGCCTTGGCGATCTCGAAGCTCTCGGGCGACTGGGGCATATCTTCGATGATGGAGTCGAATGCTTCCACCGCCGCGCGCAGTTTGTCGTTCTGGGATGCGATGACAGCACGCCAGGCGTAGGTGTCGCCGATGAATTCGGGGGTCATCAGATATGCGCCGGCGCTGTATGCCAGAGCCCTGGATTCACGCATTTCCTGGAACACGATGGTGTTCATTCCGCCGCCGTAGTACTCGTTGAAGAGTGTGATGGCAGCCAATTGGTCGAAGTCGTTGGCCTCGCCCCTGCAGGAATACTGCATATAGTTGAACTGGCGGGAGTCATAAGGAGCGAGCACTACCCTGGAAGCAGGTGTGAGCTGCAGCTTGCGGTGTGTCCTCACAAGCGGGGTGAGTTCTCCGTCGATCCTGTGATGCTCGGCGAGGAGTTCTTCGGCCTCACGCACTGGCGCGGGACCGTAATAAAGAATCTTATGTGTGCTTCCCCACAGCTGACGGAGTGAAGAAAGTACATCTTCCGGGGTGATGGAGGCAAGTGCCTCGTTGGACAGGGTTCCGGCCTTCACGGCATCCTTGCCGTACATTACGTAGCTGCGGAGCGCCCTGTTGCAGGCACCCTGGTTCTTCTTGGCATCGGCACGTGAACGGATAAGGTCGCTCTTGAGTTCCTCGAAGATTTCTTCATCGGCCACTGCCCCTTCGATGAGGGAGGTCACCAGGTCCAGGCCTTCCCCGATGGTGGAGGAAAGACCGTTCAGGTAAATGCTCGTGACGGTGGTTCCCACGTTCACGCCCCAGTCGCAGGCCAGGGAGAACAAGCTGGAGGAGATTTCCTCCGCCGTCATATCGGCCGTGCCCAGATAGTTGATGTAGTCCGATACCAGATCCAGGACGGGATCGTTGTCGGAGCCTTTGTCGAAACGGAAGGTGATATTGGTGATTTCGTTCTTCTCGTTCTTCTTGTAAAGCATCTCCAGGCCGTTCCACTGCTTCACCTCAAGATCCTTGGAGAAGTCCAGGAACACGGGTTCGATGGCCTCCGGCTCGATGGCGGCGATCTCCTGCAGGAAATCGCTCTGGAATTCGCGGTTGGTTACGATAGGGGTGATCTCAGGAGCGTCGATCTTCTTGATGGAGGTATCTTCGCCTATCCTCTTGTAAACCACGGCATAGCTCTCCGGTCCCAGGTACTTGTTAGCCCAGTCCACGATATCGGCCTTGGTAATGGCCTCGATGCGCCTGGGGCGGGACACTACCTCATCCCAGCTTGTGCCGTTTATGAAACTCTGTACGAACATATTGGCCCTTGAGGAATTATCCTCCAGGCGGCGCATTTCGGTAAAGCGGTAATTGTTTATGGCGGCCGTTACCAGTTCCTCCGGGAAATCACCGTTGCGGAGCTTGGCGATCTCACCCAGCAGGAGGTCACGCACTTCCTCAAGTGTCTGACCCTCCTTGGGCATTCCCTCAAGGACGGCCATGCCATAATCGGTCCTGTTGTAAATGTATGAATAGGCTCCCAGCACCTTCTGACCCATAATCAGGTCGATGTCGATGAGTCCCGCCTGAGAATTGTTGAGGATCATGTCCACAATACTCGATGCCTCGCTCTCGCGCTGGGAAGCGCCTGGAGTGCGCCAGGCGATGCCTACGAACTCTGCATCGTAACCCACGACGGTCTGCTCCCTGGGGGCTGTGATTGGCTCTTCAGGCTCGAAGGTAAACTCGGGAAGTTCGTAGTTGGGCTGCCAGTCGCCGAAGTATGTACGGATTATGTCGATGACCTCGTCCGGGTCGAAATCGCCGGACATACAGATAGCAACGTTGTTGGGCACATAGTACGTGTCCTTATGGCTGCGGATGGTGCGCAGGGAAGGATTCTTCAGGTGATCCTGCGTGCCGATAACCGTCTGCGTGCCGTAGGGATGATTCACGAACAGCATTGAATCCAGGGCGTCGAAGGCCTTTTCGTCGTCATCAGCCAGCCCCATGTTCTTCTCCTCATACACTGCCTCCAGCTCAGTGTGGAAACCGCGGAACACGCAGTTCTTGAAGCGGTCGGCCTCGATGCGCGCCCAGGCGTCGATCTGGTTGGAAGGGATTTCCTCCACATAGCAGGTGACATCGTTGGAGGTGTATGCGTTTGAGCCTTCCGAGCCGATAATTGACATAAGCTTGTCATACTCGTTGGGAATCGCAAGCTTGGATGCCTCGTAGCTGATTGAGTCAATCTTATGATAGAAGGCGCGGCGCTCCGGCTCGTCCTTTATTGTGCGGTACACTTCGAAAAGGGAGTCGATTTCCTCCAGCATGGGCTTCTCCGCCTCATAATCCCTTGTTCCGAACTGCTGCGTACCCTTGAACATCATATGCTCAAGATAGTGGGCAAGGCCCGTGTTGTCGGCAGGGTCGTTCTTGCCGCCCACACGCACTGCAATGTAGGTCTGGATGCGGGGAGCGTCCTTGTTTACGGTGAGGTACACCTTGAGTCCGTTGTCCAGAGTGTAAATACGGGCGTCGAGCGGATCATTCGGGATGCTCTGGTAGTTGCGTCCGCAGGAGGCCAGTGCCAGCACGGCTGCAAGGGCGATGATGAGATACTTTTTCATACCTTAATTATATTAGCGGCACGAAGTTACGAAAAGATTTGTATTTTTGCAGTATGCGTACAAGAATTCTTCTATTAGCCGCGGCGGCGGTGGTCGTGGCGGGGTGCGAGACTGCGGGGAGGGCGCAGACGGAGAAGACGCCCACTGTGAAAATGCAGATTGCCGGGGTGCCTTTCCAGGTTGCCGGGGATGCGGGGGCCGATGCCAAGCCTCTGGAAGAGGTGTGGCAGGAGGGCGATTCGGTGGCTGTTTGGGCCGATACCGTCGCGCTGAGCTACTACCATCTGATTGCCGGCGCGGGCAAGGAGCTGGGCGTATTCGAAGGCCCCGCCCTAAAGGATAGCGTCACTTACTATGCGTCGATGCCGGGCCGGATGCCCGGTGATACGCTCCGTGGCACGCTGGAGGGCGATGCGTTCGTGCTGGAGCATAGCAGCTCTTTCCTTCGTATCAACTTCAGCATTCCGCGCGGCAAGAGGAGCACAGCCATCGGCCTTATGCCGATGAGCGTGCAGCCCATAGCGTTTGCCCAGAGCCTGGATAGCCTTAGCGGCAATGCGGAGATCCTTGTACCGTTCGCCCCGTCGGACTGGAGTGCCGATGCCTTCGCCGCAATCCTGGTCTGTGCCGATAACACGATGGCCACATCGCGCCTTCCCGGAATGGAGTTCCGCCCCGGTAATGGCGTGGAATACCGATTTGAGCCTGTTATCGGCGTTTATGGGGAGGAAGCATCGACAATCGGCATAAGGGATAAAGGGCAGGCCAGACTGCTCGTGAATTCCGGCCAGTACTCCGGAATCACATATGTGGGCGGCACGCGCTATGCTGTGGTGCACGACAAGAGCAACGGCGGCGGAATCCATCTGTTCGACATAACGCTGGACGCTAACGGCGGGCTTATTTCCGCTTCAGGCGTCGAGGCCGCTGGGAACGCGTCCCAGGGCGCAGGAAAGGACAATGAAGGCATCGTGTATCTGCCGGTGGGCGGCACGCTGCTCGTGAGTGCGGAGGGCGACCAGTCCATCCGTGAATACGACCTGGAGGGCAATCCCACGGGCCGCAGCGTAGCGGTCCCTGACGATTTGAAAGCCATCCAGAGCAACGCCGGCTTCGAAGCCCTTGGCTACAACGCCGCTACCGGACTCATCTGGACCGTGACGGAAAAGCCCCTCAAGGACGACGATTCCGTGCTGCGCCTCCAGAGCTTCTCGGACCGGACATTTGAGCCCGCAGGCCGATACCTGTACATTTCCCACAGGCCCATCGTGAGCGGTGAACTCGCAGCCACGGCGCAGGCCTATGTATTCGGCATTCCTGCCGTCACCGCCCTTGACGACGGCCGCCTGATAGTACTGGAACGTGAAGTCTACGTGCCAGGCGGCAGCTACATCCAGAAAGCCATGGGCTCATTCACCCGCATCAACCTCTTTGAAGTGGACCCCGTTCACGACACCGCTGGCATCCTGCAGAAACGATTCCTGGCTTCATTCTCCACAGGTGCGTTGAACCTCGCCAACTACGAAGGCATGTGTCTGGGCCCTGTATTGTCCGACGGCTCGCAGTCCCTCCTCCTCATCGCCGACTCCCAGGGTGGCCAGGGCGGCCTCACCGGCGAGTACATTCGCGTCCTTTCTCTCAAACCCTAGCCATCGGCGCGAGACCCATCCATGAAAATGGCCAAAAACATGGATGAACCGGGGAAAAACTACTTGCGCACCAGTTCGTCGAATTTGGTGAGGCGGCCGGTGATGTAGTTCTTCACGTTGTTCACTTCGCCTTCGTAGGAACCGTAGGTCTTGGGGTTCTGGTGGACGTACTGGTTGAGGATGGGCCAGCGCTTGAAGTTTAGTTCCTGGGATTCGTTCAGGAGGTCGTAGGTCTGGTCCACGTAGAAGTTGAGGTTGGACAGGCCCGGCTTCACTGAATTCCATATTTCCACGAGGCGGGCGTGGGCGTCGGAATCGTTTTTCACGATGCGCGTCACCCAGGTGCGGACGTCGTCGTCGGCTACCGAGCCTTTGGTGGCGTATATCCAGCCGTTGATGTTGTTGATGGGATAGGTGCGGTTGTCGTTTTCGAAGGCAAGGTCGTAGTCCCACACCGGGCCGGTGTAGAACTTGCCCTGCGCTCCGTCCTTGTACATATTCACGCTCCAGTACGTGTCCGTGTTGCCGCAGAATTCGCCAACGATGAAGAATTTCAGGAAACTGTCCAGATCCAGATACTTGCGGTAGCCGCTACTCTTGTCCTTATAGTTTGACGAGAACACGGCTGCTTCCGTATTGGCGAAGAATGACTTGATGAAATTGAGCTGCTCCTGGGTAATCTTATCATCGTCAGGGTACTTCACTGTCACGGGAATGTTCCTTCCGGTCTCGAACCAGACGGCTTCGCCGGAAGCGTATGCGTCTATTTCTATAAGGTACCCTTCCTTTGCCGGAACACGTCCAACGCCTGCTTCCACCTGGTCGCATAGCTGATAACAGCCCTGGTACTCACCGTTCAGCACAAGGTCCACGGGGGTGCAGAACGGAGTGTACGCCATCCCCACGCGGCGGCTCACCTCGAACGCCAGGATGTTGCGCATAAGGGTTTTGTCGCCGTAGTTGTTGATAAGCGTCCATCTCCTGTCCTCGGAAGGGGAACCCAGCACCTGCTGCTTATCCGCGAACTTTATCTTGTACGGTTTCTTTGGGAAGTTCCAGCTGGCGTTTCCGCGCCCGCGGATTTCAGTTTCCGTAGTCTCCAGGATCTTCCGGCCCCCGTCGGAAATGATATACACGTTGGACATTACGTAGACCCTTTTGCTAGTTATTTCTACGCGGTCTTTGGTGTTCACCACCACCGTGGGCAGGTTGGTGAGCTGGCAGAACTGCGAGTCGTCGCCTTTGCCTTTCCAGCCCCAGAATTCCAGTTCGGACAGGTTGCAGCGGGCGTCGTTGGGGCCAACGTAGCGCACATAGCGGAAGGCGCGCGAACACACAACATCGACATAATTCATCTCTCCGGACTTGCCTTTTTCCTTAATCATGGCAATGGGGATGGCGTCGCTGAAGTCGGCATTGTTGGCCCCCTCAATGATGGCCAGTTCCACGCGGCCCTCCTGGGAGATGCGCGGCGAATAGCCCACCCTGGTGATTACGTGTTTCTTTTCCAGGTCCAGTCCCACCCATGTACGGCTGCGGTCGTAGGTGGCGAAGAAAGTGTTGAAATCCCCGTCGAACACATTGTCGCGCGTGTTGACGGTGGTGGATTGCGAGCCGGTGTTGTAGTCCACGGATTTCTCAGTGCCGATGACGGTGCCTGAGAGCTTTATCACCGTATGGTCCTCCGGTTCCTGCGGCTCGCCGGGCTCCTCCGTACCGGGTTCCGGCTCCGGCCTGGGAATCACAGTAATTTTATCCTTGGAGCAGGCAAACAGGATTGCCATCGCTCCAAGGATAGGTAAAAGCCGTATTAAGCCCCGCCGGATCAAAGACTGTCGATGAACGCCTTCATCTGAGGCACTTTGGCCAGGGCGCTGTGGAACAGGGCAACCTGGTTGCGCGTACGCACGAGGTTGTGCTCCGGATACTTGATCTTATAATAGGTGTCGCCGTTGATGTAATCGGCAAAGAACCTCACGGCCTGCATATAAGGGAAGAGGCAGGCGGCGTAGGGGAGATTTTCCTTCTCGATGGGGGTGAGGAAAACCTTGGCCGATTCGATATAACCCTTGGCGAAGGCCTCGAAGATGTCCATCCTGAAGTCGACCTTGTCGATGGCGGGGTCGTCCTCCGCCACGGTGTTGGCCGCAGTGCGCAGGAAATCGCCGAAATCGGAGAAGACGAACGACGGCATAAGGGTATCCAGGTCGATGACGCAGAGGATGTTGCCCTGGGCGTCGAACATCATATTGTTCACCTTGGTGTCGCAATGGCAGATGCGCTTGGGGAGCTTGCCCTCGCGGTGGAGGCGTTCCGCCTTGCACATTTCCTCCTCGAAGGGGAGGAGATCGGCCAGGATGGCCTTCACTTCAGGCTCGGCCATGCGGCCAACGGCATCGGCCTCAACGGCCTCGCGGAGCTGGCGTGCGCGGAGCTCCATATTGTGGAAGTCGGGGATGGTTTCGCCCAGTTTGTCCGGAATGTCGGCCAGCATAGCCTCGAACTCGCCGAATGCCTTGCCGGCATAGTAGGAATACTCCGGATTCACGGTCTCGTAGGTGAATGCGTCCTTGATGAACACGGAGACCCTCCAGTATTTCTCACCGTCGGTCCAGTAGGTCTTTCCGGTGGCCTTGCAGGGGATGAAGTTGAGGGTCTTGCCACCTTTGCGGCGGATGTAGGCCGTTGCGCAGTCGATGTTGTGCTGGAGCAGTTCCACGTCCTTGAAGATGGCGTTGTTGATGCGCTGGAGCACATAGTTGTCCGGGCCGTCGGTCTTTACCAGGAGAGTGTCGTTGATGAGTCCGTTGCCCAGGGGCTTGATTTCGGTTACATTGCCCTCGATTGCGAAGTTGGCGATGATGGGGAGTAGTTCTTCGTGTTTCATTTTATTTCTTTATGTTGTTATACTGCTCGAGTGCCTTGGCCAGCAGCTGGATGCAGCGGCCGAGGTCTTTGATATTCAGGACGTAGGCCAGGCGAACCTGCTTGCGTCCGAGGGACGGATCCCCGTAGAAACCGGCTGCGGGGGCCATCATTACGGTTTCCTTATTGTCCCTGAAATCCGTGAGGCACCAGCGGCAGAAATCCTCCGCACTATCCACAGGCAGGGAGGCGATCGTGTAGAATGCGCCTTCTGGCTTGGGTGAGAAGACGCCCGGGATCTTGTTCAGCTCTTCGATGAAGAAATCCCTGCGGGCCTTGTACTCCAGGAAGCACGCCCTGGAATAGGCCTCGGTTCCGTCGATGGATGCTTCCGCTGCGATCTGGCCCAGAAGGGGAGGGCTCAGGCGGGCCTGGGCGAACTTGAGCACTGTGGCGCGTACCTGCTCGTTGTGGCTGATGAGAGCTCCGATGCGGATGCCGCATTCCGAGTAGCGCTTGGACACCGAGTCGATGAGGATGACATTCTGGTCGATCCCCAGATTGAGGGCCGACAGATAGGGTTCGTCGCTATATACGAATTCGCGGTAGACTTCATCGGCCATAAGGAAAAGGTTGTGCCTTTTCACGATGTCGCGGAGCTGGTACAGTTCCTCTTTGGTATAAAGAGTGCCGCCCGGATTGGACGGGTTGCACAGCAAGATGGCCTTTGTGGCAGGGGTTATGGCTTTTTCAAATTCCTCCACGGGAGGCAGTGCGAAGCCGTTTTCGATGTGGGAGGTTACGGTTTTCACCACTATCCCGGCCGTTACCGCCATGCTGATGTAATTGGCATAGCAGGGCTCCACCATGATTATTTCGTCTCCCTGGTCCATGCAGGCCATGAAGGCGAAAAGTATGGCTTCCGAGCCGCCGGTGGTTACAAGTATCTCTTCCGGGAAAACATTGATGCCAATCCTGTGGTAATAGCGCGAAAGAGCCACGCGGAGCGACGCGTACCCCTCGGAGGGACTATACTCCAGGGTCTTCCTGTCTACCTTGTGGATGGCATCTAAGGCCTGCTGCGGCGAAGGAAGGTCCGGCTGGCCGATGTTCAGATGATAAACCTTGACTCCCTGCGCTTTGGCTGCGGAAGCCAGGGGAGCAAGTTTGCGGATTGGCGATGAGGGCATCGCATTGCCCCTTTTAGAAATATCCGGCATAGTTTACAGGATTCCGAGAAGTCGGCTTCTGGAGAGCATACAGTCTCCGATGGGAGCGGCCTGGTTGTTCAAAGTTGAGAATATGATGGAAGTGTCCTTGTTCACAAGGTTCTGGGCGTACTTCTTGACCGTACTGCGGATGGGGAGCAGGAGATAATCCCCGGCCATCGCGAGTTTGCCGCAGATGACGACAAGTTCAGGATTGAACACGTTGATAAGGCCTGCGAGCGCGCGACCAAGGGTTTCACCCACCTTCTCCACCACTTCGATGGAAAGGACGTCTTCCTGCTTGATGGCCTTGAAGATATCGTTGAGGTTAACCTTGCCTTCCTTTGCGAACCTGGCGTTGAGCAGCGACGAACGGCCGGCCTTGAGCTGCTCCGTTACCATACGCACTACGGCCGAACCGGATGCACCTGTTTCCAGGCAGCCTATTTTTCCGCATCGGCACATGACGTCATTGTCCAGGAGAGGGAAGTGGCCGAACTCGCCGGAATACCCGGAGGCGCCGTAGAACAGCCTGCCGTCCAGGACCATTCCCATACCAAGACCCCAGCTCACGTTAATGCACAGCATATTCCTCTCCTTCTTCACGGTGCCGCAGATATACTCTCCGTACGTCATTGCGCGGGAGTCGTTCTCCACGATTACCGGAATTTCGAGCTCCTCCTCCAGAATGTCAGCGATGGATTTGTCCGGGTCGAAGGAGTAGTTGTTGCTGTATCCGGTCTGACGGTTGACGCGGCCGGCCAGGCTTATGCCCATGCCGAGCACGCGGTCCCAGTCCATATTCTTGTCGGAGAAGAACCGTCTTACGGATGCTGCGATCTCCCTCACGCTCTCTTCCGTCTTTTCCATGACGAACGGGATGTCGTCCTGGAAGCAGATGAGGTTGCCTTTGAAGTCCGTAACCGCAAAGCCGACGTGGGTGTTGCGAACGTCCACGCCTACGAAGTACCCTGCGTCCGGGTTAAGGCCGTATACGCTGGGACGCCGGCCGCCGGCGGAACCCTGCTTGCCGAGGTCAACCATAAAACCGTCATCCATAAGCTCCTGAATGAGCTTGGTCACAGTGGGAACGCTGGAATCCAGGCGTTCGCTCAGACTGCCTATGCTTTGTTCGCCATTCTCGATGCAAATTCTGAGAATGGTTTTCTTAAGCGATGAGTTCTTGCTGTGTTTTTGGTCCAGGAATGTGTTTCGCATGTATTTATTTTATTTTCGGGGGCTAATATAGTAAAATTTTTTAAAAAAAGCAATTCTAAAAAAATCACTATATTTGCACGTTAAAAAACTCTGAGGAGTATGGCTAAGAAATTCCGGAGCTGGATCAAGGGCTTCAAGCTCTCTCTTCGCATGAAGATGATATTGAGTCTCAGCGCAATTGCGGTTGTGCTGCTGATATCAAGCATCATATCCATAATGGAATACCGCAAGATGTCCAGTTACGTATCTGAACTGATAGCGGACAATATCAAGAGCATCAACGTCGCACACGACCTTATGTCGGCCGTGGACAATTATAATCTCCAGGTCCTTGCCGTTATAGGCGACGATTCCGTATCCTCGCTTCCGGACTTCGACCAGGAACGCTTCGTCAATTACTGCGACTCCCTCAAGGGATCTTTCACCCTGCGCCGCTCGGTTCCTCTCGCAGATTCCGTTCTGTACTCGTATTCGGCATACATGCTCACATCCCTGGAACTGGAAACGATCATCGAGAGCGACATCAACTCCAGGACGTGGTATTTCGAGCGCCTCCAGCCGGTGTTCAACCGTATGAGGAGCGACATTTCCGAACTTTCGGAAGCCATGTACGAGGACCTGCAGCAGAACTCCGCAACCTTCGAGCGCGGCTTCTACCGCAGTATCATCCCCGGTGCGGTGGCTGTGGGAGTCGGCATCGTACTGGTGCTGCTGCTCATGTTCTTCATATCGGTGTACTATGTGAATCCGCTGTACAAGATGCTGGATTCGCTGGACAACTACCGCTCATTCAGGAGAAAATACAACTACACATTCGAAGGCGATGACCAGCTGTCGGCCCTGAATTCCGGAATTATGGAACTGACGGAGGAGAACCGCACGCTGGAGCGCCGCATCAAGGATATCAGGGACAGGGGACATGAATCTTAAGGTTATTTCGCGGAATGTGGGCATCGCCCTTCTGGTGGATGCCCTGTTCATGCTGCTGTCGGTGTTCATTTCCATTGCAAACGGGAACGACAGTGCGCTTGCCGCGCTTACCATAAGTTTCTTCATCACTTTCGTGGTTGGTGTATTCCCTTTCATCTTCGTAAGGAAATCTCCGAACATAACCCTTAAGGACGGCTACATGATTATTTTCCTGTCATGGCTGCTGTCCTTCGTGTTCGGCATGCTGCCGTACGCGCTCTGGGGAGGCCCGTTCACCCTGGCAAACGCCTGGTTCGAGAGCGTCTCCGGTTTTACCACCACGGGCTCAACCATCCTGGAGGATGTGGAGGCCCTGCCGAAGAGCCTTCTCTTCTGGAGGGCGTCCACGCACTTCATAGGCGGTTTGGGAGTTGTGGTGTTCCTGCTGCTGATCATACCCTCTTCTTCACCGGTTCGCCTCAGGCTGACGAATATGGAACTCTCTTCCGTTTCCAGGGGAGACTATCGCTCACGGGCCAATAAAACCGTATTCATCTTCGCCTGGGTGTATCTTGGAATCTGCGCCCTGGCCTTCGTGTCGTATATACTGGCGGGTATGTCTCCTTTCGATGCGATATGCCACGCCTTCAGCGTCAGCGCTACAGGTGGATTCTCGACCAGGAATCTGTCAATAGGACATTTCCATAGCCCTCTCATTGCATGGCTCACCATCCTGTTCATGTTCCTGGCCTCCATCCATTTCGGAATTATTTTCATTTCGCTTGCCACCCGCTCCCTGCGTCCGCTGAACAATACGGTGCTGAAAGTCTTCGCCCTGCTCATGGTGCTGGGTTCCCTCATCAGCGGCTTCTCGCTGAAGATAAACCATGTGGATACGGGCTGGGCCGATCCTTTCCTGGCAGGGGCCTTCCATGTGTTCAGCTACGCATCCACGAGCGGTCTTGCCATATCGGACAATTCCACATGGCCCATGGTGCCATGCTTCGTACTGATCCTTGCCAGCCTTGTATGCGGCTGTGCCGGGTCCACTACCTGCGGCATCAAGATAGACCGTGTGATTGTGCTGTGGAAAGCCATCAAGAGCCAGATTCTCCGCACCCTGCATCCTTCGTCGGTGCACGATGTGAAACTGGGTCGAAAAGCCCTGCACGACGAGGAGGTGTACCCGATGATCCTTTACATCGCGATGTATGCCCTCATCCTGGCCATTTCCTCTATGATCTGCCTCATGGTGGGGGATCCCAACGGACATGCGGTAACCGGTTCGATTGCGTCGCTGGGCAATGTCGGCCCTTCGCTGGGCAGCATCGGCTCGATGGGTAACTACAATGCCGAACCAGCGGCCCTGAAGTTTATTTTCTCCATCGACATGTTCCTTGGCCG
>JAILDI010000002.1 GCA_024689525.1 Bacteroidales bacterium
CCCTGGTCATGGGTAGATCACTAGGTTTCGCGTCTGCTCATACTGACTCATGCGCCCTGTTCAGACTCGCTCTCGCTACGGCTCACGCACCTTAAGTGCTTAACCTTGCCAGTATGAAGCAACTCGTAGGCTCATTATGCAAAAGGCACGCAGTCGCGGATCGCTCCGCTCCTACCGCTTGTAAACGAACGGTTTCAGGTTCTATTTCACTCCCCTGTTCGGGGTGCTTTCCACCTTTCCCTCACGGTACTGGTCCACTATCGGTCTTCCGGGAGTGTTTAGCCTTACGGGATGGTCCCCGTGACTTCAGGCAGGATTCCACGTGCCCCGCCCTACTCAGGTGCCTCTCTCGATACGTCGCGGTTGCCTGTACGGGACTGTCACCCTCTTTGGCAGCTGTTTCCACAGCCTTCCAGTTTCCTAACGTATCTTGATGAGAGGTCCTATGACCCCGCCACGTCCGTAAACGCAGCGGTTTAGGCTCTGCCCCTTTCGCTCGCCACTACTCAGGGTATCGATTATTTCTTTCTTCTCCTCCGGGTACTAAGATGTTTCAGTTCCCCGGGTTCGCTCTGACGTATGTCAGTGACAGGTCTTCAACCTGCCGGGTTCCCCCATTCGGAAATGCGCGGATCAATTCCTGTTTGCAGATCCCCGCGCCTTATCGCAGCTTACCACGTCCTTCATCGCCTCCGGATAGCCAAGGCATCCTCCGTTCGCTCTTCGTTTCTTTCGCTTCTGTGAATCACAAATCTCTCAATTTGTGGCTCTTTTGGTTTTTTATTGCCTTTGAAATTGTAGTCCCTAATTACTTCAACGAAAATTCCGTATTAGATAATTACAGACTATCTCTATCTTTGCTTTTACCTCTAATCTTTTCTCTCAGTATTGTCAATGAACGATCCGTTGAAACCTCATTTTTGAGTGCTCGTTTCAAACGGGACTGCAAAGGTACGCTTTTTTTCGAACCTGGCAAATTTTTTTTGCACTTTTTTCAAAAATTTTCGAGACCGCTCCGGATATACGGCAAAAAGTACATATCTTTGTATTTATGGAAGAAAAGAAATCCCTCAGCTTGCCGGAAAATGCGCAGAGAAAGCTGCAGCCCGGCGAAAAGTACCTCCCGCTCCTGAATCCTGCAAAGAAATACGCGGAGGTGACGCCCTATTCAGTTGCAATGGGCCTTGTGATGGTTATCCTGTTCAGCGCGGCGGCGGCATACCTTGGCCTCAAGATCGGCCAGGTGTTCGAGGCGGCGATTCCAATCGCCATCATCGCCGTGGGTATGACCAGCGCTTTAAGGAAGGTCGATGGCCTGGCCCAGAACGTGATCATCCAGTCCATAGGCGGATGCTCCGGCGCAGTTGTGGCCGGTGCCATCTTCACCCTGCCGGCGATATACATCCTCCAGAGCAAGACGGACCCCGTAACAGGCGCCCTGATGTATCCGGAGCTCCAGGTGAACTTCACCCAGATGGTGATTTCGTCGCTGCTGGGCGGCATCCTGGGCATTCTTTTCCTCATCCCCTTCCGCAAGTATTTCGTGAAGGAAATGCACGGTGAGTATCCGTTCCCTGAAGCCACGGCCACCACGCAGGTGCTCGTGAGCGGCGAGGGCGGCGGAGCAGGCACAAAGACTCTGCTCATCTCCGGCCTCATCGGCGGTCTGTACGATTTCTGTGTGGCCACCTTCGGCACCTGGGCGGAAACCATCAGCACCACGGTTACCCACATCGGCCAGACAATTGCCGACAAGGCAAAGGTCGTCCTGAAGATGAACACCGGAGCGGCTATCCTGGGTATGGGCTACATCATCGGCCTTAAATATTCCTTCATCATCTGCTGCGGTTCGCTGCTTATCTGGCTCATCGTCATTCCCCTGATGAACCTCATCTGGGGCGGCAGCGTCATCGACCTGATGGGCGCCGGCCTGGCCACTCCTATCGGCGAAATGGCACCGGAGGAGATTTTCAAGACCTACGCGCGTCATATAGGTATAGGCGGCATTGCGATGGCCGGCATCATCGGCATTTGGAAATCCTTCGGCGTGATCAAGAGCGCCGTGGGCCTGGCCGTGGGCGAATTCAAGAAGGGCAAGCAGGTGAAGGTCGATGCCGAGCGCACCGAGCAGGACCTGTCGATGAAGATTATCGTCACGGGGATCATCATCACCCTCCTGGCCGTATTCGCATACTTCGGCCTGGGCGGCGTAGTGCATAACTTCTGGCAGGCTCTTGTGGGACTGCTGATCGTGACGGTGATTTCCTTCCTCTTCACCACCGTGGCGGCCAACGCCATTGCCATCGTGGGCTCCAATCCCGTGAGCGGTATGACGCTGATGACGCTTATCCTCGCCTCGCTGGTTCTGGTAGCCGTTGGCCTTAAGGGCAGCGCGGGTATGGCGGCAGCGGCGCTCATCGGCGGCGTTGTGTGCACCGCGCTTTCCGTGGCGGGCTCATTCATCACGGACCTTAAGATTGGCTACTGGATTGGCTCCACGCCCCGCAAGCAGGAGGGATGGAAGTTCCTCGGCGTGGGCGTATCGGCCTTCACGGTGTGCGGAGTGATGCTTATCCTCAACAAGACCTATGGCTTCGTGGGCGACAATGCCCTCGTTGCGCCCCAGGCCAATGCAATGGCTGCGGTCATCGAGCCGATGATGAACGGCGGCGGCGCCCCCTGGCTGCTCTACGGCATCGGCGCTTTGATTGCCTTTGTGCTCACGCTGTTCAAAGTTCCCGCCCTGCCGTTCGCCCTCGGTATGTTCATCCCGCTGGACCTGAACCTTCCCCTCATCGTGGGCGGCGCCATCTCGTGGTTCGTGACCACCCGCAGCAAGGACAAGGCCATCAACCAGGCACGCGGCGAAAAAGGCACGCTCATCGCCTCCGGCTTCATCGCCGGCGGCGCGCTCATGGGCGTAGTGAGCGCCATCCTCAAATTCGCCGGCACCGACCTCTTCCTCACCACCTGGAACGAGCGCTTCGGCGAAGCCATCGCCATCGTCCCCTTCATCGCCATCATTGCGTATATGATTTACGCTTCGATGAAGACGGAGTCTAAGCGGTAAAGAGAGAAATAATATTAAGGATTACTTCCGAAGCCTTCTCCATGCTCTGGAGCGGGACGAATTCCATTTTGCCGTGGAAGTTCAGGCCGCCGGCGAAGATGTTGGGGCACGGGAGGCCTTTGAAAGACAGGTTGGCGCCGTCGGTGCCGCCGCGGATGGGCTGGATCTTGGGCTTCACGCCCGCCATCTCCATAGCCTTTACCGCCTTGTCGATGATGTGGTAGTGCGGCTCCACCTGCTCGCGCATATTGTAGTACTGGTCGCGAATCTCGGCCACAGCCGTGCCGGCGCCATACTTTTCGTTGATCGCGGCAGCTGCCTTGGCCATCATCTCCTTGCGGGCTTCGAACTTCGCACGGTCGTGGTCGCGGATGATGTAGGCCACATCGGCCTCCTCCACCGTCCCCTTGAATGAAATCAGGTGGAAGAATCCCTCATAGCCTTCGGTGTGCTCCGGCCTTGCGAGCGCGGGCAGCATCGACCCGAGTTCCTGGCCGATGAGGATCGCATTCTTCATCTTGCCCTTGGCATAGCCCGGGTGCACGTTCCTGCCCTGGATATGGATCTTTGCCGATGCGGCGTTGAAGTTCTCGAACTCCAGTTCGCCCACTTCCCCGCCGTCCATCGTATACGCGTAGGTGGCATCGAAGCGCTTGACATCGAACTTCACCACGCCGCGGCCGATTTCCTCATCGGGAGTGAAGCCGATGCGGATGGGTCCGTGCTTGAACTCCGGATGCTCCACGATATACTGCACGGCGTTCATTATTTCAGCGACGCCCGCCTTGTCATCGGCCCCCAGGAGGGTGGTTCCGTCGGTGGTGATGAGCGTCTGGCCCTTGTAGTGAAGCATTTCGGGGAATTCCGACGGCTTGAGCTGCAGGCCGGGAACTCCCTTAAGGTCGATGTCGCCTCCGTCGTAATTCTCGATGATCTGCGGCTTGATATCGGCCCCGCTGGCGTCAGGGGCGGTGTCGACATGGGCGATAAAGCCGATGGCGGGCACCTCCTTGTCGATGTTGCCGGGAATGCGGCCCATCACGTAGCCATACTCGTCCAGCTCCGTTTCCACGCCCATGGCCTCCAGCTCGGCCTTAAGCATCTTCAGGAGATCCCACTCCTTCGCCGCCGACGGCTGGCTTTCGCTTTCCTCGTTGCTCTGCGTGTCAACGGCCACGTACCTTAAAAATCTGTCTAAAATCTTTTCCATATCGATAAAAAACTAATAATCAATACGTCCATAAGCATTTTTGCCCCAAAAATGCGCACCGGCATGCGATTTTGAGCTGTTGGCCTGCAAAAAACGGCCAAAAATGCAGACCAGCTGGCATTTTTGTGTGGCCGACCAGCAAAAACAGGCCAAAAATGCGCACCGGCACTAGCGGTGGCCCTGCTGGCGGGCGAGTTCGCGCTCCAGGTAGCGTTCGTAGATGCGGCGTTCGCGCTGGGCGCGACGTTCGGCACGTTTCAAGGCGCGGAGCTTGCGGGCGCGCTCGCGCTCGAGGCGCTTCTGCTCCTTGGCGGCCTGGCGCTCCTCGTAGCGGCGGTCCTCATCCGCCCAGCGGGCTTCGCGGGCAGCCTGGCGTTCCGCCCTGCGGCGTTCACGCTCCAGGCGCCTGCGCTCCTTGGGTGTGAGCGTGGATTCGTCCACGGGATTATCCACGGATGCGGGCGTATCGCCGCTGCCGGAATCCACGGACGAGCCGCTGTCATCGCCCTCGGGGCCTTCCGGAGCAGTATCATCCCCCGCCACAATATCTTCCTCGTCGACCACGGCTTCATCGACAGGCGTTTCATCCTCCTCCGGCTCTTCAACCTTCGTGGAACGGGCCCTCTCTACGGCAAGGGCGTCGCGGCGGGCGATTTCCTTATAAATATTATTAATGTATCCGGGGAAATACTTGCTCGTCTGATTGAACTCCGGATGGGAACGGGCAAGGTAACTCGTGCGCTCGCTGCCGCGCGGCACCAGCGAGGTGATGTCCTCGGGGCCCTTGGGCTGTTTGTCCGGATCCCAGCGGAAGCCTTTCAGCTTGCGCTCGTCCTTGGGCAGCTGGACCGCGGGATATGCGTCGTTCTTTGCATCCTCGAAGTAGTATATGCGTTGCAGGTTGCCGTCCTGGAACGTGGCGTACAGCATCTTGGATTCCACTTTGTTCACGGTAGCCAGCGAGCCGTTCTCCTCCAGGAAGAACAGTGCCGATGCCCCGCCCAGCGCGTCAAAGCGCTTCAGCGCCGCGGTGGAATCGAAGTACGCCACCATCTCCGCGCCGCGGATTTGGTCGAAGGCGTGGGCCAGGGAGTCCTCGCAGGTGGTGATGAAGGCGTTGGACATGAGCGATGCCTTCTCCACGCGCTGATTCTTAACCTGAACGTATATACTGTCGGCCACGTACTGACGATTACCCTCGTTGTACACAATAGGGTCCTTGTACATTCGGATCAGCGAATCCAGCTCCGTGAACACCAGCGAGTCGCAGGCCATCTGGATGTCGCTGCGGTACATCCGCACGTTTCCGCGGCACTGGATGAATCCCACCTTCGTGGAATCCTTCGGCGGCGGAGGAGGCAACACTTCGGTGGTGTCGGCTGCGGGAGCCAGGCCCAGGGAATCCAGGGCCGATGCGGCCAGGGAATCCGCGGGCGCAAGAAGAGTGTCCGCCGGGGCGGTCAGCGAGTCAGGAGATTCCTCGACTCCGCCCGGAATGACAGAAGTGTCCTCTTTCGGAGGCTCTGCGGGCGGAGGCGTGGCTCCGCCGCGGCCGCCCCGGCCCGTGGGCGGGCGATTGGGGTCGTTGGCCGCAGCCTCTTCAGCCGCTTTCTGCGCGGCTTCTGCCGCTTTGCGGCGATATTCAGTTACGGGATCGGCCTCCAGGTCGCTAAGGCGTTTGTTTGCGTTCACCACCGCCATCGAGTCAACTTCGCAGCGGGGACGGCCCTGATATTCAAGGAGGTCGCCGCCAAGATACAGACTATCGACCTTGCCCTCATTCTCAGACCAGGTAACCACGGCCGGATCCCGCATAAGCCTTACGCGGGACGAACTGTCGACATATTCCAGCCTGCCCGCAAGGGCGAACACGCTCCTCGTCGTGTCGATTACCTCAACGTGCCCCAGCATTTCCAGGTCGTTGGTATTGCGATGGAAGTACAGCGAATCCGACCAGGCCTCCTGCTCCTTCGTGAGCAGATGCACCTTTTTCCGGAAGAAGAATATCTCACGCGCCCTGTCGTACCAGCCGTCGTTGGCGCTCAGCATCCTGTCGCTCTCCCAGGCGTCCGTGCCGAAGCCGAAATACGCCGTGGAGATGTCCGAGCGGTACTCAAGGCGTGATGTCTTCACGAAAATCGAGTCCGAGAACATATTCACCTCGTCGTTGAACACGAAGAGCGAAAGCTTGGACTCATATGTGCCGAACAGGCTCTCTATCACCTGCCCGTCCTTATCCTTCATGGACGCACCGCCCTGAAAAACCGCCACACTGTCCTTGGTGTTGTAGTCCAGATAGCGTGTGCGAAGGATGTCGTGGTCCTTGTCCTCCAGTTCCACCAGGCCGCGGAACTTGGCCATATCCTCGTCCACCACATACTCCAGGGTTTCACTGGTGAGGGTGGTGCGGTCCTGGGTGATTTTCACGTGGCCGATGCAGCGGATGACGTTGGTGTTCACGTTCCACCAGGCCGTATCGCACACCAGATAGGTGTTGTTGTGGAAGAACCGGGCCGGGCCGGTAACCTTTCTGAAGCTCTGGCCTCCCTTGTCGATAAGCTCCGCCGACTTAGCGCTGATTAGCGTCACGTGCGGATCCCTGTCCTCATTGCTGTTCCTCTGGGCTGAAGCACGAGGCGCCGCCGCGAAAAGCGACAGCGCAACAATCACAGCCGTAATGCGGGGAACGAACCTCATTATTTGGATACCTTACTGCTCCAGACTTCACGTTTGAACGGGCAATTCCTGTATATGGGGTCGATCACGATGAATGTGTCGCGGATCTTGTCCTCCAGGAAGCGGTCGATGGCCTGCAGCTGATAGCTGTAGCGCACCTGTTCCAGAATCTGCGAATAGTCGGTATCGAAGGTGGCGGGGTGCGCGGGGATGATCTTATCGACCCGGATAATCTTGTACACCAGATTTCCGCTGCGGCCTTCATTGTCCAGCGACTCCACCGGCTCCGAAATCTCCCCTTCCTTCAGGTCTTTGATAACCGCATAGTCCTGGGGCTTCAGCTGGTCGATTTCGAAATACGACGAGCCGGTCTGGGGATCCGCCATCTGGCCTCCGTTGGTGCGCGTGGCAGGGTCTTCCGAATAGAATCGGGCGGCAAGCTCGAAGGTCATTCTGTCTTCCAGAATCAGGTTGCGGAGGCTGTCCAGGCGGGCAAAGCCCTTCTCCCTGTCGTCAGCCGTGTAAGACGGCTTCAGGAGAATGTGGCGGGCGTTGAACATATCGCCCCTCTTCTCCAGGACCTCGATGATATGGAAACCGTCCGGGGTTTCCACAATCTGGGAAATCACGCCGGGCTTGAGGGACATTGCGGCATCCGAGAATGCGGGCCAGAAGATGTTCCTGGAGGCCATTCCCAATTCGCCGCCCTTGCGTGCGCTGCCCGGATCTTCCGAGTACAGACGAGCCAGGGTGGAGAACTTCTCGCCGCTCATGATGCGTTCGCGCAGGCTGAGGAGTTTCTCCTTCACGGCCATCTTCGCGGCTTCCCTGTCGGGATACACGCAAATCTGGCTCAGCTGGTACTTGATGGGCACCATGGGAAGGTCCTCAACCGCAGTGGTGTCCAGCCACTGGCGGATATCGTAGGGGGTGAGTTCCGGAATATTACTGGCCACCTGTCCCTGCTCCTGCTGGGTGAGGCTCTGCTCCTCCAGGGTCTTGCGCCACTCCTGACGCAGCTGATAAAGCGGTTTACCGAAATACTTCTCCACTTCCTCGTCGCCGCCCAGATAGGTGCGGAACTGGTCCAGGCGGCTGGAAAGCTCGCTTTCCACCATTTCCTGGTTCACGTTGAGGGAGTCGATGCGGGCCTGCATGAGGAACAGCTTGGATTCCATCATACTTTCCAGGATCTCGCAGCGGATATCCCTGTCCGTCGCCATTCCCTGGGCACGGAGACGCTGAACCTCCGCCTCCACATCCGAGATAAGGATTACTTCATTGCCTATCACGGCCACGGTCTTGTCGATGACGCCGTTCCCATACCTCTGGGCATGAGCGCACAACGGCAATACTGTCAGGGCCGCTGCAAGGATTATCTTGTGTGCAAGTTTCATCTTTTGCGTTTTAACAGTATAGTCTGCAAATATAACAAATATTTGCGACTATTGTGCCAGAAGCACCAGAATCTTGGTAATAGCCTCCCGCACCACGACGAATTCTCCCTGGCAGTTGTTGGTGAGGATGCAGAACGTTATGGGCTCCCCTTTCTTGCCGTCCGGAGGCAGGATGTAACCGGAATAGCACAGCACTCCCTCCATCGACCCGCTCTTCATACGGATGCGCTGGCGAAGGCTCTCAGGGCTGTCCCTGAGCACGTATTTCAGCGTTCCGTTGCCGCCAGGATGGGGCAGGGAGTTCAGGAACGGCTCCCAGACAGCGGTCTTCTGCATGCGCTGCAGGTACTGCACCATAAAGGCCGGCGTCACGCAGTTCTTGCGGGAGAGGCCGCTGCCATCGACAATGCTTATCCCGTCCTGGGGCAGGCCCAGCTCCTTGAATACAGCCCTCTCGGCCACATAGCAGCTGTCATAATCGGCACTGCCGGTGGCTTTGAAGCCCATCGCCCTGAATATCGACTCCGCATAGTAGTTGTCGCTCCGGCAATTAGTGGCCAGGGCGATGCGGTTCAGGCTGGGCGAATAGCTTGTGCCGATGACCTCCGGCTTGCCGGCCGCCTCGTGCGGGAGGAAATCGGCCCCCGTCCTGATGAGGCCGTCCCTGTCGATGTCGGCATATCCCCCGCTTACCTCCATTCCGCCGTCGGTGAGTTCCTTCCAGAAGTAATAGGCGCAGGTCAGGGCGCCGAATTTGTTGGCGAAATGCTCCGGCTTGGCACGCCTGTCCACGGCCAGGGTTCCGCGGATTTCGGCATAGGGCGCGAGTTCGCTGGTGAAGAGCAAAAGACTGTTCCCAGTGCCCGCAGGGGCCATTTTCGTGCGGTTGGAGATATGCATCCAGGGCGTTTCCGGGTATATCTGCCTCATCGGCACGGTTTCACCCACGGGCGCCAGTTCCACCCCATAGTCGATGGCGTTGGAATAGAATCCCAGCGCGCTGCCGCCGGGGCCATAATATGTGCCGATGTCGTCCCACGTCCACGAACCCGCCTCCAGTGGAACGTCCCAGAGCCTGCCGTCGCCCACGATGCGGCCGTGGATCGCGTTGATCCCCGCTTTCTGGATGAACCTTTTCCACGTGCGGAAAACTCCCGCCATCGACACGGCGATGGAGTCCCGGGTGCACAGGGTGGGATCCCCGCCGCCTATAATGTAGAGGTCCCCCTCAAGGGTGCCGTTCTCTATGTTGCCGGTGTAGCCTATGTGCGTGGGGAAGCGATAATCGGCCCCCAGGGACAGCATTGCCGTACCGGTGGTTATGAGCTTCATATTCGACGCCGGAAGCATCAGTGTCCCGCTGCGGTATTCCGCCAGCACGTTGCCATTGGCGTCCTTTGCCAGCACGCCCCACACCGCATTCTGCAGCGGCGGCCTGGATGCCAGCTGGTTCACATATTTCTGAGCTTCGGTCTGCGCCAGGAGGGTTACGGCGGTGAATACTGCCGCGACTATGGTAATCAGTCTCTTCATAAATGCAAAGATACGCAAAAATGTAAACTTCCGTGTCCTGATATAAACAATAAACAGCGGCCAGATGACCGCTGTTTATTTATTGTTTCAACCGGTTTATCAGTTCGTTTCCCAGCGCCTCTTTGGCCTTGATATGGTCAAGGACGGCTGTCACGAACGTATTGGACTCGAAATCGCCACGGACCTGTTCGAAGTCCTGCTCTTTCTCCTCTTTGGTGCCATCGGCGCCGAACCCTGTCATTGAGGCCAGGTTGAATTCCTTGCGCGCGTCCTCATACAATATCTTGTCCAGACCGATTACGGCTTCTTTCCACATCTCCACGATGGACACCACCTCTGCGGCGGTTATTGTTTCCGGGTCAATGCCAAAGAACTCTTTATACTCTCCCCTGGCCCATGTCCACTCGTAGGTATAGTAGTTAGAGTGAATCAAGGCGAACTGGGCATTAATCTCGTCAACTGAAGAAAAGGCCCCTTCCTCTATACGGTCCATCACTTCTTCGATGACCGCTTTGGGGGCAATCATTCCGCTCATATCCACCCAGTATCCGGTACCGCTCTGAGTATCGGGGGCCAGGGCGGCGCGAATCTGCTGGTCTGAAGCACCTGCAGGAAGGTTTTCCAGCCGCTTGATGATGGAATTGCCCAGGAATTTGATGATGGCCGTCCTGTACAGACGTATACCGTTCTGAAGGGAACTGTTTTTGATTTTGGTGCTGTGGTATGAATAGACATCCGACAACTCTCCGGAAGAATACTGCAGGTTTTTAAGCAGTTTTATTCCTTTTATCATTTTTTGAACCGTAAAGGGGCTCAACAGGTTGTAGTTGATATTGTCTAGCTTGTCCGGGTCACGGCGGCCGTCTCGCTTGGGCCATTTCTGGGCATCCCTGATCGTTCCCACACTCCTGAGATTCACTGCGGGAGCAAGATAAGTGGTATTCTGCTGCTCAATAAGGTATGAAAACGGAAGATTTGTTGTGTCCGAGTGGGTCACGTGCCTACCCATCACCAGGGAAAAAGCACCCACACGCGAAGGCCACAGTATATATGAGTCTGATGCTGTCTTGGCGCCACGCTCCAGGATTCCCTGGTGGATGGGGCCGAGTTTATAAAGATGGTTGCTTTGGTTGGAACCGCTTCCGGCATTCATAAAAGAAAACATTCCGGCAATGAGCAGGGTACTCTTGTGGTGAGTTACGGTGAAAGGTCCGGCAAAGATGGCGCACGCCTCCCCGTTCTCCCCCTGGCAATTGGAGAAGAACAGAGAGTCGGTTGCGCTGTACCCATGGCCGAAATGACAGCTCTGTCCGATGAAGCACTTCCCGATAGTGGTGTTGTCCTCCACCGAAGAGCCGCTGCAGATGATGAAATCGTCCGCGATGACTCCATGGCCTATGCATACCGGGGCGGAAGCGTTGCTTATCACCGTTCCGTTCCTGAGCCGGCTGGCGCCGCTCACAACGGCATGGTCGCCGATACATACTCCATTGATGTATCGTGTGTTTCTAATCGTGACATGTGCGCCGATTCTGCCGATACGGCTTTTCTTCCCGGCAGCATACTTATCTGCCAGTTTATTGAGGCAGGAAATAACCCCCGGACGATGCCTGTACATCGTGAGTATGTAAGCCACCTGGGCGCTTAGACGTTCGTAGATACGTACTTCGCGCCCACCCGTCTCGTTCATGACGGACACTTCAACGCCGTTCCCAAAAGCGCAATCCCCTTCAACGTACATCAGGTCCACATTCTCAATCAACGTCTCCTCCCCTATATCATAATTTGAAATATAGTTG
>JAILDI010000006.1 GCA_024689525.1 Bacteroidales bacterium
TGGCCAAGATGGATCTCCAGGCTGAGCCCCAGGAGAGGAATCTCCGGACGGTCTTGGCGGCGATTGAGCTGTTGAAGGCAAAGTTCCCGGCGCTGGAGGATGGGCAAAAAGTGGCGGACGGCATCGAGCACACTGCCGCCAGGATGAACTTCCACGGGCGGTGGGAGCGGCTTTGCGAGAAGCCGCCGGTGATCGCCGACATCGGCCATAATGCCCAGGCCCTGGAAAGCAACTTCCGCAAGATCGAAGCAATGGGCCATCCTATAATAATATATGGTATAATGGCCGATAAGGACCTGGACGCCATCATACCCCTTATGCCCCGCACGGCTAGCTGGGTTTTCACCACCCCATCGACCAAAAGGGCACTCCCGGCCGATGAGATTCTCCGGCGCTGCAATATGCCTGACGCCATCGTCATCGACCCGGTAAAAGAAGCCGTCCGATATGCCTTGTCCCTTGGGCGTCCGGTGTATATCGGCGGAAGTACATTCGTGGTGGCCGAGGCTCTGCCCTGTTTCGGCAAGGAATTTGAACGAGAATAACCTGTTTGTAAAAATATACAGTTATGCTTACTTCGATAATCGCAAGCGTGCTCGTATTGGGAGCATTAAGCTATCAGCCGGCTCCCGCCGACGATGGGCACGAACTCACCCAACTGTGGAAACGCTATGAGGTAGCCGAAGCCGGAGATCAGCCGGTAACCCAGTGCAAGATACTTGCAGAAATCAAGGAAAAAGCCATTGCAGGACACTACATCGTGGATTTCTACGATGCGGCCACCAAGTACGTGGATGTGTCGCTCCAGCGCAACTGGAAACTGCGCGACAGCCTGTACACCGCCCTGAAGAAGGAAATCGCCGACTTTGGCGAGCCTTTCCTTGAGTATAGACGTATGACCCGCTACGATTATCCGTCCGCAGACGACCTGTGGAACTATGTAAGCGGCAAACTGGACGTAATAGGTAAACACCGCACCCCGGCCCTCTGGTCGATATATCTGGATTCCAGTCTCTTGGAATTCGTGATGGACGATGCGGAATACGTCCTCTGGGAAATTCTGGGCAAGAAGAATGTCGATTACGACTATCCGGACAGATATGCCGTGTATACCGCCCTACAGTCCAAGCTGGACGGCCGGTATCCCCTCGCTGCCTATCTGGAGTATCTGACGGCTAACAGGAAGTTCGACAAGGACAAGCAGAAGGCGGCCCTGGAGGCGCATATGGAGAAATACAATGGCCGGGGCATCTCATTCTTCTCCCGCCAGGCCCTGCTGAGACTCGAATTCAGCGACCTGCAGAAGGATGCGAATACCACGGCATCGGCCTATGAAGCCATCTACGAAAAGGCCAAGGCCTTCGAGAAGGATCGTGGCAAGCTCAAGGGCATCGAGGCCAAGGTTGCATCGTCCTGCACTTATGCGGAGGGGCTTATAAACACCCTCACCGCCAAGAGCGTGGAGGTAAGGAGTGGCCAGGGAAAGGCAAGGATTTACTTCCGCAACGTGGACAAGGCCACGCTGTCGATCCGCAATGAGGCCGGCGAGAAGGCCTTGTACACCGCCGAGGTCAGGAATCCCGTGAAGAGTTTCTATGTCCGAGATTCAGTGGAAGTGGACGTCCCCGCCTTCGAGGACGGCTCATACGTATATGAAGTGAATGGCGGAAAAGACATCGACGATTACGCCAACTATGAGCAGTATCGCCTGTCGGCCGCCATCCAGTGCGACGCCGACGGCCAGAAGATATATGTGGCCGATTATAAGAGCGGCCAGCCCGTCTCCAGGGTTACTCTCATCCTCAAGAGAAGCGGCAGCGTGGTTGCAACGGAGACGTTGAAGCTTTCCGGCGTGTTCACGCCTCTGCCTTCCAAGATAGCCCGTACGCTCAAAAGCAATACCCGTTACTATTATGAACTCACGGCCGAGGCTTTTGACGCGAAGGGTATTGCTATGCGCAGTAATCCCATTGCCATCAGTTACAACAAAGTGCAGAAGGAAGAGTACGATGTGGACGATGAAAAGGGCATAAGGGCCAACCTGTACAAGGACCAGGGCGCCTATCGACCCGGCGATACCCTCCGTTTCAAGACTATCGTGTTCAAGGGCAGCATCGAGGATAAGCTCTCGGTCATTGCCAACCGCAGCATCGAGGTCGTGCTGAAGGACACCGAATACAAAGAGGTGGGCCGACTCAAGCTCAAGACCAACGCCTTCGGCTCCGCTTCCGGCGATTTCGTGCTTCCCACCGACCGCCGGGGCGGTTACTTCACCCTTGGAGTTTATACCAGCAAAGACGGCTGCATCGAGAGCGAAAGCATCCGCGTGGACGAATTCCAGCTGCCTACGTTCAGCCTGTCCTTCGACCGCCGCAACGAGCTTTTCCTGCCCGGCGAGGACATCCCCGTGAGCGGCCAGGTCACCAGCTATTCGGGACATCCGCTCACCGCAGCCAGCCTCTCGGTAATCGTAAAGCGCTACGGCAGCGTGGTCGCCAGACTCAATCCTGAGATGGCCGCCGACGGCAAGTTCGACTTCACTTTCCTTGCAAAGGACGCCGG
The DNA here is from genome assembly GCA_024689525.1 of Bacteroidales bacterium. The sequence continues at coordinate 2,563 of JAILDI010000006.1, forward strand.
CTATTATGATGTGGAAGTAACAGTGCTGGATGCAACGGGCGAAACCCTGTCCTTCAACACAGGCCGTTACGTGAGTGCAAGCTTCTCCGTCAATACCGTGGTGAACAACAAGGTCGATGGCTCCTTCGAGCTCTCGGAGGAATCGTCACCGGTCTACAGATACATCGGCCGCCGGAACTATTTCTACGGCTCGCGCTATATCGTGGAGGATAACAAGGTCGACTTCACCGCATCGGTGAGGAACAGCGGCGGAGACACCGTGCCGATGGATGTTTCCTGGTCGATAGTGAGCCTCAAGGGCGATGTCCTCCTTTCCGGCAAAGCGGAGTCCGGAGTGGCTGCATCGGCCGATATTTCCTCCCTGGCACAGGGACTCTATACGCTCAAGGTCGAAGCGGCGACGAAGACTTACAGCTCCAAGAACGAATGCCGGATTCTGAAGCTTGGCAAGGATGCCGGCTCTCTGCCGGAAGGCATCCGCTACATCTTTATGCCCGGCAAGACGGAACTCGAAGGGAATCAGATCGATTTCCGGATGGGTACGTCCGACGGTGAAATGTGGGCGGTGGTTTCAGTTTTCGGCAAGGACTATGAACTGCTGGACAGCAAACAGGTGAACGTCAAGGACGGCTCGCTGGACCACGTGGTGATGCCGTACAAGAGCGCTTATCCTGACGCCGTCGCATTGCAGATATTCTTCTTCAAGGCCGGCCGCCAGTATGGCTGGAACCAGGACTACAGGCGCAAGTACGACCGCCTGAGTATGCCGCTCGAGTTCACTTCCTTCAAGGACATGACCCGTCCCGGCACCGAATATACCTTCAAGCTGAAGACCCAGGCCGGCGTCGAGGCCCTGGCTGCGATTTACGACAAGAGCATCGACGCAATCAGTACGAACCATTGGGATGTGCTTGTGCCGCCTGTGTTCTCCGCCTATGCTCCTTACGTGGATGCCCAGTGCGGTAATGTTACGGACATCAATTTCGTAGTTCCTATACTGTACAGGGCCAACCACACTATGACTATGGCCGGCGGAGTCATTATGGACGAGATGTATTCCAAAGCGGAAATGCCTCTGGCGGCTCCTATGGCAATGGAAGACTATGCCGTTGCGGAAGAGGCCGTATCTGTGGATGAGGCCGATGCGGAAACCGCCGACGTGGCCATCCGCCAGACCTTCTCCACCTCGCTCACCTTCCAGCCGCACCTGCTCTCCGACGCATCCGGTAACCTGAGCTTCACCTTCAGCACGTCCGACAAACTGTCGACATATTACGTGGCCGTGTACGTGCACGACAAGAAGATGCACAACGCTCTCGTGCGCAAGGAGACCGTCGTCACCATCCCCGTGAAGGTGGCCGTGGTGCAGCCCACGATGCTTTATGGCGGCGACAATTACGTGCTGTCGGCCACCATCTCCAGCATATCCGAAGAGCCTGTGAAGGGTTCGCTGTACCTCTATACTTATCCTGCCGATAATTACGACGGCGAGCCTCTGCACATCACCCGTGTGCCTCTGGAGATGGCCCCGCACGACGTCATCGACCATAAGTTCAATGTCGATGTCCCTGAAGATGTCGACGCCCTGGGCTTCAAGCTCGTGTTCGTTGCCGACGGCTTCTCCGACGGCCTGTTCGTGAGCGTGCCCGTGAAAGCCCCTGTGCAAACCCTCACTGAGGCCCATTCCGCTGTATTCCACTATGGCGACAGCAAGCTGGACATCATCAACCGTCTGCGCAGCGAATTTGTGAACACCGGCGGTCTCAAGGCCGATATCAAGGAGGTATCCCTCATGGATATGGTCAAGGAGGCCATCCCTGAGAAGGCGGATCCTTCCTGCGATGACATTAAATCTCTGATTGATGCCTGGTATGTGCGAGTGATCTCCGAAACCATCGGGGCCGATTTCTCCGGCGCCGAAATGAGTACTTCCGAGATCCTGGCCAAGATCCTGGCCTGCCGCAACTCCGACGGCGGATTCGCATGGTTCGAGGGTATGACCTCATCGGCCATCCTCACCGCCGTGGTGCTGGAGCGTTTCGCCTCCGCCGCCGCACGCGGGATTGCAGTTCCGGACGTAACCACTTCCGTCAAATATCTGGACGACAAGCACTTCATCAACACCATAGATTACTGGCGTGGCGGCCTAAGCGACGCCCAGTATATGTACGTGCGTTCGATGTATGCCTCCGTGCCCTTCGAAATCAAGGCGGAGAGCAAGGAGCAGAAGCAGCTGATGAAGGACTTCAAGAAGAACGCGAAGAACTATCTCGTGCCCAGCGGAGACCGCGGCCTCAAGGGCCAGATCCTTGCAAAGGCCCGCCGCGTGCGCACCCTGGAGAACCTCATCGCCACCAAGAACGGAATCGCCCTTGCAAAGGCCTGGGGCGTGAGCTTATCGGCAAAGAGCAAGATGGAGAAATCCCTGAAGGCCGATGTGGTATCGCTGCTCGAATACGCGGTTGAGCACCGCGACGGCGGCTGGTACTATCCCAACGCCGTAATGCCTTGGAGAGGCCTGCTTGAAAGCGAGGCCTATGCCCACGCGATGCTCTGCAACCTGCTTTCCGGATATGTCGATACCGACGGTCCAAAAGTGGCCGACGGCATACGCATCTGGCTTATGCTCCAGAAGGAAAGCCAGAAGTGGGGGAGCGATCCCGGCTACGTTGAGGCCCTTGCTGCTATTATGAGCGGCTCGAAGGAAGTGCTGGCCACTTCCGTGATCGCCCTCAGCGTCGAATACACCAAGCCCTTCAAGGATATCCGTGCTAGCGGCAACAGCTTCACAATTGAGCGCCACTTCTACCGCCTGTCTGAAACAGGTTCCGCTATGGAGGAAATCCAGCCCGGCACCGTGCTCAACGTGGGTGACAAGATCCTGGCATCCTACAAGGTGTGGAATCAGGAGAACCGCAGCTTCGTAACGCTGCACGCCGCACGCGAAGGCTCCCTGCGTCCTGAGAACCAGCTCTCCGGCCGCTACGGCTGGTGGAACGTCCGCCGCATCGGCGGAGGCTTCGGCTACACTCCGCAGGGCTACCGCCACGTGAAGTCCGCCGAAACGGTGTACTATTTCGACATCTTCCCGGAGGAGAACACGGTTGTGGAGGAAACCTTCTTCGTCACCCAGGCCGGCAGCTTCAGCGCCACGGTCGTGAGCATCGAATCCCTCTACGCCCCCGCCTACCGCGCCAACGACTCCTTCCGCGGCCCGCTGGTGAGCGAGTTCAAATAGCGATTTGGGCTTTGCGCCATGGCCGTGTTCAGCCACGGCGCTTACCCCTCTTGACTCATGCAAATGCGAAACACACGAAAGTGCTCTTTCGTGTGTTTCGCTAGCATAATATGTGCAGAAAACGTCAAAAACGTGCCGCGAAAAACAAGAGATGACCATCTCATGCGTTTCGCGGTTTTTCGTAAAAAAATAGTAGCCGTACTACCCGCAATAGTCCTGGTACAAGGCAATCGGACCAAAGTGCCAGTATTTGGTTTCCTCTTTTTCCAGGCGGCGATAGGTGTCGGATGCGTAGAACTTTGTAAGCGCATCCAGCGGGCTGATGTTTTCATCCTCGGCGATAAATGCCGCCACAGCTGCAGCCTTTCCTGCAAGGATCAGGTAGAGGTTCTGCTGAGTGATTTCTGCTCTCATTACTTTACCTCCTTTACTTCAATGAATCGCAGGACTCTCAGGGATTCTTCAGTATGGAATACCATCTGGTCGATGAGTTTGTAAGTCTTGAGTTCTGCTATCAGTTCCTGTTTGCTCAAAAGTCCTTGTTCGTAAAGGGCGAAAGCGGCATATACACGGTCGTTGGCCACGGGACCGTAAACAAGATCGTTGTCGTGTGTGAAGCCGCGCAGATTGCGATTGGCGTACACGAAATCCACCCAATCTTCACCGGGAGGATTGGCGAATTCCAGACGCTTGAGACCCGAAGCGGCAACTTCGTCGAATTCGTAGACATTTACGTAACCCCTCTCGTCGCCGACTATTCTGCGAAGCGCCCAGTCGTGGGCCTGTTTCTCAGAAGTGGTGGTATAGAAACCGGCTCCGTAATCCAGCGTGCGCTTGGGCTGGATAATGCGGGGTTCGCGAACAATCTGAGAGCTACCGTGGTAGAGTGTCATAAGGCCATCCTTTCTTCTATTTCTTCCAGAATCCAAGGCATTCCCTGGGTGTGGAGAACATCGTATTGGTCGGCAAGGTATTGCTTGATTCCATGCTGGTCAAAGAGGGAGGAAGCGGCCTCTCCGGAAAGTCCGTGCTTATTCTTGTATCCTTCCAGGCAGAATGCCACGAAATAGAGTATGTCGCTGTCCCGTTTGCTCATACTGCAAAAATAAGCAATTTTTGTCAATTACAGTTGATACCCTATAAATAAATCAGGGTAGAGAGTTTGTCCGCTGCGAAGATGCGGCGGGACATTTTGAGGAGGTCGTCAGGAGTGACGGCCTCCAGTGTTTTGCGGATTTCCTCGTTGGAGGGGACGCGGTTCCAGGCGAGGAGGCTCTTGCCCATCGACAGGCACTGGGCCTCGCCGTTATCTGAGGAGATGGCGATTTGGCCAAAGAGCTGCTTGCGGTAGGCCTGGAGGCGGCGCTCGGAGAGGGGCACTTCGCGGAGTGAGGTGAGGATGCGGTGGATGGCTTTGAGGCAGCAGTCCAGGTGGGGTTTGTCGCAGCCGAAGGTGATGGCGGCGATGCCGGTGTCGCGATATTGCGTATAGCTGCACTCGACGCTGTACACCCAGCCGTGTTTTTCGCGGAGTTCCTTGTTGAGGAGCGAGTTGGAGGCGGGGCCGCCGAGGATGTTGACGAGCATAGCGGCGACAAGGCGGTCGGGCATCTCGTAAAGGGATGGCGCGGTGGAGCCGATAACAGCATTCACCTCGTGATTATGCTTGTCGACGGTTTTGTTGAACGGCTGTGACGGAGCAAAACTTTTTCTGTCTTCGCGGACTAAAACTTTTCTAGCCAAAAAAATGTCGTCGAAAAGTTTTGTCCGACTCCGACTGTCGAAAAAGTTTTGCACTCTCTTCTCCAGCACTGCTTCGTCGATATTGGCGACGATGGAGAGCGCCATGTTGCCGGGGAGGAAGTTCTCGGCGACGAAGCGGTGGAGGTCATCGGCGGTGATTCTCTTCACGGAGGCGGTGGTGCCCAGGATGCGGCGGCCAAGGGGGTGGCCTTCGAAGAGAAGGCTCTCGAAGTTGTCGTAGACGTCTTCCGCGGGGTTGTCCTTGTAGGAGATGATTTCGTCCAGGACTACGGTGCGTTCGGTTTCTATTTCATCGACCGGAAAAGTGGGCTGGGTGGCAAGTTCGAACAGCAGGCCAACGGCTTTCCAGAGGTCTTCCTTCAGGGTTGTGGCGTGAAGGACGATCTCCTCCTTGGTGGTGTAGGCGTTGAGTTCGCCGCCGAGTTTGTCCAGGTAGCAGGAGATGACGGCGGCGCTTTTGGTGGCTGTGCCCCTGAAGATGGTGTGCTCCACGAAATGGGCTATCCCCTCCGGGAAGTTCCCCTCGTCCGACGTTCCGCGTCCTATGGACAGCGAGCAGTATGCCACTGCCGATGAATTCCGGCGCACTGCGTAGCGCAGACCGCCCTCACAAGTTCCGCTTCTCATCCGCTACCTGAGCCTTTTGATGTTATTGAAGTCGATTTCGTTGAATCCGTATGTGCGGCCGGCGCGGATCCTTTCCTTATGATAATAGAATAGCCTGCCGGTGCCCGCCTCGATGAGCATCTTGTACGCGAAGGCCTTGCCGGAAACGCGCGCGGGGGCTACGACGTAGCTCACCAGCGCGTCCGGGGTGCCGGCGGAGAAGATCTCGTCGGCATCGTCCTCCACCACCAGCTTATTGCCGGTGTGCTTGCGCCATTTGGCCTCGTCCAGCGCCGGGTCGATATCGTCCTGAGAAATATGCACGATCTTTCGGCTGCCTTCCTTGCCCAGGTTCAGCTTGTTGAATATGGCAAGGCCCATATAGGCATTATATTCGGACTCGATGGCCTTGAGCGTGTAGTCCTGGATAATCTCCACGAAGGCGCCCATAAACGTGAGCTCGCGGCCGTCGGATGAGGCCGATGAGCACACGGGCAGCGAGACAACTTCCGTCATCGACCCGATACCCTTGGAGGCCTCCGGGCCGCCTTTCACCAGGGTGAGATAGCTGACGCCGGCGGAAATGCCGTTGCGGCTGATTCCGTCGGTGAGGAGCAGGAAATAATAATCGGCCGATGTTTTCGTGGCCTCGAATTCCTCCTTGGTGCACAGCTCGAAGGCCGATATGGTCCACCTGTCCAGCACCTCCTGCGACAAGGTTGTCTGGGTGATGTCGTTGCCAAGTACGACAATCTTGGTCACCTTTTCGCGGAAATCCTTAATCCTGTATCGCTTAGTATTGAAATGTCCCTGGGCCGATGCCCCGATGCACACGGCGATGAGCGCCACGGCTAACAATAATCTCTTCATGATGCAAAGATACTAAAATGTTTGTTTTTTTGCCCGCAGATTGCTAAATTAGGACCTTGAAACAGAGAATCAGTAACCAATTTTTTTCATGAAAAAGCTTTTTGCAATTTGTGCGGCTGTCTTTGCGATAGCGTTATCGACTTATGCCCAGGGCGTTACCAGTGAAAAGACGATGTATGCCGTTTACAATGAAGAATCCAGCACACTTACTTTCTATTACGACTTGAAAAGGGATATAAGGGTGAGTGAAGGAAAGGTGTTCAGTTATAATCCCGATGCGGATTACAATCACAGCGATGGCGGCAGACACGGTTGGACTGAGGTGAACTGGAGCGTGAAAACTGCAATTTTCCACGAATCTTTCAGAGCGGCCAGGCCGAAGAATCTGTCCGGATGGTTTATGGGTTTTGAACGATTGGAGCGTATAGAGGGTTTGGGATTTCTGAATACCTGCGAAGCCGACACTATGGAAAGTATGTTCGAGGATTGCAGAGAACTGGAATCTCTGGACCTCTCCGGTTTCAATACCGCCAACGTGAAGAATATGTCTAAGATGTTCTCCGAATGCAGAGAACTCGAATCATTGATTCTGTTGTCGTTCGATACCGGGAATGTTGACGAGATGGCATTGATGTTCAATCGTTGCAAAAGTCTGACTGTGGTGGATTTGTCCTCATTCAGTGTCGGCAGCAGGACTAATCTCGGAGGTATGTTCCAGGGTTGCGAATCCCTTGAAACCATATATGTGGGAGCAAATGGAATATGGTCATTTGAAATGGAGGATGAGAGTCTTGAAACGACTGAAGCGTCTCTGGCAGGATTCTTAAAGAATGAATATCGTGCCAGGCATTTATTTTCGAGCTGCCCTAAACTCAAAGGCGGGCAAGGCTCTTCGTATTCCTCGAATCAAAGACTGGACAGGACCCTGGCCCGTGTGGACGGCGGCCCTTCCTGCCCTGGCCTTTTCACGGCTGTTTCCGGCTATCCCTCAAGCATAACCCTGGACAACAGCAGCATTTTCTTTTATGGCGAGAACGGACGTCCCATGGCGCTTAAGGCTACTGTCGGGCCTGCCAATGCGGTTTACAAGAACGTAACCTGGGCCAGTGACAATACTGATGTGGCAACGGTCAACATCAACGGTCTTGTGACACCGGGAAAATACGGAACCGCCACGATTACCGCAACAACCGTGAACGGTATTTATGCCACCTGCACAGTAACCGTGAAGGACGCCGACGTTGTTAAGGCGCGCAGCATCAGCTTCCCGCAGACCGACTACTATCTCTCGGCAGGGCAGACCGTTTCGCTTGGGCTTGTTCTGGATCCCCTGTATGCCAACGATTTCACCGTCAGCAGCACTATGCCCTCCGTCGTCGAAGTATCGGCCGACGGTAAAACCATCATCGCAAAGGAAAACGGCAACTGCCGCCTCGTGGTCCGCTGGACCGACCCCGACGGCTTGAATAAAACCGCCATAGCGCGCGTTGAGGTACGTTAGCCGGTAATAGCTGCGTCTGATTATTCACCATTTACCCCGGGCATTGCCTGGGGTTTATTTTTGTAAAAAAATAACTATATTTGTAAGATTAAAACTTGAGCTATGAGAATTCTTATTGCGGACGATGAAAGAGCCATACGGTACTCCCTCAAGGAGATACTGGAAATGGAGGATTATCAGGTGGATACGGCGGAAAATGGCACTGAGGCGGTGGAGAAGGCGGAGAAGGAGAAGTACGACGCCATCTTCTGCGACATCAAGATGCCCGGGATGGACGGGATGGAGGTTCTGGACCGTCTTGTGGCCGATGGTGTGGAGTCGCCCGTGATTATGATTTCCGGCCACGCGGATATCCAGATTGCGGTGGAATGCATCAAGAAGGGTGCGTTCGACTTCATCGGCAAGCCCCTGGACCTGAACAGGATTCTCATCACCCTGAAGAATGCAACCGACAAGGCCAACCTCGTCACCCAGACCAAGATCCTCAAGAAGAAAGTCTACGGGAGCGATATGGTGGGCTCGTCGGAGGGGATGGAGCACGTGCGCAAGATGATTGAAAAGGTGGCCCCCACCGACGCCAGCGTGATGATAATGGGCCCCAACGGCTCCGGAAAGGAGCTGGTTGCCAGGAATCTTCACCAGCAGTCCCAAAGGTCGATGATGCCTTATGTGGAGGTTAACTGCGCGGCCATTCCGTCGGAGCTCATCGAGAGCGAACTGTTCGGCCACGAGAAGGGCTCGTTCACATCGGCCATCAAACAGCACAAGGGTAAATTCGAGCAGGCCGATGGCGGAACTCTGTTCCTGGACGAAATCGGCGATATGTCGCTTGCGGCGCAGGCAAAGGTGCTGCGCGTGCTGCAGGAGCGGAAGATCTCCCGCGTTGGCAGCGACAAGGACATCACCGTGAACGTGCGCGTGGTATCGGCCACCAATAAAAATATTCCCGAGGAGATTGCAGCGGGCCGGTTCAGGGAGGACCTGTACCACCGCTTAAGCGTGATTGTGATAAAGGTTCCCAGCCTGGACGAGCGCAAGGAGGACATTCCGGAGCTCATCGAGTTCTTCCGGGACCAGATTGCATCCGAGACGGCCATGCCGCGCAAGGATTTCTCACCGGAGGCCGTGAAACTGCTGGTGGAAAAGAGCTGGACGGGAAATATCCGCGAGCTCCGCAACGTGGTGGAGAGGCTGCTTATTCTTGGTAACAACCCCGTGAGTGCGCAGGACGTGCACGATTATGTAATATGAGCGACTATATAGTATCGGCAAGGAAGTACCGTCCGGACTCCTTCGGCACCCTGCTGGGCCAGGACAACATAGCCCGGACCCTGTCCAACTCCATCAAGAGGGGGCAGCTGGCGCATGCCTATCTGTTCTGCGGCCCGCGCGGAGTGGGCAAGACCACCACGGCGCGAATCTTCGCCAAGATGATCAACTGCGCCAATCCGGGGGCCGATATGGAGCCCTGCGGAGAGTGCGAATCCTGCGTGTCTTTCCAGGAGGGACGCTCGTACTGCATCCACGAACTTGACGCCGCCTCCAACAACTCGGTGGAGGACATCAAGGCCCTGATGGAGCAGGTGCAGGTTCCGCCGCAGGTTGGAAAGTACAGCGTGTACATCATCGACGAGGTGCATATGCTGTCGCAGGCCGCTTTCAATGCGTTCCTGAAGACACTTGAGGAGCCGCCGGCACACGCTATCTTCATCCTTGCAACCACGGAGAAGCACAAGATCCTGCCCACTATCCTGTCCCGATGCCAGACTTACGATTTCAACCGCATCGGCATTCCGGATATGGTTCGTAACCTGCGTGAGATTGCGGCAAAGGAAGGGGTTACAATCGACGATGAATCCCTGCACGTAATAGCCCAGAAGGCGGATGGCGCAATGCGCGACGCGCTTACGATCTTCGACCAGACCGTGGCTTTCTGCGGCACGGACGTGCATTACGAGGATGTCATCCGCAACCTGAACGTCCTTGACTACGAATACAGTTTCCAGATGGTCGAGAGTTTCCTGGCGGGGGACTATGCTGCTGCTTTACGGCGCTTCGACGAGGTGCTCGCAAAGGGCTTCAACGCCCTTCACTTCGTGGCGGCCCTGAGCTCGCACTTCCGTGATTTGGCTGTTGCCAAGAGCGGCGCCCTGGACGCCCTGCTGGAACTGCCCGCATCGCTGAAACAGCGCTACGCGGAGCAGGCATCGCGTTGCTCGATTGGCTTCATCTACGAAGCCCTGGGCGTGACCACCGCCTGCGAAACGGCCTACAAGGCGGCGGTGAACCCTCGCCTCCATATCGAGTTCGCGCTGATGAAGCTGAGCTTCCTGTGCGTTGGGGCCCCGAAAGTTGCGGCAGCCGCGCCTTCGGCAGCTGCCCCCGCGCCTGCCCCCGCGCCTGTTGCTGCTGCCCCCGCGCCTCTCGTTCATGAAAATGGCCAAAATCAAGGACGAACCGCCGAAAACCCCGAACTCATCCACGAAATCGACCAAAATCAAGGACGAACCGCCGAAAACCCTGAACTCATCCATGAAAATGGCCAAAATCATGGACGAGTTGAGGAGGCGCCAACGCCGCGGCGCCGCGTCCATAAGACCGGATCGGCCCTGTCGATGAATGCGATAATGGAGGAGAAGGCACAGCAGGCGGAGGAGAAGGCGGAGCCCGCCGAGGTGACGCTGCCGTCGGATGACGATGTGCGCGCGAGATGGAAGGATATGGCGGGGATGTATGCCTCCAAACCGCGTCTGGCCAATATGCTCTCCAGCGCGGAGCCCCGGATCGAAGAGGAGGACGGCGTGAAGAAGGTGTACTTCAGCGTGGTGAACGAGTCGCAGAAGACCTGGATCGAGGATAAGCTTCTGCGGGATATGGAGAAGAAGCTGCGGGATATGCTCACTTGCCCCAAGGTGAACATCCTGGTGGAGGTTACGCCGGACACGGAAGTAAAGGAAAAGGTGCCGTATATGCCCATCGAGAAGGCAAAGGACCTGATGGAAAAGAACCCTAACGTGAGGGAACTGATAACAGCGCTCTCATTAGATACAAAGTAAGCGATGAAACTCAGAGCAGAAAACCTTGTGAAGAAGTACGGCGTGAGAACCGTCGTGAAGGGAGTGTCGATGGAAGTGAACCAGGGCGAGATCGTGGGCTTCCTGGGCCCCAACGGCGCCGGTAAGACCACCAGCTTCTATATGATCACGGGCCAGATCGTTCCCAACGAAGGACGCATCTTCCTGGACGACGAAGAAATCACCAAGCTCCCTATGTACAAGCGCTCGCAGAAGGGCGTGGGTTACCTGCCGCAGGAAGCCTCCGTGTTCCGTCACATGTCCGTGGAAGACAATATCATGTCCGTAATGGAGATGACAAAGATGACAAAGCAGGAGCGTCAGGACCGTCTGGAGCAGCTTATCGATGAGTTCAACCTCTCCAAGGTACGTAAATCCAAAGGTATCCAGCTCTCCGGCGGTGAGCGCCGCCGCTGCGAGATAGCCCGCGCGCTGGCGGTCGACCCCAAATTCATCCTCCTGGACGAGCCTTTCGCCGGCGTTGACCCCATCGCCGTGGAGGATATCCAGTACATCATCGCCAAGCTGAAATACCGCAACATCGGCGTCATCATCACCGACCATAACGTGGGCGAGACCCTCGCCATCACAGACCGCGCCTACCTCCTTTACGAAGGCCTCATTCTCCAGGAAGGCACTCCGGAGCAGCTTGCGGCCGATGACGACGTGCGCACAAAGTACCTCGGCTCCGGCTTCGTTCTAAAGCGCTCCAAGAGCGTCGAACGCGCCCGCGCCGAAATGGGAATCACAGATTAATCTTTATCGTGGTCCGGCCTTTCCGGACAGAATACTCAGCATCATTTATGAACAGGGAGAAGGGTTTGTCGGAGACAACCGTTACTTTGCCATTGTCGTAGATGATGCTTGTGGTGATGTCGCCGAAAGTGAGGTTCCGGATGCCGTGGCGGCAGGTTTGGTGGGGTTGTAGCACTCCCAGATTGTGTGCGGGTCATACTGGGAATAGGTTAGCCACATATGCTCCAGGATAGCCTGTGCTTGCTCCTGGGAGGGAACTTCTGCCAGCATCGGCCAGAAAGAAGCCGGGGTGAGGATGCGGGTTTTGGAAAGGTCGGACTCGCGGTTTTTCAATTCCTGATGCTGGTAATCCTTCAACTCTCCCTCTTCCAGATTACGATAGTACTCTTCATCCGCCCCGTCTTTTATGCCGTGAGCATTTACGGAACGCCCCTGATGCATCGACAGTTCAATATGAAGGCATAAAAACCGATTCTCAAACTGTTCCGGAGGCTTCACTGTATCAATTTTAACCTCCATAGGGCATTTACGCATCCTCCTTATCTGCTTCTGCCAAAACCGCTGCAAATCAGACGGTGGCCTATAGCCAGGCATAAACGATTCGGGCTCGATTACATACCCCACATCCAGTACCGTTTCGCCGTTTCCTACCAATACGCTGACCCAGTGGGCTGAATCACACACTTCACGATGGATGATACCGTATTCTTTCTCAAGATAGACAGAAGAAAAACTGCGAGAATGTCCATTTACCAGAATCTCCATCTTAAGAGAATCTGCACCATCCAGGCAGCATCCAAGGACATAGACAGTATCTCCCTTTGCATATATCCCGTCCGGATGGTTTAGCTTTAGCCTGATATCCGGAGTCCTTCCACTGCACTGAAGCCCGGGATTTACCTGTCGGCCTTGAGCGAAACAGTATCCCAGAACTAATCTATACCCTCTCACACAAAAGCGGTCCAGGCCTTCAGGCTTGGGCCGTTTTTTTGAAAAATGTTTCCGATTTCGTCAGAATAAATGTATATTTGCCCTTGGATATCGTCGGAATTTTTGTTGATTTTGTACGATGTGTCGTCAGAATTTGTGTTAAAAACAAGTGCGAACTCGTCGGAATTTTTGTAATATGAAGAGAGAAATATACGCAAAACTACTTGATTGGCAGTCGCGTAGAGACCACAAGCCTCTCGTCCTTGACGGCGCTCGTCAGGTGGGCAAAACATACATCCTTAAAGAGTTTGGCGGCAAGGAGTACAAAAACGTTTCCTATGTCAACCTGGATAAGGATGCCGTGGCCAAGTCTATCTTTGAGCCGGACCATGACATTCCGCGCATTCTCCGCACCCTTTCCGCACATACCGGTGTGGATATTGTGCCGAAGGACACCCTCATCATCATCGACGAAATCCAGGAAAGCGCTGCGGCGCTCGGCTGTCTAAAATACTTTAAAGAAGACTTCCCACAGTACCACGTAGCGGTTGCCGGCTCCCTTCTGGGTATCTCCATCCACGAAGACCAGTCTTTCCCGGTTGGCATGGTGGAACTGGTCCGAATGTTCCCAATGTCCTTCCACGAGTTCCTGAATGCCACCGGCAACGAGAAACTCACGCAGCTTCTCCTCTGCTGTGATTGGTCCGCTGTAAATATCCTTAGCCAGAAATATATCGACCTCTTGCGCCAATACTACTACGTGGGCGGCATGCCCGAGGCCGTGGCTGGCTACATCGAAGGCAAGGGCCTGGGGGCCGTCCGTATGATCCAGAAAGACATCCTTGCCGGATATCGCAAGGACTTCTCCAAGCATGCTCCCAAGAAGGAAGTGCCCCGTATTGAGATGGTGTGGGACTCGCTCCCGTCCCACCTGGCCAAAGAAAACAAGAAGTTCATCTATGGCGCTGTGCGAAAAGGTGCCCGCGCCAAGGACTTTGAGGTGGCCATCACCTGGCTGAAGGATGCCGGGCTCATCTACAAGATCCATCGTGTAAACAAAATAGAATACCCCCTCAAATTCTACGAAGATTTCGATGTCTTCAAGTTTTTTCCGCTGGATGTCGGCCTTCTGGGCGCAATGACGGATGTCCCGGCCTCCCAGATGCTGGTGGGCGACAACATCTTCAAGGAATTCAAAGGAGCCTTCACGGAGTGTTATGTGAACGAGCAGTTGGCCCGCATCCAAATCCCCACCTTCTACTATTCCACCAACGAGTCTACGGTTGAGGTGGATTTCGCCGTCCAGACGGAAAAGCGCGTTATCCCTCTTGAGGCGAAGGCCGAAGAAAACGTCTACTCCAAATCCCTCAGGACTTACATCGATGAACACCCGAATCTGAAAGGCCTTCGAGTGTCGATGTTGAACTACATTGACCAGGGCTGGATGGAGAATCTGCCGCTCTACGCAATCGAAGGTTATCTCCGCAAAGAGGGGATTCCGGTGCCAGACCAGGGAGAATGAAACATCCTTGCAATTATCGAAAGATTCGGCATATAATTACTTGAAAAAAGAGAGCATATTTGTAATATAATATAACACAGTATGAAACGTCGCGATTTTCTTAAAGGTGCAACGCTCCTTGCCGCAGGAGGAGCCCTGGTGGGGCCGATGGGTGGCGCCGCCGAACTCATCTCCAGTCCTTTTGACATCGGACAGGTTCCGTCCGGAGACGGAATTGAACCACTCAAGGGCCTTACTCCTATCCGCCCGCTGCGTGTTCCACTGCGACAATAACCAGCCTGACCATTATGTGGCAATTATGGGCTTCGCGGCCGAGCGCTCGCGCCGTAGCGGAAAGAAAGAAAAGATTAAATAGAATGGACAGTAAACGCCTTCTTTCGATAGACGCCCTCAGGGGGTTCGATATGATGTTCATAATGGGGTTCGCCGCCATTGTGAGCGCAACTTGCAAATTATTCCCGGGAGGAGAGGATTGTTGGCTGAACCTGCAGATGACCCACGTGGATTGGAACGGGCTCCGTCATCACGACACAATCTTCCCTCTGTTCCTGTTCATTTCGGGAATGACCTTTCCTTTCTCGCTCGCCGCGAGTAAAGCTAAAGGAAAGTCCAATAAAAGAATCTTTTGGAAAACCGTTCTCCGGGGGCTCATACTGTGCCTGCTGGGGATGGTGTACAACGGCATTTTCGAATTGGAACCCACATTCCGCATTCCCAGCGTACTCGCACGCATCGGCCTGGCGTGGATGTTCGCGGCCTGGCTGTTTATGGCCTGCGGCTGGAAATGGCGGGCGGTGATTGCTGCGGTCATATTGATTGGATACAATCTGTTGCTGCTGATTCCGGCGCCGGATGCTGCGGGAGCCGGCAGCCTCACCCTGGAAGGCAATATAGTTGGATATGTGGACCGGGTCCTGATGCCAAACCACCTTCTAAAGCCTGGAGTTTTCGATCCTGAGGGACTCTTGAGCACATTTCCGGCCATCGTAACGGCGATGCTCGGCCAGTTTACGGGAGAGTTCGTCAAAGACTCCGCCTGCAAGAGGAAAACCTTGTGGATGATTGTCGCCGCTGCAGTGCTTCTTGTGGTCGGCCTTGTCTGGAGCCTGTGGTTCCCCATCAACAAGAAACTCTGGACAAGCAGTTTTACTCTGGTTGTGGGGGCGTATTCGGTAGGATTCTTTGCACTTTTCCACTGGCTGATAGACGTCAAGGGATGGAAGAAGTGGACGCCGTTTTTCACGGTAATAGGGATGAACTCCATCACTATCTATATGTTGCAGAGGATAGTTTCCTTCATGGACATATCGGCCTTCTTCCTGGGCGGGCTGGCCGACCTGATGACGGATAAGTGGGGCGCCTGGCTGCTTGCAATAGGCTATTTCGCCCTTTGTTGGCTCCTGTTGTGGTTCCTCTATAGGAAGAAAGTATTCCTGAAAGTATAAAGTATGAAAAAAGCCTGGATATTGTTTCTGCTCTTTACGCTGGTGTTTGCATTCCGGGGTGCAGGCGCAGCAGTGGCAGGCCACGCAGTTGGATATGCAGGCGGGGCTCAGCGACAACTGCGTGAACGACGTGCTGATGGACTCGCGGGATTTCCTGTGGGTTGCCACGAATGCGGGGCTGGACTTATATGACGGAATCAATATCGTCCGGGTGGCTTTCCCGGAGGCATCCAACTCGCTCCAGCCGGTTGTGTTCACCATGGCGGAAGACCCCTCGGGTACCCTGTTGTAGGCCTCAGGGGTATAAGCCCAGGCGTAACTGTTCGAACTCTTGATTTGTGCAAGGTCTGACGGAAAGGCGAGGCCGCTGAAAAAGATAGCATCTCCGCAAGTCTCTGAGAATCGAGATTTAATAAAGTGCCTCCCGACAGTCGAGTTGTTTTTGATTTCTCGATTCTCGGGAGGTTGTTTTGTGATAAAAGCGGATTATTCCCCTTAT
>JAILDI010000028.1 GCA_024689525.1 Bacteroidales bacterium
GGGATTCTGATTGTCGAGGTAACGGATTTCAGGGTCGTTTCCAACGTTACCGATAAGCATTACTTTGTTCAGTGACATAATAGAATTGTTTAAGAATTAAAAAGAATTTTTCTTTCGGAAAAATGATTCATCCAGGTAGGACCAGATTCCCGCAAACGCTGTTGCTATCACCTGCGTCTCGTGAGTGAGCGTTGCGAAAATCATCGCAGTGCCGAAGGGGATGCCCCAGATGCCGTCCAGCACTCCCGCGACCACGGCGTGATACGCTCCGAAGCCTCCCGGAACCGGGATGATGGAGCTCACCGAGCCCGCAAACATGATCAGCAGGGCGTCCGACGGCTTGAGCACGGCAAAGGCCTCTATATCCTGAACCGCTTCTATGGCGCACACGCACATCAACCAGTACAGGACCCAGATAAGGACCGTGTACACGATGAAAAGCCAGCCGTGGCGCATGTGCAGGCAGGACAGGATACCGTCTCGCATTCCCTTCACCACATCCCACACTTTTGCCCAGAAACGGCCTCGGTCCTTAAGCTTCCATGCCAGGAAAAGGAAGGCGGCGACAAGCACCAGGACGGCCAGAAGAATCCACACGAGGCTCACCTTGCCCATCACGGCGCCAAACAGCGAGCCGGTGAAGAACGAGCCCGCCTTCTCCCACATCGTTACTGCCACCAGAAGGGCTATTATCGCCAGCGACAGGATATCCCACACCCTGTCTACGACCATCGTCCCCAGGGCCTTGTCCAGGGTGATCCTGCGCTTGCCGTTTTCATCGACACTAGAGCGCTTGACCACGTATCCGCACCGGACCACCTCCCCAACGCGGGGCAGGATAAGGTTCACCACCATACAGATGTTGTATGCGTTGAAATTGGTGCGGACGGACGTCTGCGGATCAAATGGTAACAGTTGCATCCGCCAGCGGAGGGCGCGCACGTAGAAAACGGCCAGCGCCGCCACGAAGCCCAGGGCGATCCAGCCCCATTTGCACTGCGCAAGGGCCTCCCCGAACTGCTTCCAGTCGATGCTCCTCACCGACAGCCACACCAGCACCACCGCCAGCGCCGTCCAGAACACATAACTGAGAATATTTGCCGTTTTCTTCTGCATAGCCTCTACAAAGGTAGTGTAAAATCCACAAATAATGCATAACTTTGTATGTTAAAATTACATCCGTATGAAATCCATTCTTGGCATCGGCAATGCCCTCACCGACATTCTTGCAGTCCTTCCGGACGACGAACTCCTCAAGAAGTATCACCTGCCCCTGGGCAGTATGCAGCACGTGGACATGGAAACGGGAGACCGTATCTGGGATGCCCTGAAGGAATACGGTGTAAAATACGTCCCCGGTGGAAGCGCCGCCAACACAATCACCTGCACGGCCATTTTCGGTATGCAGTCCAGCTTCCTCGGCAAAATCGGCAATGACGACCTTGGGAATCTGTTCAAGAGCACCATGGAGCAGTATGGCGTAAAGGCCCAGATGCTCTACAGCAAGAAGTCTTCCGGCCGCTG
The DNA here is from genome assembly GCA_024689525.1 of Bacteroidales bacterium. The sequence goes on from JAILDI010000028.1 coordinate 1,525, forward strand.
CATGGTATTCATCACCGGCGCCAACGCGGAACGCACCTTCGCCGACTATATGGGAGCAACCCTGGAACTGGGCCCGGAAGACCTCAAGCAGGAGTACTTCGAGGGCTACGACTATTTCCACATCGAGGGCTATCTGGTGCAGAACCAGGAGCTCATCTCCACCGCTGCCAGGATGGCGAAGGCCGCAGGCTGCACCATTTCCATCGACATGGCGTCCTACAACGTGGTGGAATCCAACGACGCCTTCTTCCACAACCTTGTGGAGAATTATGTTGATATCGTATTCGCGAACGAGTCGGAGGCCAAGGCCTTCACCAAGATGGAACCGCGCGAGGCCATCGACGAACTGGCAAAGCACTGCAAGATCGCGGTTGTGAAGGTTGGCAAGGACGGGTCGATGGTGCGCTCAGGGGACGAATTCCATATGATCGAGCCCTGGCCTGCTACGCCTGTCGATGCCACCGGCGCCGGCGACACCTACGCCGCAGGCTTCCTGTACGCACACTCGCTGGGCATGCCGCTCCGGGTTTGCGGAGAAATCGGCTCGATTATAGCGGCCAAGGTTGTGGAGGTGATCGGCACCAAAATCGACATCCCCCGCTGGAGGGACGCAAAGAATGAGATCCGCGAACTCATCGCGGCCAACACCAAGTAAGATATGCAGCTGGTAGAATCGGTAAAGAACCTGTTCAGGCGTCACAGCCTGAAAAAATACGCATCCACGGAGGCTACGGGGCTCATGCCGCTGTCGCAGGTGCGCTCCGCCGTGGCTTTCATCGACGTGGTGGATACGTCATTCAACGAGTGCAAGCAGGCCCTCCTGGCCTTCTTCAAGGACAATAACATCAAGGGCGACATCTTTTTCTTCGACTTCCGCAAACTGGACCAGGGGGAAAGGCTCATCACCAGCATCACCACAACGGTGCTGAAGAAGGACCTCAACTGGTTCGACAAACCCTCGCAGGAGAAAGTGAACCTCATGCTGGAAGGGGAACCGGATCTGTTCATTTCCCTCATCTCCAATGCCGATTTCCCCATCGAGTTCATGGCCAGGTGCTCCCGCGCCCACTTCAAGGCCGGTCGCGTGCCGCTTCCCGGCAACGTGTTCGACCTGGTAGTGTCTGATCCCGCCGGCCGCAGCCTGTCCGAGGCGGAGTTCTTCACGGAACTGTATAAACTCATGCAGCGCATCAAATGAAACAGTATCTCCACTACCTGATGGTGTTCCTTATCTCCATGGTCCCGCTCATCGAGATTCGTGGAGCAATGCCGTACGCGGTGGGATTCGAACTGCCCCTGGTTCCGTCCATCATCGTTGCGGTTATCGGCAACATGCTTCCCGTGCCCTTCATCTTTCTGTTCGCACGCAAGATTCTTGTGTGGGGGAAGGACAAGAAAGTCATCGGCAAGTTCTTCACCTGGTGCCTGGAGAAAGGCGAGAAAGGCGGCCGGAAACTGGAATCCAAGGCCGGCAGGGGCCTCTACTGGGCTCTCTTCCTCTTCGTTGGCATTCCCCTTCCCGGCACCGGCGCCTGGACGGGCACCCTCGCTGCCAGCATCTTGAACATGGACTTCAAGAAGAGCACCCTCGCCGTCATGGGCGGTGTCCTCCTCGCCGGGGCCATCATGCTCCTCGGCTCCCTGGGCGTCTTCGGCGCCATCGGCCTGATGAAGTAATTATTCCAGCGTCCAGGTGGCTCCGTCCTTCGTGTCCTTTACGGTGATGCCGTAGGAGGCGAGAAGGTCGCGGATACGGTCGCTCTCCGCCCAGTTCTTTTCGGCGCGGGCTTTCTTGCGGTTTTCCAGAACCAGTTCCATAACGCCCTCCAGGGCTTTTTCCGCCTTGCCGGATGCTGCAGCATCTTCGTCACGAAGGCCAAGCACTCCGCCAACAATATCGTCGAACAGCTTCTTGAGAGCCCATGCGTCTTCCGGCTTCAGATTACCAACGTTCACCAGTCGCACGGCCTCGAACAGGTTGGCGATTGCGACGGGCGTGTTCATGTCGTCGCAAAGGGCTTCTTCCACTTTCTCCCGCAGGGCGCAGATTTCTGCCGAAGGGGCAGCCGGACTCTCCTGCACCGATGCCAGGGCACGCCATGCGGCCATCAGCCGCTTGTATCCTTTCTCCGCTGCCTGAAGGGCCTCGTTGGAGAAGTCAAGTGTGCCGCGGTAGTGTGCCTGAAGGATGAAGAAACGTACGGTCATGGGGCTGTATGCCTGCTCCAGTTTGGGATGCTTGCCGCTGAAGAGTTCCGGCAGGGTGATGAAGTTGCCAAGGCTCTTGCCCATCTTTTGACCGTTGATGGTGATCATGTTGTTGTGAACCCAGTAGTGCACGCCCTGAGTGCCACGGGAAGCTACATTTTGGGCAATCTCGCATTCGTGGTGAGGGAACATCAGGTCCATTCCGCCGCCATGGATGTCGAACACTTCGCCAAGGTATTTTTCTCCCATCACGGAGCACTCCAGGTGCCAGCCGGGGAAACCGTCGCTCCAGGGTGAGGGCCAGCGCATGATATGCTGCGGTTCCGCTTTCTTCCAGATTGCAAAATCGTACGGAGCGCGTTTGTCGCTTTGGCCGTCCAGGGTACGGGTGCCTTCCAGGGTATCGTCCAGGGACCGCCCGGAAAGGATGCCGTACTTGTGGTCCTTATTGTATTTTTCCACGTCGAAGTACACCGAGCCATTGGACTCATAGGCATACCCGGCCGCAAGGATCTTCTTCACGGTTTCTATCTGTTCAATGATGTGGCCCGATGCACGCGGTTCGATGGAGGGTGATTCCACGTTCAGGAGTCTCATTGCCTCGTGATAGCGCTCCGTGTAGTACTGGACAACCTCCATCGGCTCCAGTTCCTCCAGACGTGCTTTCTTTGCAATCTTGTCCTCACCTTCGTCGGCATCCTGCTCCAGATGGCCCACGTCGGTGATATTGCGCACGTAGCGCACCTTGTAGCCAAGATACTTGAGCAGGCGGAACAGCACATCATATGTAACGCCGGGACGTGCATGTCCCAGATGCGCATCCCCATACACGGTGGGGCCGCACACGTACATACCTACGCGGCCTTCGTGAATGGGTTTGAACAGTTCCTTGTTTCTGGAAAGTGTATTTGTAAGATACAACGGACGCATATTCACAATTCTTTAAATCATACAAATATCGTAATTTTTTTTGTACTTTTGTACAAAACAGAAAAAGCGTGAAATTCATTTCTTGGAACGTGAACGGTCTGAGGGCCGTGGCCGGCAAGGGCTTTGCCGATATTTTTGCGGAACTTGATGCCGATTTCTTCTGCCTGCAGGAAACCAAGATGCAGGAAGGGCAGCTGGATCTGGAATTCCTCGGGTACGAGTCGTATTGGAACTATGCGGAGAAAAAGGGGTATTCCGGCACTGCCATATACACGAAACACACTCCGCTTAGCGTGCGCTATGGCCTGGGCATCGAAGAACACGACCACGAGGGCCGTGTAATCACTCTGGAGTACCAGGATTTCTTCATCGTCTGCGCCTATGTGCCCAATTCGCAGGACGGGCTGCGCAGGCTGGACTATCGTATGACCTGGGAAGACGCACTGCGGGAGTATCTAATAGGCCTGCCCAAGCCCGTGGTGTATTGCGGGGACCTGAATGTGGCACACGAGGAAATCGACCTTAAGAATCCGTCCACGAATCATATGAACGCCGGATTCACCGACCAGGAAAGGGCCAAGTTTTCGGAGCTCCTCCAAGCGGGATTCGTGGATACCTGGCGCTACCAGCACCCGGATGAGGCAAAATACTCGTGGTGGAGCTACCGTATGAATGCCCGTGAGAGGAACGCAGGGTGGCGTATCGACTATTTTGTAGTGTCCGAAGCCCTGAAAGAAAGAATCGTGAGCACGGATATCCACAACGAGGTTTTCGGCTCCGACCACTGCCCCGTTGAACTGATTCTGGCATAAAACAAGAGAAATATGGCAACAATACTGGACGGGAAGGCGCTGGCCTCGGAGATCAGGGGCGATGTGGCGCTGAAGGTATCTGAACTGAAGGAAAAGCACGGGCGGGCTCCGCATCTGGCGGTGATCCTGGTGGGGGAAGACCCGGCCAGCACCGTGTACGTGCGCAACAAGGCCATCGCCTGCGAGAAGGCGGGCATCCGCAACACCACCGTGAATATGCCGGCCGATACCCCGGAAGAAAAGCTCCTAGCCGAAATCAACCTTCTGAACAAGGCCGATGACGTGGACGGCATCCTGGTCCAGCTCCCCCTCCCCGGCCACATCCGGGAGGACAAGGTGATCGAGGCCATCGACAAGGAAAAGGACGTGGACGGCTTCCACCCCCTGAACGTCGCCGGTCTATGGCAGAAGACCCCGCACATCGAACCGTGCACGCCGATGGGCATAATGATGATACTGGACGCCTACAATATCGACCCGAAAGGGAAAAGGGCCGTGGTGGTGGGAAGGAGCAAGATTGTGGGCCTGCCGGTGGCGAAAATGCTGCTGGACCGCAATGCCACAGTCACGCTTTGCCATACCCGCACGGTGAATCTGGCCGATGAGATCCGCCGCGCGGAAATCCTCATCGCCGCCGCCGGAAGACCCAAAGTGATCACCGGCGATATGATAGCCCCCGGCGCGGTTGTAATCGACGTGGGCATCAACAGGGACCCCGAAACGGGAAAACTATGCGGCGATGTCGATTTCGACACCGCCGCTGAAAAGGCTTCTGCCATTACCCCCGTTCCCGGGGGCGTGGGCCCTATGACTATCGCCTGCCTCCTTCTGAACACACTCCGGTGTTTTGAACGGCGACTCGGTGATCTCTAGGCTGATTCACGTGGATTGTCCTGCTGTTCACTTCCCTCTCCGGTGCAATATCCACAAGACCTGAAGACTTGGTCTTTGTCATGGACAACGGGAATGCGGGAGTGTTCAGGTTGTAACGGCACCATTCGGGTTCTTTGTTCTGGGAATCGACATTCCAGTAGCACATGGAGTAGAACTTTGTGTCGAAGGCCATTCCGTCGACATACATCCTAAGAGGAGCACCCGTCATGTTTGCGACTACCGTCGACTCTGCCTCGAAGCTTGCTACACCCACATCCAGGCCGGTATCGGTGATACCCTGGAAGCCGCCGGAGTCAAGGATGTTTCCGAGGAAATACTCGTCCAGCCAGCCACACTCTTCGTCCTCATAGCCGCCAAGGTACTGCGAGAAGAACACCATGTCTCCGGTATTGCGGTCGAACCTGGCCTCGATGTACTCCTGGTCCATCACGGTGCCGCCCGATGCGATGCTGGCGCCGGTTTCCCAACCATCGACCCTGTACAGCCAGTTGGCCTCCGACTGGGATACGCTGATACGGTAACCGACCTCTCCGTTGGAAACCAGCCATTCGCCGATCCACTTCTTATATTCGTCGGTAGGAACTTCCTGCTCGATAACCACTGTGGTCTGAGTATAATCGCCGCTCACCTTGCCCTCATTAGTTATGCCGATGAGGATGTAGTTGTATTCGCCGCTGCGGGAACGGTCGAACAGAATGGTATTGGTCGAAGGCGTATAAATGTAGCTGAGCTCGTTGAAGTTGCAGCCTGCTGCCTCCGCGTCTTTGGCAATCCAGCCTTCCTCGTCCTCGAGATAGGCCTTGAGGCTTCCGTTAAAATTGTTGGCAAGCTCGTCCTTGCCCAGGATGCGAACCTCGAAATACGCTGCGCCAGGGCAGGAAACCGTAAACTTTTCAACGTCGGAGAGACTTCCGTCCGCCTCCACATAGTCTTCCCATCGGCCTTCGTAATGGATGGACCAGTCTGTTCTCAGATTAATAGTAAGACCGGTTTGACCTCCTCCGTTTCCGCCCTGTTCACCACCGTGACCGGGTTGGTTTCCGCCGGGGTTCTGGCCACCGGGATTCTGTGTTCCGCCATTGTCGTGAGTAGCGGGAATGCGATGCTTGGTACAAGCCGGGATCAAAAGGGCTGCTACCATAAGAGCAGCCAGAATGCTGCGTGTTTTCATAATACTAAAGTTTTAATACAATACAAAGATATGCAAAAAAACGGCCAAAAGCGAAAAAGCCGCCCCAAAACGGGACGGCTCAATCTCTTATTGCCTGAAAAAGAGCTACTTCTTTGCGAAGAATTCTTTCTCCTTACCCTCTTCCACCAACTGCTCTACGAATACGTAGGCACCGGTCTTGGGGGATTTCTCCATACGGATGACCTTCACCATGTGCTTTGCACCGGCCTTGGCGTCGAATGTTGCAACTGCTTTCTTTGCCATAGTATGTTATCCTTTAAATTAATTACTTGATTTCGCGATGAACGGTGACCTTCTTCAGGTACGGATTGTACTTCTTGAGCTCGAGACGCTCAGGAGTGTTCTTCTTGTTCTTCACGGTGATGTAACGTGACATTCCGGGTACGCCGCTGGCTTTCTGCTCAGTGCATTCCAGGATGACCTGCACCCTGTTCCCTTTGGTTTTCTTTGCCATAATACTTTAGGATTTAAGGGTTAGACAAGGTTTACATATCCTTTCTTCTGGGCCTCCTTGAGAGTTGCGTCGAGACCATTCTTCTCGATGATACGCATACCCTTGGTGGTCACTTTGAGGGTGATGAAACGCTGCTCCGTCTCAGACCAGAACTTCTTGGTCTTGAGGTTCAGGGCGAAATCGCGCTTGGTGCGAAGCTTGGAATGGGCAACGTTGTTGCCGATCATTCTCTTGCGGCCGGTTATCTGACAAACCTTTGACATAATGTTATACTTTTTTAATTGTTTTCTTTAATTTTCCGTGGCTTACACAAATTTCAGGAATCTGCGCCACCTGATGTTGCCGGGGAAAGCTTTGTTTCCGTCGGTCGAAAGCCAAATGACGGAAGGCGAGCCAACGATGTGGTCTTCCGGAACGAATCCCCAATAACGCGAGTCAAGGGAATTGTGGCGGTTGTCTCCCATCATAAAGTAATAATCCTGCTTGAAGGTATAGGATTCCGCGGCTTCTCCGTTGATGAATATTCCCTCATCATTCACCTCCAGGGTGTTGTGCTCATAGTCCCTGATGATGCGCTCGTACAGCGGGAGGCTGTTGCGATCAAGTTCGACCGTGGCACCTTTGGAAGGAATCCAGAGCGGGCCCATATTGTCCCGTGTCCAGTGATCCTTTCCGGTGAAGGGGAAAATCTCCGTGTCCCTGAGCCCGCTGCGGTATACTTCCAGGTCCGGGGTAACGTCCACTACATTCTGGAGGGCTTTCACTTTTTCCAGGTTCTTTTCGGTGAGGGGCATCCTGGCATAGCCGGGGATGCTGCTGTCGAAACGGAACTCCTGGGAGTTGATTCCCATTTTTTCCAGGATGCGGGCTGCGATGGGCTGCCCTGTTGTTACCACGCGGTAGCAAAGCTGTACGCCGGGGTACACTTCCTGCTGCTCTCCGTTCACCCAGACCAGACCTTCGCGGACCGTGAGAGTGTCGCCTGCAACTGCAACGCAACGTTTCACATAGTGGTCTTTCTTGTCGGCCGGGCGCACAATGACGGGTCCGAAATGCTCGATGGCATATTCCCTGCCCGATGAACGGACCCAGGAATAGTAGTCGTCGGCGGGGCGGCGGGTGAGCACGGTATCGCCATTAGGGAAGGCGAAGACCACGATGTCGCCGCGGCGCACGTTGCGGAAGCCCTTGAGGCGGCGGTAGTCCCTCTGGATAAGGGTGGAATAGGATTCCCTGCCGAATGCCCTGTTGTGCGTGAACGGTATTGTAAGAGGTGTCTGAGGCACCTTGGGACCGTAGGTGAGCTTGCTCACGAACAGGTGGTCGCCTGTGTAGAGCGTGCTCTCCATGGAGGAGGACGGAATCTTGAAGGCCTGGAAGAAGAAGATATTGATGAACGTGACCACTACGACTGCGAAGATGATCGCATCGAGCCAGTCCAGCCAGACATTATGCTTCTCCCCTTCCTTATACTCTTTCTTCCAAAAGAGCCATTTCACCTTTTTGGTGATGATGAGGTCGAAGATAATGATCAGACCAAAGAGCCACCAATAGTTTCCCAGCCAAATCACCCACGCGATGTACAGCAGGGCCCAGAAGCCCAGCTTTACCCAGCGGTTTTGGATGATTTCCTTCAAGTTCATAGCTTAGGGAGGCTACTTGACAGAGTTCACGATAGCCTCGAAAGCCTGCGGATTGTTCATTGCAAGGTCTGCGAGGACTTTCCGGTTGAGGCCGATGTTCTGCTTTGCGATACGGCCCATGAACTGGGAGTAGGTAAGGCCATACTGACGTGCGGCAGCGTTGATACGCTGGATCCACAGAGCGCGGAATTCACGTTTCTTGGCCTTTCTGTCGCGGTATGCGTAGGTGAGACCTTTTTCGTAGGTGTTCTTCGCAACCGTCCAGACGTTTTTCCTGGAGAGGAAATAGCCGCGGGTTCTGGAGAGAATCTTCTTGCGGCGTGCCCTTGAGGCAACAGAGTTAACTGATCTAGGCATAAATTTTTTCTTTTTTGGAGGCAGTGACCATCGTTATGGTACTTTCCGACTGCGTTCCAGTTAAACAAATAAGGTTCTTAGAGGACCAGCATTTCTTTGATTCTCTGAACATCCACCTTCTCTGCGATGGCGAAATGATCCAGATTCCTCTTCTGCTTCTTGGTCTTCTTTGTGAGGATGTGGCTGTGGTAAGCGTGCTTCCTCTTGATCTTTCCCGATCCGGTAAGCGTGAAGCGCTTTTTGGCACCGGAGTTGGTTTTAAGCTTTGCCATTGTTTTAAATATTAATTATACATAATTGTCGATACACATCGACTTATTTCTTCTTTAAAGGTGCAATCATCATCGACATCCTTTTCCCTTCCAGCACCGGCATGTTTTCCGCGCGGCCGAATTCTTCCAGCTCAACTGCGAAGCGGAGAAGCTGTTTTTCTCCCTGCTCGGCGAACATGATGGAACGTCCGCGGAAGAAGATGGAGGCCTTCACTTTGGAACCTTCCTGCAGGAACTCCTGGGCGTGTTTGAGCTTGAACTGGAAGTCGTGCTCATCCGTGTTGGGCCCGAAACGGATTTCCTTGATCACGATCTTGGCGGCGTTGGCCTTCATTTCCTTCGCCCGCTTGCGCTGCTGGTACAGGTACTTCTGGTAGTCCAGAATCTTGCACACGGGGGGATCCGCTTTAGCGCTGATTTCAACCAGATCCAGTTCCTGTTCCTGGGCAAGTTCAAGTGCCTTGCTGAGGGGGTATATCCCCTGCTCGGGGATATTTTCTCCCACCAGGCGGACCTGGAGGGCGGTGATTTCACGGTTGATCCTCAGGGCGTTCTCGTCCTGTTTGGGACCGGGCTGGACTTTTGCAGCTTTCTTTTTGAGGCCCGAAGGCTTCGGTCTGTAGGGTGTTGCGATAAGGCGTTCCTCCTTTAAATTTGTTTGTTATAATGCACAGTTATTGGGCGAGCTCCATCCGTACGGCCTCCTGAACATAGTTCACAAGGTCTTGGATGGACATCGTACCAACTTCTTCTGCTCCACGACGAACGGATACCGTTCCGTCGGCCTGCTCTTTTTCGCCGACGATGACCAGTACCGGAATTCTCATCAGGGACGTTTCACGTATCCTCTTTCCGAGAGTTTCGTTACGGTCGTCAATGGAGGCGCGAATTTCGGAATTATTTAGCAGATTTACAACTTTTTTCGCATAATCTGCATATTTTTCGCTCACGGGGAGCACTTTTACCTGATCCGGGTGCAGCCACAGGGGCAGATGACCGGCGGTGTGCTCCAGCAAAACGGCGACGAACCTCTCCAGAGAGCCGAACGGGGCGCGGTGAATCATCACCGGGCGCTTACGGGAGCCGTCGGAATCGACATACTCGAGTTCGAACCTCTCCGGCAGGTTGTAATCCACCTGGATCGTACCCAGCTGCCAGCTGCGGCCGATGGCGTCCTTCACCATGAAGTCCAGCTTGGGGCCGTAGAATGCAGCCTCGCCGGTTTCCACCACATAGGGCAGGCCCTTCTTCTTTGCAGCGTCGATGATGCCCTGCTCCGCCTTGTTCCAGTTTTCGTCGGAGCCGATGTACTTGTCCGGATTCTTGGGATCGCGCAGGGACACCTGGGCGGTGTATTTGTCGAAGTGCAGGGTCTTGAAGACGTAGAGGATAAGGTCGATGACTTTCTCGAACTCCTCCTGCAGCTGGTCCTGGCGGCAGAACAGGTGGGCGTCGTCCTGGGTGAAGCTGCGCACACGGGTAAGTCCGTGAAGCTCACCGCTTTGCTCGTAGCGGTACACGGTACCGAACTCTGCAAAACGCAGAGGAAGGTCGCGGTAGCTGCGGGGCGAGCTGCGGTAGATTTCGCAGTGGTGGGGGCAGTTCATCGGCTTAAGCAGATACTCCTCCCCTTCCTGCGGGGTATGGATGGGCTGGAACGAATCCTTGCCGTATTTTGCATAGTGGCCGGAGGTTACGTACAGTTCTTTTCCGCCGATGTGCGGGGAAACCACCTGCAGGTAGCCGTATTCCGCCTGTTTCTTGCGGAGGAAGTTCTCCAGGGTGTTGCGGAGGGCGGCGCCGCGGGGCAGCCACAGGGGCAGGCCTGCACCAACCCTCTGGGAGAAGGTGAAGAGTTCCATTTCCTTGCCGATCTTGCGGTGGTCCCTCTTCTTGGCCTCTTCCAGGACCTGCAGATACTCCGTGAGCATACTGGCCTTGGGGAAGGTGATGCCATAGATTCGGGTGAGCTGCTGGCGGGTTTCGTCGCCCCTCCAGTATGCACCGGCCAGGGAAAGCACCTTCACAGCCTTGATCACCTCAGTGTTGCGGAGATGAGGTCCGCGGCACAGGTCCGTGAAATGGCCGTTGGTGTAATATGTGATGGTTCCGTCTTCCAGTTCGGAAATGAGCTCCCGCTTGTACTGGTCGCCCTTTTCGGTGAAGTACTTGAGGGCATCGGCCTTGGAAACCTCAATGCGCTTGAAGTCTTCCTTGCCGCGTGCGAGCTCCAGCATCTTGTTCTCGATTGCTTTGAAATCCGCGTCCGTGAGGGTGCGGCCGTTCATATCGACATCATAGTAAAAACCATTCTCGATAGCCGGGCCGATGCCGAATTTCACGCCGGGGAACAGGGCCTCGAGGGCCTCTGCCATAAGGTGGGACGATGAGTGCCAGAACACTTTCTTGGCTTCGTCGTCTTCCCACTTGAGAAGGCGGATTTCCACGTCTTCCGTGATGGGACGCATTGCATCTATTGTAGTTCCCCTGGATGTCTCGGGCTCATTCGGGCGCTTTATAGAAACTGCCAGCACGTCCGCTGCAAGGCGGGGGCTGATGGACATTGCAATGTCATAGCCGGTT
>JAILDI010000030.1 GCA_024689525.1 Bacteroidales bacterium
GTCGGCAATGCTTATCAGCTCGCGATGATGCTCCACAAGTAGCACCGTGTTCCCCGCATCGCGCAGCCGCAGCACCGAGCGCTTCATCAGCTCGATGTCGCGGTTGTGCAGGCCCACGCTGGGTTCGTCCAGGATGTACAGCACATCGGAAAGCGACGAGTTGATGTACTTCGCAATCTTGCATCGCTGCGCTTCGCCGCCACTAAGCGTCCCAACTCCCCTGTCCAAACTCAGATATCCAAGGCCGATTTCCTCCAGCGCCGCCAGACGCGCGCCGATGGCCGCCTTCAGGTCGGCCGCGAGGGGATCGGCCAGCCCATCGACCCAAACCCTAAGCCGCGATATCGACATCGCGCACACATCGGCAATGGATCGACCCTCGATGAGACAGCTCCGGGCCTTCTCGTTCAGGCGCGTTCCGCCGCAGTCCGGGCACACGCCCATCCGGAGCATCGGGTTCAGGACGGCGCTGTGCAGCAGGCCCTCCTCCGAATTGATGATGCTGCGGTACATTCGCGGAATAAGCCCCTCGTACTTCGCTGTTTTGGGCCAGTTGGACGGCGGGTTTTTCAGGCGGATCTGCGGGCTGTTCAGGAACAGGTCCAGCTCCTCCGGCGAGTAGTCGCGGATCTTCTTGTCCAGGTCGAAAAGCCCGCTATGCGCATAGCGGATCCATCGCCAGCCACCCTTGCCAAACGCGATGTAATGTATTGTATCTTCGTCGTTTAGGCTCTTGTCGAAATCCACCAGCTTATGGATGTCCAGCTCGCGGATCTCGCCCAGGCCCGAACAGCGCGGGCAGCTTCCGGCAGGGTGATTGAAGCTGAACGTGTCCGAGTACCCCACGAACGGCTTGCCCACGCGCGAGAACAGCAGCCTCATCAGCGCGTAGATGTCCGTGTACGTGCCCACCGTGGAGCGGGAATTCTGCGCCGGCTTTTTCTGGTCGATGACAATCGCTATCGGCAACCCCTCGATACTGTCCACGTGCGGCCTTCCGTACTTAGGCAGATACTGCTGCACGAACGTAGGAAACGTGTCGTTGAGCTCCCTGCGGCTCTTTGCCGCGATAGTGTCCAGCACCAGCGAACTCTTCCCCGAGCCCGAAACCCCCGTGAAAACCGTAACCTTATACTTGGGGATGTCCAGCGACACCCCCTTAAGGTTATTCTCTCGCGCCCCGCGTATCCTTATGAAATCCATCTATTTGAACGCGCTTTCGTCCAGGCCGCTGCCGCCAGGAGCCAACTCGTGGAAGAACGAAGGCACCGGCCGGCCCATGAGTGCGTCAACGTACAGTTTGCCGATGTACTGCGAGAGCATAAAGCCGTGGCCGCGCATACCGCAGAACAGGCCCAGCGACGGGTCCACGATGTAGCGTGGCTCCGTGTAGTAGCCCGCCCAGGAGGCCTGGAACGACGTGCCGCGCAGGCGCGGAATCCACTCGCAGAACACCTCTGCGGCAATCTCCAGGAACGCCTGCGTGTTCACCTTCAGGTCCTTGCCCGCCTCGGCCGCATCGCCCGCGGGAGATGCGCAGCCGATTATCTGCCCCGTGGAAGCGAGCTGCTGCCCGTACACCGCGGAGAAGCCCTTATAGTGGCGGCGGTCGATGAGCATATCCAGCGAATCGCCTCCTGGCCCCAGCAGCGGCAGCCTCTTGGTGATAAAGGCCTGATGCCTCACGGGATACAGCCCCGTCTCAATGCCAAGCATCGACGCAAACTTCTCCGCGCCCGCGCCCATCGCATTCACGAAAATGCGGGTCTTATAGCGGCGGTACCGTCCTCCCGGCAGCTTCACCGTAGCGTAATAAACGCCGTCCTGCAGCGCCACATCCACCAGCTCCGTATCCTCCAGCACCTCTCCGCCAAGGCCGATGCCGATGCGCCGTACCGTGTCGATAGTCTTACCCGGCGACGCCTGCCAGCACTCGTTGGAAATGAGCGCGTGGGAGTAAAGGTCCAGCGAAGGATTCAGGTAGGGCGATATGTACTTGGGGAAGTCCTTCTTGTCGATCATGAAGGCGTCCGACCACGCCCTGGAAGCGTCCAGGCTCCGATATGTAGCCTCGTCGTGAACAAAATTCACATAGCGAGTCATCTTCAGGTCGATGTCGCGCTTCGCCTGCAGCTCGCGGAAAATCTCCAGATTGCCGCGGGCGATTTCCGCCAGCGCGGGCACCGAGAACGCAGGCCGGCCGCCGGCGATGCACCGCCACGAACTGCCGTGGTCGTTGTTCACCAGCACGGGCTTAAGCCCCTCCTCCGCCAGATAGCGGAAAGTGGCGGAGCCCGCCATGCCGCCTCCGGCGACAAGGGCGCCCACCGAAATGACTTGCGATTCTGTATACTCGGCGGCTGTTATCAGCTCCTGCGGTGCAGGTGTAGCCAGCCCGCCGATCTCCACGAGATTCGCCATAGGGCCGCGGGGCGTGAAGTCGCCCGTCACCTCGATGCCGTTGGCGCGGAGAATCTGCTTCGCGCGCGGCAGGCAGCGGGAGCCGCGGCACGGGCCCATACCCAGCCGCGAGATGTGCTTCAGCTCCTGCGCGGTGATGCTCTTGCGGCCCTGGAGCAGCTTCAGGAGGCTCTCCAGCGACACATCCTCGCAGTGGCACACGAACGTATCGGCCCCGTCAGACGTGCAGGGCGTAAGCACCAGCTCGTCAGGATACTTGTCCACGGGAATAAACCCGCGCGCATCCGTGAGCCCGGCCGCCCCAATCCACGACACAGCCTTCACAACGGCCACATTCGTCTTGTTCGGCTTGCGGATAATCCGCTCGATCTCGCCCTTGCCCAGCTTGGCGCCGTTGTCATCGACCAGGAATACCTCCTTGGCCGACGGCTCGTCGAACTCGTACGGGAAATACATCAGCCCGCGACCCGGATTGTAGCCGAAAATGGCCAGTCCAGGGCACTGCGACACACATTCCATACAGCCGATGCACTTGTCATAGTCGATCCGCGGCGTCACCGAGGTCGATGTCTTCTTGATCGCCTCCTGCTTACACGCAAACGAGCAGGGATTGCAGGCGAATCCGTACAGGCAGTCCGCAATCACGAACGGCTTCGTGCGCGACGGCTCCGGCATACGCGGCGCATCCTGCACGCGCACCGGGCGCTGCTGGGAGTCGATGTATTCCTTGCTTATCGCCAAATACTGGTTATAGTCCGTCCGCAGTCCTAGTGCCTGCATAATCTCCAGCGCGCACTGGCGGCCGCGAAGCACGGCCGATGTGCCCTCGCCGATGCGCACCGCATCGCCGACGCCGTGGCACGCCAGCCCGAACACGCGCTCGCCCTTCTTCAGGAGCTGGCTGTCCGGCAGCAGGCCCGTGCAGATGTTGATGCAGTCGATGCCATCGACCCGTACCTCAGTTCCAGGAATGGGCTTGAAGTTCTCGCAGCGTGCGATAATCGCCCCCACGACCCCGCTGCGGTCGGCATTGGGGATGGCCTCAACGAGCGTATATCCCGTCAAAATCGGAATCCCCAGCCTGCGCACGCGGTTGGCCTGCACCGGGAAGCCGCCCTCGTGGGGCATCGCCTCGATGATGGCCTTCACGCTGGCGCCTGCCTGCATTGCCTGATACGAAGTGAGATAGCCGATATTGCCGGCACCCACCGTAAGGATATTCTTCCCCAGGAGCGTGAACTCCGTGTTCATCATGCGCTGCACCACGGCGGCAGTATACACGCCCGGCAGGTCGTCGTTCTTGAACGGCGGCATAAAGGGCAGAGCGCCCGCGGCCACCACCAGCACATCGGCATCGACATAGAAAATCTCCTGCGTCTTGATGTTCTTCACGGCCAGCCGTCGGCCCTCCAGGATATCCCACACCACGCAATTGAGCATAATGCCCTCCTGATCCACCCCGGCAAGGGTCGATGCTATGTCGAACCCGCGCATCCCGCCCAGCTTCTTCTCCTTCTCGAAGAAGAAGAACTGATGCGTCTGCATCCGGAACTGCCCGCCCACGGAGCTATTTGCGTCGATGACGATGTTATCCACCCCCGCCTTCCGCAGCTCCTCACGCACGGCCAGCCCCGCCGGGCCCGCACCCACTATCGCGACTGTGGTGCGATAAACACGTGTTGTTGGACAAAAGTTTTCGTTCGCGGAGTCAGACAAAACTTTTTCGACATTTTTCTGAGAAAAAGTTTTAGTCTGCGGAGCCAGAAAACTTTTGTCTTCCGGCGGCAACGTCGCTTCGTCAATGCGCTTAACGCTTTGAACGCCATCCACCTTCGTGATACAAATGCGCCTCACGTGGCCGTCCACCAGCATTTCGCAGGCGCCGCACTTGCCGATGCCGCACTCCATCGAGCGCGGACGGTCTTTCAAACTGTGGTGATGCACGCGAAGGCCCGCCTGGTGCAGCGCAGCGGCAATACTCTGCCCCTTCTGCCCCGCCACTCGCGTGCCTTCATAATCGAAATACCACAAATCCTCCTCCGGAACCTCCAGAATCGGATGAGTCGATATCTTATACATTATTTCATATAAGTATAACGGTAGTCAGTAGGGCTGATAAGCGTTTCCTTAATTACTCTGGGGATAATCCAGCGGATGAGGTTGAACTCGCCGCCGGCTTTGTCGTTGGTGCCGGAGGCGCGGGCGCCGCCGAAGGGCTGCATACCCACAACAGCGCCGGTGGGTTTGTCGTTGATGTAGAAGTTGCCGGCCGCATAACGAAGGTCGTGGGAGATCTTCTCCACGGCAAGGCGGTCCTGGCCGAAAACGGCGCCGGTGAGACCGTACGGCGAAGTCTCGTCGCAGAGCATCACGGCCTCATCGACCTTATCGTCGTCATACGGGAACACCGTGAGCACGGGGCCGAAAATCTCCTCCTCCATCGACTTGAAGTGAGGATCCGTGGTTTCAATCACGGTGGGCTCCACGAAATATCCCACGCTCTTGTCTCTCTTGCCGCCCATGACGATCTTGGCGTCCGGCGACTGCTCGGCATATGAGAGATACCCGTCGATATTATTCCACGACGCCTCGTCGATAACCGCGTTGATGAAGCAGCTGTGATCCCGCACATCGCCCATCTTCACCTCGCCGGCATATTTCTTCATAATCTCCAGAACTGCAGGCCACAAACTCTTGGGCACATACATGCGCGATGCCGCCGAGCACTTCTGGCCCTGGAACTCGAACGCGCCGCAGAATGCCGCGGTTGCCACAGCCTTCACATCTGCCGACGGATGCACGAAGATGAAGTCCTTGCCGCCGGTCTCTCCCACGAGGCGCGGATAGCTCACGTACTTGCCGAGATTCTCGCCCGCCTGCCTCCAGAGGCTGTTGAACGTGCCCGTGCTGCCGGTGAAATGAATGCCGGAGAACCACTTGCTGGATGTTGCCACCTTGCCGATGAGCGCGCCGCTTCCCGGGAGGAAATTGATTACGCCGTCCGGAAGACCAGCCTCCTTGTACAGCTTCATCAGATAGTAGTTGCTCAAGGTCGATGTCGTCGACGGCTTCCAAAGCGCCACGTTGCCCATCAGCACCGGCGTCATGCACAGGTTCGATGCGATGGAAGTGAAATTGAACGGCGTAACCGCCAGCACAAAGCCCTCCAGGGGCCTGTATTCAGTGTGGTTGATATTGCCGGCGCCGTCCTTCGGCTGCATATTGTAGATCTTGGATGCGTAGTGCACGTTGTAGCGGAAGAAGTCGATGGTCTCGCAGGCACTGTCGATTTCCGCCTGGTAGATGTTCTTGCTCTGTCCCAGCATGCAGGCGGCATTCATTATGGGCCGATATTTGGTTGCCAGCAGCTCCGCGCACTTGAGGACGATGGCCGCGCGCGTTGTCCAGGGAGTCTCGCTCCAGATCTTGTGGGCCTCCATAGCTGCATCGATTGCCATCTGCACCTCCTTCTCGCTCACCTTGTGGAAGGTGGCCAGCACGTGTTTATGGTCGTGCGGGCACACCACCTTGCCGGTATTTCCGGTGCGGATTTCCTTGCCGCCGATGATGATTGGAATGTCCAGGACTGTGTTCCACTGCCGGTCCAGTTCTGCATCCAGGGCGATGCGCTCAGGAGAGCCTTCAAGATATGCTTTGACGGGCTCGTTGGCCGGTACGGGGAAATTGATGATAGCGTTGTTCATAGTGTTATATTAATTATTTTGGTTTTTATTCCGTATCACGCAAATTTACCTTTTTTTATGTAAATTTGCAACCTGAAAAAAGATTGTTATGAAGAAGGTATCCCTGCTTATACTTGCATCCGTATTGTGTTTCTGGGCCTGCAACCCCAAGGAACAACCCTACGACTATCAGGATAAGGACATTACCGGCGTAACCGTAGAGCTGTCGAAATACATCGACTGCCAGAAAATCTTCCTCCTCAACGAGGGGCAGTTGGGCGCCAACAACGCCTCCCTGGATGTCCTGCGGGTAAAAGACAAGCAGTACATCAACGGAATCTGGAAGAAGATGAACCCCGGCGAGGGCCCCGGCCTCGGCGACGTGGCCAACGACATCGGCATAAAGAACAACGAAGTGTGGATCGTGGTGAACAACTCCGGCTATGTCGAGATCATATCGGCCCTGGATGAAACCCACATCGCATCGGTGAACATCCCCACGCCCCGTTGCATCGCCTTCGACGACAAATATGCCTACGTGACCTCGTACTCGGGCGCATTCATCGAATACGACAACAACTACTCCATCGTCGACTCAAAGAACAACAAGGGTCATGTCTACCGCATCGACCTGGAAACCCATAAGCGCGTCGGAGACCCCGTGGAGGTTGGATATCAGCCGGAAGGCCTCGCGGTCTGGGACGGCAAGCTCTATGTCGCGAATTCGGGAGGTCTGGCCAGCCAGCTGCCGCCGGATTATGCCTATGACAACAAGGTGAGCGTCATCGACACAAAAACCTTCACCCTGGAAAGGAACCTCGAGGTCGCAATCAACCTGGACAGGGTCTATTCCAACGGCAATGGCGCCATCTATGTCACGTCGATGGGCAATTTCTACAACGTCCAATCCGGCCTCTACGTCATCGTGAACAACAGGGTGAATAAGGTCGATGCGAACATCAGCAAGTCGTTCATGAACGACGACGGCACCATCTTCGCCATCGGCACTGAAAGCGAGCTGGACTATACCGCCAAGCATCAGTATACCCTGAGCTCATACAGGATTGAAGATGATGAGACCAACAAGGTCCTCCCTACCTATTATAACATCGAAATCGACGCCACCACCCCCTACGCCATTGCCATTATCGACAACTACCTGATGGTGGCCGATGCCGGCGACTACTTCAATCCCGGCTCCCTGTCGCTCTACGAAAACATCGACCTCACCCTCACCCGCAAAAAACTATGGACCGTGACCACGGGCGTCTGCCCCGGCCACTTTGCCATATGGTGATCTAACAGGGCATGACCGCGCTGTTATTCGCAGCAATTCTCACTATTGGAACTCCGCAGGCCGATACGCTGGCGGCAGCCAGTGTAGTGGCCGATGCCGCACGCCCTGTGCTGGAGCCAGTGGAGGAGGTGTATCTGCCCTTAGTTAAGGCCCCGCCTGTGCAGGTGGCCGATGTGCTGCGGCGCTTCACGGGCGTGCAGGTGAAGGACTACGGCGGCGCCGGGGGCCTCAAGACCGTGAACGTTCGGAGCCTGGGAAGCGAGCACGTGGGCATCTTCATGGACGGCATCCAGATCGACAACGCGCAGAATATGCAGGTGGATCTTGGGCGGTTTTCCACCGAGGGGCTCGGGAGCGTTTCGCTGTACAACGGGCAGAAATCCCGGCGGCTACAGTCCGCCAAAGAGTACTGCGCCGGGGCGGCTGTTTATATGGAGAGCTTCAGGCCGGTGGCCGATGGCGGCGTGGCGAGGCTCCGCGGCGGCTCTTTCGAGACGATGCAGACATCGCTGCAGCTGGACAAAGTGCTGGGGCGCGTTGCCGTACGGGCTGCCGCAGAGTACCTGTACAGCGGGGGCCAGTACAAGTTTCCGTATTACGATACAACCCTGGTGCGGGAGAATGGCGACATCCGTGCGCTCCGTCTTGACGGGCAGGTTTTCGGGACGGTGCGCGGCGGCTCCTGGCGCCTTCGGCTGTACTCGTACGGCTCCGAGCGCGGATATCCCGGCCCCGTGATCCGCCGCGCCGCGGGATTCCCCTTCAGCGCCGAGAGGCAGGCCGATCAGGACGCCTTCGTCCAGGGCTCCTGGACGCAGGACTGGACGGGCCGATACTCCACTGCGCTGCGCTTCAAGCTGTCCGGCAACTATACGCACTACGACACCCACGCGGAACGCAATCCCATGGCGATGCCTTATGACGTCCACTACCGCCAGCGGGCAGCGTACGGGTCCCTTTCACAGTCGCTCGTGGTGAGCGGCCCCTGGTCCGTGGACCTTGCCACCGACCTGCAATACAACACGCTGGACAGCGATGCGGGCCAGTTCGTGGGGCCGCGCCGCACCACGTTCAACGGCGCCCTGGCCACGCAATATGTTTTGCGGAAGTTCCGCGCTGCCGCCCACCTGGCCTACGTCGGCGCCTGGGACACCTACTCCAACCGCGCCGGCGGCTGGACCCGCGAAAACGCCTTCCGCAGCGCCTGGATGCCCTCCCTCAGCGCAGCGTGGCTCCCCTCCGACGCCCTCGAACTCTCCGCCTTCGCCAAGCGCTCCTACCGCCTCCCCACCTTCAACGACCTCTACTACGCCCTCATGGGCAACTCCAATCTCGTCCCCGAAAGCGCCACGCAGTATGCAATAGATGTTCGACATCAAAATTGCCACGGCAAGTGGCAATGGGATGTCAGAACATCGGCATATTATAATACAGTAAAAAATAAAATAGTTGCTATTCCCACGGCTTCGCAGTTCCGGTGGACGATGCTCAACATAGGCATTGCAGATATCATCGGCCTGGACCTAAAGGCCTCCGGAGGCTACCAGGACGGCGATTTCGCCGCTACGGCCGCACTGCGATACACCTTCCAGCAGGCCCTGGACCACAGCGATCCCGAGAGCCGGACTTTCGGCAACCAGATTCCATACATCCCCCGGCACAGCGGCTCCATCGACCT
>JAILDI010000035.1 GCA_024689525.1 Bacteroidales bacterium
GACTGCGTGTTAAGCATAAACCATTATTATTCAACATGTTAAAGTTACAAAAAAGATTGCAGACCACCAAATAAATTCATGGAAATCTGCAAACTTTTTTCTCACTTGGCTGCGGTTTAGAGGACTTTTTCAGCGGCCTCCGCCACAGATCAGACCTTGCGCACAATCTTCCAGCCGATGAGAGTAAAGGCGATGAGGGTGATGGAAAATGCCGATGCTCACAGCCTGCAGCGCCACAAGCGCCGCGATGGGTACCAGCGACAGCCATCTTCTGGTCCGCGTGCCCGCCATACTAGTTGAATCGCATTTCGTCCAGGAGATAACCGGCGTGGCCGATTTCCTTGATTATGAAGAGTATGTAGCGCACGTCCAGGGAGATGTTGCGGCAGATTTCCGGGTCGAAGACCAGGTCGCTCATCGTCCCTTCCCATACGCGGTCGAAGTTTATGCCGATGAGCTCGCCGTCGGCGTTGAGCACCGGGCTTCCGGAGTTGCCGCCCGTGGTGTGGTTCGTGGCCAGGAAGCAGACGGGCTGATCCTCGTAGCCGCCGCGGGCGTAGATATCGCGCAGTTCCTGAGGGATATTGTAGTCGAAGATGTCCGGATTGTCTTTTTCGATAATGCCGCGCAACGTGGATACGTGCTTGTAGTATATGGCATCGGCAGGCCTGTAGCCTTCCACGTGGCCATAGGCTACGCGAAGCGTGAGGTTGGCGTCCGGATAGAAGGCCTTGTCGGGCTCGAACTCCATTTGGCCGCGCATATATTTGCGGTAGAGGAGGTTTATGGCCTGCTCCATCTCGTCCAGCTGGGGGTAAATCCCATCCCAGAACTCCCTGTCCAGGGCTCTGGCCAGTTCGGCCGCCAGCTCGTCATCGGCAAAGACTGCGTCCTTCAGGGCCTCCATCGACCCGTATTTTTCGCGGAGGTCCAGGAAGAAGCCCGGCTTGAATTTGTCGTCCAGAGCCTTGTCGAAGGCCGACATCATTGCCACGAAGATCTCCTCGTCGATGGGCTGGTAGTAGTCTTTCATATTGATGCCGCGCCCGGAGGCCATACGCAGTTTTTCGATGCTGCGGACGGTCTCGTTGTAGTATTCGTAGGCCCGGAAATACGGGTTGCGGAGAGCGTACATATTACTCAGATGCTCCGTTATCCAGGCGTATTCTGTGCCCCGGGCCCACTGCTCGAAGCGGGCCTCGTACTCCTGCTTGGCGGGAACCACGTTGTTCTTGCGGAGGCCTTTTTCTTCTCCCTGCCACTTCTTCCACGCGTTAGCTACGCTCGCATACTTGGATGAATACTGGATTCGCACGGCCTGGCTCTGTGACATATACTTCTTCATAATCTCCAAGCGTGTGGTGCGGAGGGCAATCTTCTCGGGATCGGAGATGTCCTGGATATAGCGGACGGCCTCCGAGTGCACATACTCCTCGGTGCTTCCGGGGCAGCCGTACACAAAGGTGAAATCGCCTTCATTCACGCCCTTGAGGGATATTGTGAGCGATTTTTTGGGCCTGTAGGGCTGGTTCGACGGGCTGTAATCGGCCGGTTCGTTATCGGCATCGGCATAAATGCGGAAAATTGAAAAATCGCCGGTATGGCGGGGCCACATCCAGTTGTCGGTTTCTCCTCCGAACTTGCCGATGGACGACGGCGGAGCGCCCACCAGACGCACGTCGCGGTACTCCTTGAACACGAACAGGAAGTACTGATTGCCGTAATACAGGGCCTCCACGCTGGCTTTGATGCCGTTCTGTCCCTTGGTTATCTGTTCGATGAGCTTATTGCTGTTTTTCTCAATGAGCTTCTGGCGCTGCTCCTCCGTCATCTTGGACTTGTAGCCCTTCAGGACCACGGCTGTTACGTCTTCCATCCTTTCCAGGAAACGCACGGTGAGTCCCGGGTTGGGGAGTTCCTGCGAGTTGTTCATCGCCCAGAAACCGTCCTTCAGGTAGTCGTGCTCCACGGAAGAATGCCTCTGGATGAAACTGTATCCACAGTGGTGGTTCGTGAACAGGAGCCCCTGGTCGCTCACCAGTTCCCCCGTGCACCCGCTTCCGAACAGCACCACGGCATCCTTCAGGCACGCCTGATTCACGCTGTAGATGTCCTCGGCACTGAGCCTGCAGCCCTTGGACTGCATATCGGGAATCCTTTCTGAAATAAGTACTGGCAGCCACATGCCCTCATCGGCAATGGCATTGAAACACACGGCTAGTGCCGCTGCAAGTGCGATAATCTTCTTCATACTATCGGCAAATATACGGCTTTTTCGGGAAACTTTGAGCGACACTTCCTGGCCCTGTCGCTCAAAATGTCGCTCAAAAGCAGGACCTGTCGTTCTGGCGCGTGAAATGCAACTCGCTGTGAATCAACGAATAACGCAATTTAAGGTGGGAATTCTTCCCACCTTAAATCACATAAGCGGCTGTCGCTCAGTTACTTACATTTCACGGCTTCTGATGGGCCACATGCTTTTTCTCCTATGCGAAGCCGCATCTATCCTTGCATCTTTCAATAAAAAACCCCATCTTTGATATTTGGTTGGCAATCTTAAGACTATCATTATATGAACGAGGACAAAAGATTTTACGAGGCTCCACAAACGGATGTCCTCGATCTTGCGCTGGCAAGGTCGTTCGTGCAGACTATCGCTGCGAAAAAAACGAATTATGAATCGGAGGAATGGTAATAATTAAAACAAAATACACTATGCAAAAGAGTAGTTTTTTGGCCGCAGCCATGATGCTGGGCGCCATGATTGTAAGCGGGCTTACTGCCTGCACAAAAGAGGGCGATGCTCCTGAAACAGAGGTCTATGAGGTATGCATCCACGCCGCCAACGGGAGCGATGCCCAGAGCCGCGCCGTGACTATTGACGGCACAACGAGTACCAGCATTTTTACTACCAGTGAGCGGGTCTATGTATACAATCAGACCACGAATGCCATGCTTGACGGCTACCTCGAGCCATCGAATCTGAGCGAGAACGACACTAAGTGCGACCTTGTTGGCACTCTTACCGGGACCATAAGCCAGGGCGACATTCTTGTGCTACTTTACAATTTAAGCGTATTCAGTTCTACTAGTTTAACGTCTAACCGATTCGACTACAGGGGACAGAATGGCTTGGCCTCGGGGGCCCTTGATGGCGCAATAGCCACTGTGACGGCGATGTTTTATGAAAGCAATAAACTATCGGCCTCAGAGACAGCCGAGTTTGAGAATCTGCAGTCCATTTTCCGCTTCAAATTCGTAGATGAAAGTAGTTCACCTATAACTGTGTCCAAACTCAGCATCTATTCGGAAAATGGAAGTATTGCATATATGTGTACCCCGCTGGATGGACGCCATTATTCCGGAACAACAGTTAACAGCCTGGTTACGGTTAATCTTTCGACCCCCACCAGCGATTATCTTTATGTTGCCCTTGGTATCAAGGAGAGCGTTTCTGCCGGTGATGTAATAAACTTTACGGCAATCGATGATAATGGAGAAGAGTACAGGGGCACAAAGGCTGCGCCCTCAAGCGGATTCAATAATGGAAAGTATTATTATAACTCATCGGCCATCCATCTTACGAAGATTAATTACGAGCGGCCAACCATTACCTGGACCAGTGTTAAGAATGGGGCGCCCGTAGAGCCGTCCAATAGGTGTTATCTGGTTTACGGACCGGATAATAATCCTTCCGAGATCACAATCAGCGGGAACAGCTATGGCTACTATTTCCAGCTGTATGGCGGCTCCACGGTTACACTCAGCAACCTCACGGCTACACTTGAAGATGTGATCATGAGGTTCATCTATTCCAATGCGGATTTGAACATTATTGTCGATGGTACTAACAGCATTACCTGCACCGATTATCAAACTGTGGTTTATATAGGCGGTGCCCTTAAGCTCAGCGGCAACGGAACACTAACCGTCACAGCGCAAAGTGGTGTTTACTGCGGTATGTATGGAAGCAATTATCAGGGTTCTACTTCAACCGGAGAAACCGAAGTCACCGACCCCCTCGCCGCTCCGGGATTCAAGGTGATCCGCAGCGCCCGCACGGACCATGGCGACGGCACCTACACCTGGACCTATACCGTTACGCCGATCAATTATCTTCGCGCCGATTACACCGGAAGCGAATGGCTGTAAGCCCACTTTATGGTACGACAAAGCCCGACCTTTTCAGGCCGGGCATTCTTGTAGAGTAAAGATCTTTATTTTGTGACGGGACGGATGGACTGGAGGATAGCCTGCTCACGGAGATTCAGGTATGGGGTCGTCCCCGCGGGGAAGCGGTAAAGCTGGTCTCTGCCCTGATTGAACATATAGGCGTTGGTTACTTCGCCGCCCCACTTTGAAGGGGTGGCGTCCCAGGCGGTGTCAGCGCCAGTGAGGCCGTTTGCTTCTAGCCAGGAGGAGTAACTCGCCTGAGGATAGATGTTCACATAGGTGAAATCTACGCTGCCTTGCCCGGCGAAAGCCTCGGCAAACACCGTCACCCTTTCGAGATTTCCCAGGACACAGCCCCTCTTTTCCCACTCTTTGAAATGGTCCGAGACGTCCACGTGACCCTCTTGACGGCGGCTCTTGCGAACGCCAAAATACTGATAGAAATCCGCAGTGTTCCCAAAAACAGTGGGGGCATTAGCTCTCATTCCTTTATATAATGTATAAGTGTCTCCGTCAACCACATAATCGCCCTGTGAAGTACATCCATAAGGCGTAAACAGGCTAAACTGGTCTTCCACAATGAAAAACTCCGTGATATTCTCAGAACCGGTCCAACCGTAGATGCCGATATACGAACCGCTACCGGCATTTCCTTGTTTTGTAAACTTGTAATCTGCAGCGATGTTTCCTATCTCGTCGTGCTTTTGGGTGTAATTGAACATCTGGCCAAGCTGCCCGACAACATCACCTGAGTTGTTCCACGTCACCTTGAACGAGGCATCAGGATAATAAGTAAGACTGCCGTTACCCTTCTCTGTAAAAAGTGCGCATTCTAGATCAGATCCGGAATAAATGTTCTTTACACCGTTATGGGTCAGCGTTTTGCCAGTCCCTTTATGCCCTTCCATCATAAAATCCAGATACCAGGCAGCCGCGACACTGCTGCAGGCAGTTGAAGACCAGTAGTATCCATAGTCCTGATTATCCCGGAGGTCACTGCCCTTCTTGTATCCTGCTGCGGGGAGGAAGATGCTGTTGCCGTTGCTTTTGCTGGTTATCTTGTAGCCTTTGACACCGCCCTGCGTGGTTTCCTCCACGTTGCAGTTGGCGGGATTGATCAGCTCCTCGAACTCCGCACGCGTGGGCATACGCCAGGCTTTGCCGCAAAGGCCGGGGACGGGATCCGATGCGTTCCAGGCGTAATAGTCGCCGCTTTCTGTAGGGGTGGTCGTTCCCAGGTTGCTCGAGGCCCATTTAACGCTGAGCCCAAGGTCTACGGGCTCCATTGTAAATACAGGCGCGGGGGCGCTGACGCTCACCTGGCAGCTGGCGGTGAAGCCTCCGTCCTCCGTTGTGACGGTTATCTTGGCAGAACCCTCACTGACCGCCGTCACAAGGCCATTATCCACAGTGGCCACACCAGGGGAGTCGCTGCTCCAAACAATATTTGCATTGCTGGCATCGGCAGGAGAGACCGTGGCGGTAAGACTGCCGGTTTCACCTTCGATAAGTGAAAGTGTCTCCGGGCTAAGTGTAACGTCGGTTACGGCAATCGTTGTAGTGCCGCCGCCGTTTTCATTACCGTTACCACCCTGGTTTTCATTACCGCCTTGATTTTCATTGCCGCCCTGGTTCTCGTTGCCATTATTGGGTTGTACAGGATCTTCACCCTTGCAGGCCGCGAATGAAAACACTATTGCCGCGGACACCAAAATAGCCCGCAGGAGTTTGAACAAGTTCTGCTTCATAATATGTATAATTGACAAACAAATATCGTCATTCTCAATCAAAAATGCAAGTGCAGTCGCCTGGAACCCGTTGTTGCCCTATATGCCTTGGGGGTCCTGTGAGTGAAAATGCATATAACACAAAAAAGACAGTAGGCCGGGCTTTATTAGATACTTTACTAAATCCCGCTTATTTGGAGACTTTTAGCAGAAAAAAATTCTACGCAAAGAGATCGTCCATC
>JAILDI010000039.1 GCA_024689525.1 Bacteroidales bacterium
GCCGTTGGCGCTGGCCATGCGGGCGCGGAAACCGTGCTTGTTCACGCGCTTGCGCTGGGAGGGTTGAAATGTTCTTTTCATGATATCACGTTTTTATTATTTCGCTTATAAGGGGTTGCAAAGGTAAGAATTTCCCGCCAAACCGCCAAATTTATTTTTCAATATGTATGACAAGTTTTCCCGCGAACCATTCGCCGGGGAGCCAGGAGTCAACCCTCCAGGTGTGGATGCTGCCTCGGGCAAGCCTGTAGCGGGCCATTATGGCCGATATCTCCGCATTCACCTCGCCTCCCTTCAGGTAAAGTATTCCCTTGCGGAACTTGCCTTTCACCCAGGGGTAAAAGTCGGGCAGGGATGCCACGGCGCGGGATACAACATAATCGAAATCCTGTGGCAGGCCCTCTGCGCGGGCGTGAACCACCGAAACGTTTTCAAGCCCCAGAGCCTTTGACACAGCTTCGGCAACGATAGTCTTCTTGCCTACGGAATCGCACAGGACAAACCTTGCAGAAGGGAACAGAATCGCCAGGGGAATGCCGGGAAAACCGCCACCGGTGCCAAGGTCCAGGACTTCAGCAGCAGCAAAATCATCGGCCAGTCCGCTCACCTGGAGATATCTGGCGATGGCAAGCGAATGAAGCACGTGATGCTCGTACACATTGTCGATATCCTTGCGGGAAATCACGTTGATCTGTGCGTTCCATTCACGATACAGCCCTTCCAGGGCCGCGAAACGCTGCTCCTGCTCCGGGGTGAGCGGGAACCACTCCTTTACAAATGCCAAAAACTCCGCCGCACTCATTGCACTTCCCCCCTTAACATCATTTCTGAGAGCTGCTGCTTTCCGCGACGTATGCGCGTGCGTACGGTATTAAGAGGAAGGTTAAGCTCCTTCGCAATTTCCTCGTACTCCAGCTCCTCGATCATATATTTTATCATAACTTCCTTATACAGAGGCGACAACTCCTCCATGAAACCCATCAGGCGTTCGTGGTTCTCGTCGCTGATGATCTCCTCCTCGGGAGTTTTGTCGGTGAGAGGGTCGCCGGCTTCGTCGCCCTGGGCCGTGCCGCCGTGGATGAAACCTTCCTTCTTGCGGTCTTCACGCTTGATGCTGTCCAGATGGTCCAGCGCGGTGCGGGTGGCAATCGTGAAAAGCCAGGGGCGGAGCTCACGGCTGAGATCGAAGGCGGCCAGGTTCATAAACGCCTTCTGGAAGGTCTCGCTAACTACGTCATCGACATCGGCCTTCCACTGGAAGTACGCGCTCACGCGGCTGCGGACGGCTTTTTCGTGAATCTGGTAGATCTGCCGATAAGCTATCTGGTCGCCGGCGAGGGCCAGCTTTACTAGGTCTTTTTCGTTGTATTCCATAGTCTAATGGGCTTCCAGCCAGTTTTTGCCCGAACTGCACTCCACGGTGAGGGGTACGCTCAGCGAACATACGTTTTCCATTGCATCGACAACCAAACTACGGAGCTGCTCAAGTTCATCGGGATATGCGTCGAAGAGCAGTTCGTCGTGGATCTGCAGCACCATCCGGCTGCGAAGTCCGGCATCGGCAAGCCTATTGTCCACCTCGATCATGGCCAGCTTGATAATGTCGGCAGCAGTGCCCTGGATGGGGGCGTTGACGGCATTGCGCTCAGCCAGGGCGCGGATCGTGGCGTTGGAGGCGTTGATTTCCGGCAGGTAGCGGCGGCGTCCGAAGAGCGTCTCCACATAGCCGTTCTCGCGCGCAAACTCCATGCATGTCTGGATGTATGACTCGATGGCAGGGAAGGAGCGGAAATAATCGTCGATGAGGGCTTTCGCCTCCTTGCGCCCCATACCAAGCCTCTGGGCCAGGCCGAAGGACGATATGCCGTACATTATGCCGAAATTGGCCGTCTTGGCCCTGCCGCGCTGCTCGCGTGTGACCTCCTCCACGGGCACGCCGAAAATCTTGGCGGCCGTGGCGGCGTGTACGTCGCGCCCTTCGCGGAAGGCCTGCACCAGATGCTCGTCGCAGCTCAGGTGAGCCATTATGCGAAGCTCGATTTGGGAATAGTCGGCCGATACGATGATGCCGTCCGGGCTGCCGGGAATGAAGGCCTTGCGGATTTCCTTGCCGCGCTCCGTGCGAACCGGGATGTTCTGGAGGTTGGGATTGGACGACGAAAGCCTTCCGGTTGCCGTAAGT
>JAILDI010000041.1 GCA_024689525.1 Bacteroidales bacterium
AAGAAGCCTATTGCGCAGAGCAGCACGGAAAGCATCATATCGTGTGTGCGGGTGGCGCCGGTGTAGATGCCGTCCCAGATGAAAGCAGGTATGCCGATGAGTGGCATCAGCATCAGCCAGGGCAGGAACTGCCTGGCTGCATCGACCACCGCCGCATCGCCGGAGAAAAGCCTCAGCAGCGGCACCCCACAAAGGCCGTAAACCGCCAGGAACAGCACCGCGCACCCTCCGCCCCAAAGAAAACACCCACGCACGGCGGAGTGTACTCCATCGGCAGACTGCTCCCCGACAAATCTCCCCGTGAGCGCCTCGCCGGCGTACGCAAATCCGTCGGAGAAATAGCTGAACAGCATCAGCAGCTTCATCAGTATCGATGCCGATGCCAGCATCAAATCCCCGTGCCGCGCCGATATCACCGTGAATCCGATGTAAACCGCAATCATACACATTGACCTGAGCACCAAATCCCGGTTCATCTTAAAGAAGCTTCCATTTTCAAAGTGTCGTTTGACCCCGGATTCTTGGGAGGTCAAACAGCAAATACGGCCATTTTTGACGTTTGACTCCTCTTTTTTGGGGGGTGAAACGACAGTGCGGTAGCGGTGAGTTATGGCGAAGATGCAATATGCGAAGCCGCACCACTGGGCGAGGACGGTGCCCAGGGCGATGCCTTTGAAGCCCAGAAGGAGGGCGAGGGCTATGCTGCCCACGATGTTCACGATGTTCACCGTGAGGTCTGCCGCCATTGCGCGCACGCTGTCCTGCATGCCGATGAACCAGCCTTTGAAGGCGAAGAGGGAAATTGTGGCGGGAGCCGCCCATATCCTTATATAAAAGTATTGTGTGGCCAGCCGACGCACCTCGTGGCTGCATTTCACAACGAGGAACGCTCCCTGGACGATCAGCCATTGCACTGCAATGAGCGCCAGGCCGGAGAGGAGCGCAATCCGTAGCGCGCGCTTCAGGCAGAAGGCCTGGTACTCCACGTCACCACGGCCGTAGGCCTGGGCGGTGAGGCCGCCGGTTCCGGTGCGGAGGAACGAGAAGTTCCAGTACAGTAGTTCGAAGAGCATCGACCCCACGGAGATGCCGCCGATGAATGCGGCGCTGGAGAAGTCCCCGTGCAGGTGACCGGCTACGGCAAGGTCCACCATTCCCACAAGCGGCACGGTGATGTTGGCCAGGATGCTGGGAAGGGCCAGGCGCAGGATTTCGCGGCGGAGTTTCATCGGAACTTACGGTCTTCCTCCAGCATTCCCAGATAGGAATTGTAGCGTTCGGAGCTTATTGTGCCGGCCTCCACCGCGGCTTTCACCGCGCAGCCGGGCTCGTGGGTGTGAGTGCAGGGAGTGAATCGGCACCCCTCGGAGGCGCGCAGCATCTCGGGGAAGTATTTGGAGATTTCCTCCTTCTCCAGGTCCACGAGTCCGAACCCGCGAAGACCGGGGGAATCGATAACAAATCCACCGGAAGCGAGGGGATACATTTCGTATAGGGAAGTGGTATGTTTCCCCTGCAGATGCGCTTCGGAGATTTCGCCCGTTTTCGGGTTCAGGGACGTGTCCAGGGCCTTTATGAGCGACGATTTGCCCACGCCGGATTCGCCGGAGAAGAGGTTGATGCGGCCACGGCAGGACTCGCGGATATCGGCAATGCCCTCGCTGGTCACAATCGACGTTTCCACCACCCGGTATCCTGCGCTCTCGTATATGTGACGGAAGGCTTCGATCTGCTCTGCGGCGAAGTCCCGGTACATATCGACCTTGGATAAGACTATCGTCACAGGGATTCCGTACACTTCGCAGGTGACGAGGAGCCTGTCCAGGAAGGGGAGTTTCACCTCCGGAAAGCACATCGACACAATGAGATATGCCATATCCACATTTGCCGCGATGATGTGCGCCTGCCTGGAGAGATTGGTGGAACGGCGGATCACGTAGTTGCGGCGGGGAAGCACTTTGTCGATGACGGCTTTGCCGTTGGCCTCGTCCAGCGAGTACTCCACGCGGTCGCCTACGGCAACCGGGTTGGTTATCCCGCTGCCGCCGAGGCGTATGCGCCCGCGGAGCACGGCCTCGAACGGGTCCCACTCCGGAAGGCGAGACAGCAGATAATGGCTGCCGGCGTTCTTTACTACGGTTGCTTCCATTCCGATTGCAAAGATACTGATTTTTCGGCAGATTAAACGCGGGTCCAGTGGATGCGGATGCCGTCGCGCTCCATGCCGCGGAACCAGGTCATCTGGCGCTTGGCAAACTGGTGGATGGCGTTGGCAAGGGCTGTTTCCATGTCGTCGAAGGAGAGTTCGCCCAGTATGTACTTGGTGACGAATTTGTACTCAAGTCCGTACCAGATAAGGTCATCGGCGGGGATGCCGCTATTCAGCAGGGCGCGCACCTCTTCCACAAGCCCTTCCTCCAGGCGCTCGTGAAGCCTCCGGTCGATCCTCTCCACCCTTTCTTCCCTTGACACCAGCGTGCCGATGTAGTATGTGTTCACCGGAAGGCCTTCCGGAACGCCTTCGTATGTAAACTTGTAACCGCGGGTGGCGGCCTCTATGTACAGTCCGGACCCTCCGCAGAGGAGGGGGATGGCTCCACGGGAGCGGATGTCGTTGTAGGCTTGTAAAAAC
>JAILDI010000065.1 GCA_024689525.1 Bacteroidales bacterium
CAGAAGCCCCACCACGAACAGTGCCACTGCAAAACGTCCGGCGATTGGCTGCAGTACGTATATCATGTCCAGCACCTTCTCCACCTGTATGCCCCTGGCGTGAAGCACTCCCGCCGCGCAAATCATTATGGATGCGCTGATGATGAAGGTGAGCGATGCGCTCACGGCGGCATCGCGCCTTTGAAGGCGGCCGTCGTCCCTGCCCCAGCCTTTGCTTTTGATTATCATCGGCCTGATTACGAAGGTGGGCGAAGACATCGTAGTGCCCACGAAAGCGGCTATGAACAGGCGGGCGTCGGCCGAATCGGGGATTCTTGGTAAGAATCCGCGGATTATCTTTCCCGGGGCCGGCAGTTCAATGAACATAGATATTATGAAGGCCAGTCCCATAAGGGTCACAAGCACCGAGAGAATCTTCTCGAAGACGCTGTAATTGCCTCGGTTGAGTACGAACCAGACAGTTCCTGCTATGAGCACCGCCATTCCCAGGACAATCCAGTACGATGCCGTGGCCGGCAGCCCGGGTATGCACAGGTACAGCACTTCCGCCACGGCGTTGGACGTGATGTTGAGGATGCTGGAAAGGCTTATCCACTGGCTGACGACCAGGCCTGCTATCAGGATGACTGCCCATGCCTTGCCGCCGCGGAGATTCTGCCTTATGCCGTGGATGGCCGTGTCGCCGGTGACGATTCCGTAGTGCCCGTAGGCATAGGTCATTACCCAGGTGAAGAAGGCGCTTATGGCCAGGGCCCACAACAGGCCGGTTCCGAACATACTGCCCGACTTCACCATCGAGGTAACACTCCCCGTTCCTATGGTGAAGCCCAGACAAAAAAGCCCGGGCCCCACCATAGCTATCCAGCGTAATATGCTTTTCAGTATGTTCTTCATCAGGAGAAGAGGCAGCCGCCGTTGATGTCCACCCCGTTGCCGGTAATGTAGCCGGCATCGTCGCCTGCAAGGAATGCAACCAGTCCGGCCACTTCCTCCGCTTCGCCTTCGCGGCGAAGGGGAGCGCTGCGGTGAAGGGCCTGCCTTCCTTCGGGAGCGGTGAAGGTGTCGTGGAAATAGGTGTCTATCATTCCCGGGCACACCGCATTTACGCGTATGCCCTGCGGCCCGAGCTCCTTGGCCATTGCGCGTGTGTGGCACAGCATCGCGGCTTTGCCGCAGGCGTAGATGGAAGAGCCGGGGCCGCCGCCGTCGCGTGCCGCCTGCGAGGATATGTTCACGATGGCGCCGCGGTCCATATAGTTCAGCACTTCCCTGGTGCAGAGCCAGCAGCTCTTGAAGTTGAGGTCCATAAGGGCCTCGTACCACTCTTCATCCTGCTCCTGTATTTTTTTACGGCCCATAATGCCGCCGGCATTGTTCACGAGGATGTCTATCTTTCCGCCGAAGGCCCCGGCAGCAGCGGCCATCATGGCTTTCACTTCTGAAGCCCTGGTAACGTCGGCCTTGAACAGTATGGCTTCCCCTCCTGCCTTGCGCACCAGTTCAAGGGTTTCCTTGGCCGCCGCCTCGTTGTGGCAGTAATTGATGCATACTTTGACTCCTTCCGCCGCGAGGCGCAGGGAAATGGCCCTGCCTATATCGCGTGCTCCTCCTGTTACGACTGCGACTTTTCCGGTTAAATCCTTCATGTTTACTATTGCTCTTGATTCAAACAG
This sequence comes from Bacteroidales bacterium, assembly GCA_024689525.1. Next base: position 1,674 of record JAILDI010000065.1, read on the forward strand.
CTACAAATATAGTAAAATAAATCAATAAATGTGTGCACACACACAAAATGCCGGAAGAAATTGCATTTCCTGAAAAATGATTATCTTTGCAATCCGTATGGCGCAGCAGTTGACTATTAAGCAGATAGCTGAACTTTCAGGAGTGTCGGCAGGTACCGTGGACAGGGTGCTCCACAACCGTGGAAAGGTATCCTCCGAAGCGGAGGAGGCGGTGCGGAGTGTGCTTAACACACATTCCTATAAATACAACCTGCACACTTCTGCGGTGGCATTCAAGAAGACAAAAAAGAGTTTCGACCTGGTAATATCCATTCCGTCTTCCCAGAAAGGGGAGTACTGGGACCTCATAAGGTCGGGAATTGAGCGCGGGCTTCTCGAATACGGCGACATCTCCATCCGCAGCCACTTTGTTTTCTTCGACCAGTTCAACTCCCTTTCCTGCCGCGAGGCGTTCGAACAGATTGCCACCATGGACTGTTCCGCAGTGATTCTCGGAACCACCTTCGTGGATGAAACCAGGAACCTTTGCCTGAAACTGGACGAGCGCGTCATCCCTTACGTCTTCGTTGACGGCCGTGTTCCCGGAACCAGGCCGGTGGCCAGTTTCCTGGCCGACCAAAGGGTTTGCGGGAGCCTTCTCGCAAGGCTGATCGACGGACTCACGCCTTCCGGCTCGCAGGTGGCCGTGTTCCTGCCCAGGCGTGTGGGAACCCAGATGTCCAACAACTCAGCCATCAGGCTGGAGGCATTCCGCGAGTATTTCATCGCCATGGGAAAGGAGAAGGCTCTTGCGGAAGGGTATTTTTCGGTCGACGACACTGAAAAGACAAGGGAGGACATCTGCTCGTTCCTTGAAAACAATCCCAGGGTCAAGGGTATAGCTTCAGTGATTTCCACCGGGTACCTTATTGCCGACGCCCTTTCCGCCGCAGGAATCAAGGGCTTGCACATAGGAGGGTTCGATGTCACGGAAGGCAATGCCCGCTGCATCCGGGAGGGCACGCTCGACTTCCTCGTGAACCAGCACCCCGGCCGTCAGGGCTTCTACGCGGTGGAATCCCTTCTGCACTTCCTTCTCTATGGCGTTCCGGACAAGACGCTCAGGGAATTCCAGCCGGTGGATATAGTGTTCAAGGAGAACCTGTCCTACTGGACGGACGAAATCTGATTTTTTTCCTTTATTATTTGCTATTATAAAGAAAAATACCTTAATTTGCATTGTTGGTGTGTGCGCACACATTATGCAATAATAACGATTATCAACAAAACCGGTATGTTAAATATCAGAATAGAACACATATTGGCCTCTCTTATGGTCCTGCTCGGACCGCTTGCGCTGGCACAGAACATGGTTCCCGTGAACGGCACTGTGTTGGATGCCTCTACCGGGGAAACGGTCATCGGCGCTTCCGTCATGGTCGAGGGAACCACCAGGGGTGCCGTCACGAGTCTTGACGGAGAGTTTTCCATCTCAGTACCGGCCGGATCCACAGTAGTGGTGAGTTCCATCGGCTTCAAGGACTACAGCTTCAGTGTTTCAAAACCGGTGCAGGGGATGAAGATCCTTCTGGAAGCGTCCGCCGAGTTCCTGGAAGAACTTGTGGTTGTGGGTTACGGCACTGTCAAGAAGGAAAACCTTACCGGCGCAGTGGACCAGGTGAGTGCAGAAGTGTTCGCCGGCCGCCCTGTCGCGAATGCAACTCAGATGCTGCAGGGCGTAGTTCCGAACCTCAACATTGAACTGGTGGACGGTAAGCCCGGACGCAGCGCCGACTATAACATCCGCGGCACCACATCGATAGGCGCAGGCGGTAGCGCCCTCATCCTTATCGACGGTGTTGAAGGAGACCCTGCCAACCTGAACCCGAACGACATCGAGAGCGTCTCCGTGCTCAAAGACGCAGCCTCCGCTGCCGTTTACGGTTCCAGGGCGCCCTACGGCGTGGTCATCATAACCACCAAGAATCCCACGGGGGAGGGCAGGCCCAAGATCAACTACACCGGCGGGTTCTCCATAATGAACCCGACTGCAGTGCCTGATGTGGTTACGGACGGCTACGTATATGCGTATCTGTTCGACCTTGCCTACAAGAACGTGAACGGTGTGGGAAAGAACACCATCAACAAAACCCAGCCTTTCTCCCGCACCTGGCTGGAGGAATTCCGCCAGCGCCAGTTGGCAGGCAACAAACGCACCACTGAGGTCGGTCCCGACGGCAAATATGTCTATTACGGCAATGAAGACTATTACGATTTCCTTTATAAAGACTACACCACTTCCAGAACTCACAACGTTTCCGTAAGCGGTGGTGGAAAGGATTTCAGTTACTATGTTTCCGGCCGCATCTATCAGTACGACGGTCTGTTCAACCTGAGCACGGACAAGTATAACACAATGAATCTCCGCGCCAAGATGACGGCCAACCTCAGGCCCTGGCTCAAGTTTTCGGAGAACATCAACATCAACAACGAGTTTTACCATATCCCCGCCACCTCAAATCAGCAAAGTTCTGGCAACTTTTGGGCGGCAATCAACTCCGAGGGCCATCCCAGCGTTCCGATATTCAACCCCGACGGCACTCTCACCATGTCCGGTGCATATGCAGTGGGTGGTCTGGTAACAGGTAACAACTACAAAAACCGCAAGGTGCGCAACTATAAGACCACTTCTGCCCTCAATGCTTCTTTCTTTAATAACACCCTGCGGTTCAATGCGGATTTCACCTATGCCGACCGCGGCAAGAACGAGGTACAGAAGCGAACCGTGGTTCCTTACAGCGACGCTCCGGGCGTAATATCCTATCTGGGCACTCCGGGTACGGACGACTATCTGCAAGAGTATTTCTCCCAGACAGACTATATCGCCACCAATGCCTATGCGGAGTATGAGAAGACTTTTGCCGAAAAGCATTATTTCAAGGCGATGGTCGGTTATAACTACGAGCGGGAAGACTGGAAGGGGGTCACCGCCAAGCGCTATGACCTTCTCACCTACGACACCGATAACCTTAATCTGGCAGTCGGCGAAGATGTGAGCACATCGTCGTCGGCAAGCCGATGGAGAGTAGCCGGTTTTATGTACAGGTTCAATTACGTTTATGACGAGCGCTACCTTCTGGAAATAAACGGCCGTTACGACGGCTCGTCCAAATTCCCGACGAATAGCCAGTGGGGCTTCTTCCCTTCGGCTTCGGCAGCATGGAGAGTATCCAAGGAACACTGGTGGAAGGTGAGCCCCAAAATCATATCCAGCCTCAAATTCCGCGGCTCCTTCGGCGAGCTGGGCAACGGCAGCGTCGATACCTATGCGTTCATGGAAAAATTCAGCTATGAGACAATGGGCAAGGGCGTAAGTGCGTGGTGCCGTACGCTGGACGGCGTAAGCGGACTTCGCTATACGAGCATTCCCTCGCAGATTCCCGACAACCTGACCTGGGAAACCTCCCAGACGCTGGACGGCGGAGTGGACCTGGGGATGTTCTCCGGCAGGATGGAATTTGTGTTCGACTGGTATAATCGTCGCACGTACAATATGTACACCACCGGCCCCACCCTGCCAGACACATACGGCGCAAGCTCGCCCAAGGGTAACTATGCCGACATGTACACCCAAGGATGGGAAGTGTCCCTTACCTGGAACGACAGTTTCGATCTGGGAGGCTCCCCCTTCAACTACGGAATCAAGGCTACTCTTGCCGACAGCCGTTCATTCATCACGAAATACTACAACCCGACGAAGGATATAAGTGACTACTATGAGGGTTATGAGATAGGCGATGTGTGGGGATGGAGGGTGGAAGGCATCTTCCAGAGCGAGGAGCAGATTGCCACATATTGGACGAACATCAATACGGGAGAGCCGATTCCGTACGATCAGACCCGCATCCGTATGCACGACGACGGAAAGACCTATCCCGGACATGTGATTTTCTCCGACCTCAACCATAACAATATGATTGATTCCGGTTCGAATACGGTGGACGATCCAGGCGACCAGACAATAATCGGCAATACACATCCACGCTTCCCCTATTCTTTCAATCTCGATGTGAGTTGGCACGGATTTTACGCCACCGCTTTCATTCAGGGTGTGGGCAAGCGGCTGTGGTGCCCCACCAAGGAAGGCCCGTTCTGGGGTCAGTACTGTCGCCCGTATGCCCAGGCGTACAAATGGCAACTGGACAACTGCTGGACCCCCGAGAACCCGGACGCACTTCTTCCGCGATACACTGGTTACTGCGGTATTTCCTGGCAGGACAAGAGAATCGACCGCTATATGATGGACGTGTCCTACGTTCGCCTGAAGAACCTTCAGTTTGGTTATAATTTCCCGAAGAAGGTACGTGAGAAGCTAAAGATGTCGCAACTCTCCATCTATCTTTCAGCTGAGAATCTCTGGACCTGGTCTCCCCTTCATAAATACACCAAGGACTTCGATGTGGTAACCGTGTGTTACGGTTCTGACAGCGACCTTGGCGGCAAGGAGGGCGACGGTTATAACTATCCTACTATGCGTACGTTCAGCCTTGGGGTGCAGATTGGATTCTAAAAAGACAAAGCAATGAAACACACAGGTATCAGATATATCTTTGCACTGCTCCTCGCAGGAGCTTTGGTCTTTTCATGCCGGCTCGACGAGCCCCTTATTTCGCAGGCTGACCGCAAGACTGTTTTCGGCTCGGAATCGGGTATCAAGACCTATTCCTGGTCGCTTTATTCCATGTTGCCTTCCCTCGACAATGCATTCTACACAGAGAGCTCTCACGTGGATTATTGTGCCGCCCTTTCTTACTGGGACGAGTATGTGGCCGGAACCTATAACCCCGAGCATGTGACCAGTTGGGATTGGAGCGGTCTGCGAAGGGTCAATTATTTCCTTGACGCGCTCCTCAGCGAGGACTGCACTGTGGACGAAGACATCAAGGAACATTATCTTGCCCTTGGCAAATGGTTCCGTGCCTGGTTCTATTTCAGCAAACTCCGTGACTACGGCGACGTTCCCTGGTTCGAACATCTGGTGAGCAGCACCGACGAAGCTACGCTTTACAAAGGACGCGACCCTCGAGACGAGATTGTAGACCACATGATCAAGGATCTCGACTACTGCTACGAGCATCTCAAGACCACTTCCTCGGTGGGCAATTCCCTAGTTTCAAAATGGGCGGCGCTGGCACTCAAGGCGAGGATCTGCCTGTACGAGGCTTCATGGAAGAGGTATCATAACCTTCCTGACGTGGTTTACACTGCGGACGAGCTCTACACGCTAGCGTGGCAGGCGTGCGATGTAATCATGAAGAAGGGCGGATTCTCGCTTCACACCGATGCCGGTGAGAAGGGAGCATATCGCAGCCTGTTCTACGACACTGAGATTAAAACGGACGAAACCATACTCGGTCTGTGCACTGACCCCGACAATGGCGTGTACAGCTCCACCAACAGGCATTTCAACTCAAAGACCGGCAACGGTGACTGCATGTCCCGTGCATTCCTCTTCACTTACCTGAACTCCAACGGCACTCCATTTACGGACAAGGCAAATTATACCACCACCCTGTTCAAGGATGAGTTCACAAATCGCGACGGCCGTCTAAGGCAGACAATCAAACATCCTGATTACCAGATGACAGGGGCAACTACCGCCGACCTCGTTCCGGGGTTCATCTCCCAGTTGTCAATGACCGGTTATCAGATAATCAAGTTCGTCGTTGACAATGTGTCCACCAACACCAATGACAAGAGTGTCAATTCCTATCCTCTTATGCGCTATGCGGAAGTTCTTCTCATCTATGCGGAGGCAAGGGCGGAACTTGGGATAATCACTGACGAAGACTGGTCCAAGACCATAGGCGCGCTGCGCAAGAGGGCCGGAATAACAGGAGGACTCAATACCCTGCCAACCGTTATCGACCCTTATATGAAGGCGAACTTCTATCCCAACGTGACCAGTGCTCCCATTATGGAAATCCGTCGCGAAAGGAGCATCGAACTTTTCTTTGAAGGCTTCCGCACTTCTGACTTGGATCGTTGGGCCGAAGGACACCTTATTGAGGATCTGCCCTGGACGGGTATCCATATCCCTGCGATAGAATCGGCTATCGACGTAAGGGGCAAGGGCCAGAATGAATTCTATTTCTCGGAAAAAGAGCTGAAGGATATTCCTGCCGCATACAGGGATATCTATGTCCAGATTTACCCCGAGGATTCTGCCGAACAGGGACTCCGTGCCAGGCCCAATCCCGCCGGGGGATATGACCTGGAGTATGTGCTTGCAGTTCCAAGGGTGTGGTGGCCAGATGACAGGCAGTATCTTTCTCCAATTCCCCCACAGATTATCCGCGAGTATGCGGCAAAAGGATATACATTAACACAAAACCCGGGTTGGTGATATAATACGAGAATATGAAAAGCAAAATCATATCAGTGATATGGCTCGTTGCTTCGGTAGCCGTTGCGGCATCGTGCAACAAGCCTGTGGATTACGACTACTCCCGCTTCTATGTCGATCCGTATGCCTCGGACGGAGGAAGGATGATCAGCGTGATGTCCTTCAACTGGAGAAGCGAATCTATCGGAGATGTGGGAGAATTCAGTTGGGCGTCGCGGCGGCCGGCGGTAGCGGCGATGCTCAAGGACAGGAGTCCAATCCTTATGGGCTGCCAGGAGTGCGATCCCGTTCAGCGCAAGGATATCCTTGCCGACGACCCTCGCTACGGGGCGGTCGGAATCGATTTGGGATATAACAAGGAGGAACCGGAGTGTGATGCGATTTTCTACCTCAAAGACTCGGTGGACATCATTGTCCACGGAACTTTCTTTCTTACTACCACTCCCGACAGCTATAGCCACCTTCCCCAGTCGAACCACTACCGTGTCTGCACCTGGGCAAGGGTAAGGCTCAAATCGGACAGTACGGAGTTTTACCATTTCAACACCCATCTGGATTACATAGCTGAGGCTCAGCCCATTCAGATGGAAACCATCCTTGCGAAAGTTAAGGCGATCAATGCCGATAATCTGCCTGTTTTCCTCACTGCTGACTGGAACGCCGAAGAGGATTCTTCCATATTCAAGGAGTTGAGGAAGACCTTCAAGAGCGCCCGTGAGGAAGCGGTGATCGGTGATGCCTACCGCACATATAACGGTTTCGGGAAAGCCGGGAACGGACAGACGCTGGATCATTGCTGGTACAAAGGGTTCTCCAGCGTCACCAGGTTCACGACCGTCCGTGACAAATATGCCGGAATCACCTACATATCCGACCATTATCCAATAAGCATAACCCTGAAATTCTGACAACAGATATGAAAAAAGCAGCATTTATATTGCTCTTCATAGCCACGGCATTCTCCTGCAGCAAGGAGCCTGTCGTGGAAGTAAGGGCTTCCTTCAAGGTAAAGAGTGATGTGCTCCAAATAGGGGAAGAACTGGTTATAGAAAACACCTCAGTCGTGCGGAACGACATCCTTGCCTTCTGCAAGTGGGAGTACGGCAATGAAGACGGCACCAGTGTTCTCTATAGCCTTGAATGCGAGGGCATTTCATTCTCCGAGCCCGGCTTCTACACAATCACTCTCACCGCCTATGCGGAGCAAGGGGCCGGACAGGACAGCTACTCCAAACAGATACTTGTTGTGAAGGAAAACGACAAACCCTGGGCTGATTTCAGCTGCCCAGCATCAGCACGTGTCGGCGAAGAAGTGCTTTTCGAAGACAAGTCAGTGGATAATGTAGGCGGAATTAAGTCCTGGACATGGAACATCGGGGGTGTTGCGTCCACCTATCAGTCTCCGTTAATCGTGTTCGACTCTCCTGCGACGGGCGTGGCTGTTACCCTCATCGTGAAGGATGCCTATAATGCGACAGGCTCCATAACCAAGTATATCGACATAACGGAATAATAAGGAAATGAAGAAGATTGATTTACTGCTGCTGTCGCTGTTGGCTGCTGTCGGCTGCCATAAAGATGATTCCGGCCTTCCGCCGGTGAATGAAAAGGATGTGGCCTTCATTTCCATAAACGCATTCGAAACGAAATGCCAGCTCGGCACCAATAACCTTACCGCCTGGAGCGAAGGCGACAAGGTCGGCATTCTTGGCAATGAGCAGGATGAGCCGGCCGAATTCAGCCTCAGCTCCGGCGCCGGTTATTCAGTTGCCTCATTCGAAGGGAAGAAGCCGGCAGGCGATGAGTATATCGTTTATTATCCTTCTTCCGGATCCTGCGACGGCATCACCTTCCGCGGGACGCTCGATACCCGAGTGAGCCATTCGATGCCGGATCATCCATTGGGGACTCTTCCGATGTGGGGGAAAACCGACAATCTGTCTTCCGTCAGCCTTACAAGCCTCTGCGGAGTGCTCTCTCTAGGCATGAGGGGGAGCGTTACACTGAAATCTGTGTCACTGGATGCCGGCAAGCCGGTTTCCGGTTCATTCCTTTGCAATCTGAGCGATGGCACAATCGCTATAGTGGGAGGTCTCAACGTAATAAACATGGACGCTGAAGGAGCGGAAATCATTCCTACCAGGGAAAGCCCGTTCTATTTTATTCTTCCTCCGGGGGAGTATGATACCATCACCTTGACTGTTACCGCTTCGGACGACGACATCACATTTGTGCTGATAGAAGACATCGTAATTGAAGCTGGTGTTTTCACTCCTGTCTCGATAGATTTGGATGCATATTAAACAATTCACTAATCTAATAAAAAATGAATCGCATTTGTTTAACCACACTCGTCGCACTGACGGTTATTGCTGCCGTCACATCGTGCGAGAAGCCTGCGTCCGGACCGCAGAAACTGGCAGTCCCCGTTCCGGTATTGGCGAATGCAGGTATCGACAATGCAACAATAATGTGGGAAGCGGTAAAGAATGCCGAATCCTATGAAGTTATTGTTGACGGAGTATCAACAAAAACGGTGACCGGCGTCAGCATCACCATCGATGGTCTTGCTCCATCAACTTCCTACTCCCTCAAAATGAAGGCGGTAGCTCCCAAGGGAAGCAGCGACTGGAAAGATTCTGACTACTGCGAACCCTTCACCTTCTCCACAACGGGCAAGACGGTGCTTGCAAGTCCGGAAATAACCATTTCGGACATCCTTTCCGGCGGATTCACCGTTTCGTGGAAATCTGTGAAGAATGCCGCGAAGTATGTTTACAAGGTTGGTGACGCCGCCGAACAGACCACTACTGAAACAGGTTTTATCGTCGACGGGCTCAGGCACTCCACTGAGTATACGGTTAAGGTTAAGGCTGTTCCAGCAGACGCCATGCTCAAGGTGGCCGCAGAAAGTGAATGGGGAGAGGCAAAAGTCACCACTCTGGCACCTTCCACCCTCGCTATGCCGTCTCTTGCTTCAAGTGCAGTCCACACAAACGGGTTTACTGTATCATGGACTGCAGTAGCCAATGCCGGCAAATACACCTACAAACTTGACGACGGCGCGGAACAAAGCACAGAAGAACTCAGCGTGGTTTTCACAGGCCTTGTGGCCCTTTCCGATCACACTGTGAAGGTGAAGTCCGTCGCCTCCGATGCCAATGCGGAAAACTACATAAGTAGTGACTGGGCAAGTATCTCTGTAAAGACCTCCGACCTCGTGGCTCTTACGGCCCCGGTGCTCGAATCGGAGAATGTCCTCCCGACCGAGTTCACAGTCATCTGGACTGCAGTGGAACACGCAGCACGCTATATGTGCTCGTTCAACGGTGGCGAATTCGCTCCCGTTACCACCAATTTTGTAAGTTACAGCGGCCTGCACACCGAAACGGCATACAACGTAAAGGTCTATGCAGAACCGGCCGACGGTGAAAAAGGAACCTATAAGGCCAGTCCCGTCTCGTCTATCAACGTTACCACTAAATCCGGTCCCAGCGAAGACGACAAGGAAGGCGGACTTCCCGATTTCGATGAAAAGCCCATCTTTTAATCAATCCGGAATATGAAAAAGTTATCATATATCATAATCGCGACGCTCGCTGCAGCAGTTGCGGTATCATGCGCAAAAGAGTTTTCCGCTCCGGTGGAAACAGGCGACCCGTCGATGGTCCAGTTCACCGCGACCACTTCAGCAGTCTCCAGAACATACATCAAAGAAGGACATACCGTATGGTCGGCTTCCGATGTCATAAAGGTGTTCTCGGGTGAGGGAGACGGCATCGAAGCAAAACTGAAATGGGGTGAGGACACCCCGAAGGCCACCTTCGAGGCACAGGTCCCCGCCGCAAGCGATTACTATGCTCTCTATCCTGCCGCCCTGGCTTCTTCCATGCCTTCGACAGGCACAATCGACGTGACCCTTCCCAAAGTACAGACCGGACTGTTCAGCAACGCTCATATCGCGGTTGCCAAGGGTGTGGAAAAGGCCTTTGCTTTTTCGAACATCAACTCCTTCCTCAAGATTACTCTTCCGGAAGCGGGTTACAAGCGTATCGTAGTGGAGAGCGCCTCAGGAAAGCCTCTTTCGGGCGACCTGGTGGTCACTTTCTCCGGTACCACTCCTTCTGCAGTCCCCGGAACCGAGGTAAACTCCGAAGTGGAAATCGCTTCTGAGGACGGTTTCGCAGCCGGTGACGTTTTCATCAGCGTCATTGCAGGTATCACCCACGACAAAGGTCTTGTAGTGAAATATTACGACGCTTCCGGTCTCAAGGGAGGATTCTATCTGGAAAAGGAAGTCCTCACAGAGGCGTCCACCATTCATTCCTTCGGTGAATTCGAAGTTACGGGCGAGTATTTCGCTACTCTTGAAGGTGCTGGCAACAAGATGGGCCTGAACGCGGAGAACGCTATGGACCTCGCGGCCCTCAAGGCATTCCTCACTGTTCCTGAAGATGCGGAATCGCTGTCAGCCTATGCCGACGCTTTGAATGGAGCCACCATTCATCTTGGAGCCGGCATCTGGGACTTCTCCGATTCCCTCGCCTTCACGTATCCCGGCGCAGTGGCTCCCGTTGTCGTGAGCATCGTCGGAGCTGAAACTCCGGATACCACATTCGTCACTGGAGCCGACCTTCACAGGCTGATCAATGTGGGAGAGAATGCAAACGTATCGTTCAAGAATATAGCTTTCATCAACGGCCGCGGCGTGGCTTCCGGGAATTCTCCGATTCTGATTGAAGAACAGGCGACAGCTTCTTTTGACAAGTGTATTTTCGCCGATTGTGCCAATATCAAGTCAGATGATTCCAAAGCTACCGGCGGGTGCATCTATACTCAGGAAGAATCCACTGTTTATTTCAAGGATTGCGAATTCTACGGGAACAGAGGCTCTTATGGTGCAAATCTTCTGGTCAAGGGAAAAGCTACTCTTCAGAACTGCCGCATTCATGACAATGACGGCACCTGGCCTGGCAGCGCTCTCTACCTCGATCATGAAGATGCATTAGTTATCGTCGAAAACAGTGTTATCGAGGATAACACCGTTACCAAAGAGAGTGGCAAAAAACCTGATGGAGGCGCCATCGCTGTTATCCACGGTAATCTCACTATGACCGGTTGCTCCATCCTTCGGAACAGCATCCCTACTCGCAGAGGAGGTGCATTGCGCGCTCAGAACAGTTCCAAAGTCAAGCTAGTCAACTGTACCGTGAAGGAGAACTTCGCTGACTGGGGAGGTGCCCTCAACATTGTGAATGACGCTACTTTGGAGATTGAAGGCGGTCTCTATGCCGAGAATACATCCAAGGGCGGCGGTTGCATACTCACAGGCGACAAAGCTGCTGTAATCATAAAAGATGCGGTATTCAAAGATAACTGGCTTAACAAAAACGGTAATTTCGGAGGAGCAATTCGCTGGGAAAGTAATGGACCGTTGACAATCACCGGAACTTCCTTCGAAGGCAATTACACATTGCGTAACGATGAGAACGAGGCTTTCGGCGGCGCAGTCTCCATCTCGTATGACCAAAATAATGCCGAAATCACTATTGACAGATGCTCTTTCATTGGGAACTACGGCGCATCCAGCGGCGGTTCCGCGCTGTCTTATCAGTCCAGCGGAGATAATGGATTTGGTTGGATGAAGGTGAGCAACACCATATTCAAAGATAATTACAATGAATATAGCGGCGACAACAACAATAATTATGGACGTCACGCCGGAGCAGTCCGCCTCGGACACGATGCCACCAACAGCTATTTCGACAATTGCACCTTTGAAAACAATTACACAAAGACAGCATCGACCGAAATGAAGAGCTGCTACGGCGGCGCCGTCACTTTCTATGCCGACGGCAACGGTTACTTCAACAACTGCCATTTCAAGGACAATCGTGCTACCCGTGGTGGTGCAATTTCTGCCTGGAATTGTCAAATCAGCGGTATATTCCTGAACGGCTGCTCGTTCGATGGCAACTGGGCCTCCTACAAGTATGGCTCCAGTATCTATGTTTCCAGGACCAAGTATTTCTGCATGAATAACTGCAGTATCAACGACAATACCTACACCCTGGCAACAGGAGAGGACGATGGCAACTGGGTTTACGTCGATGGAAACGCTGCCGATGGCGACGCGAGTCCGGACAATACAAAGTTCCTTGAAGAGTGCGTGATAAGCAACTGCTCGCTGATCGGCTCGGCCAGAAGTACTTTTGCCCTGACTCCGATGACTGGTCAGGAACTGGTTTACATTCTCGATTTGGCATCCGGTGCCAAGGCTTATCTTGTCAATAACGCCATTATCGCAGCAGGAACCGATCAGTACTCCTGGTGGACCAACGCCGTTGATGTTATGGGCTTCAACAACGTGTATTCCGCCAAGGGCAATACCGGTGGCTCATACACCGCATCCGGTGACACTGGCAATAAGGCGGCTGCCGATATGGGGTCGCTTGGCTGGGACGCAACGGATCACGTATGGAAATGGAACGGCGCCCTTGCAGGCGTAAACAAGATAAACGAGGCAACGTTCGCCGCCCAGATTGCTGCCGGTAGCTCGCAGTTCAAGGATTGGCTCGAAGAAAAGGGTGTCCTTGGCAAAGACCAGCTGGGTAACGATCGCGGTAGCGGCGATTGGTGGCCCGGAGCCTACCAGAAGTAATGCTGAAATCCGCAATCATAACTCTATTTATTATCGCCCAGACGGTGGTCGGATTGGATCCGGCCACCGTGGTCGGGGCGATAAAACCCATGAATGCCGTCAATAACGGTCCCACCGAGGCATCGATGGAGGCCTACAAGGCGCTCCGCATTCCTTTCGGCCGCACCCACGACACTCCACTGGGAACGGAATACGGCGGGCACTGCATAGATATCAATCAGGTTTTTCCTGATTTCGACGCGCCGGTGAACTCGCCCAAATCATACGATTTCACAAACACCGACAAGGTGCTGCTGGAGATGCTTGAAGCAGGCACACAACCATTCTATCGCCTGGGGCAGAGCATAGAGCACCAGAAGCGCAAGTACGGAATCTATCCGCCGAAGAACTATAAAAAATGGGCTAAGATCTGCGAACACATTATCCGTCATTACAACGAAGGTTGGGCAGATGGTTTTCATATGGACATCAAGTATTGGGAAATATGGAACGAACCCGACCTTGACCAGCCCGGCGACCGATGGAAGACCGACCCCCGAACCTGGGGCGGCACAATGGAACAGTTCCACGAGTTGTACGTGGTTACTGCAAAATATTTAAAAAAATGTTATCCGAATCTTAAAATCGGAGGCCCGTCTTTTGCCAATCCGCGCAAATATGGCCCTGATTTCCTCGATTATGTGAAGGAGAAAGGCGCTCCGCTCGATTTCTTCTCCCACCATATGTATCACCGTAAGCCCGCCCGTATCGCGGAA
>JAILDI010000066.1 GCA_024689525.1 Bacteroidales bacterium
GGTGCTGCTGTTATAAGTCCAGTCCCTGGTCTCGGTCCATTTGCCGTCCGAATAGCTGAAATTGCTGAAATGTGTCGTATAATACCATTCACCGTATGTTCCGATGAAGCCGGCCTGGGCCACATAGATGATATCCTCGAAATCGGTCAGGATAGGCTTAATCTGTTCGATGTGGTCAAGAATCTGGCTGAGAGTTGGTTCCTGATGAATGTTCTGCGGGTCCTTGGTCTTGTCTTCTTCGTGAACGTCGGAATAACCAAACCGCACGATGGCTTTCTTGCCGCTGTTTCGCACATTGGTGAGGACCGACCGGATATAATTCAGACCGTCCGTGGTTATTGCATCTCCGTCGACAAAATCGAAGAGGTAGAACAGCGTCATCGTAAGGGTGTTGTTCTCGTCATAGCTATCCGTGAGCGAATAGTTGGGATCGGTGAATGAGCTGCTGTTATGCTTATGATACTTATACTCGATGAATTTATATAGGCCCCTTTCCGGATTCTTGATGTCGTCGGATGATTCCGTGAAGGTTTCGTCGATGTTCACGCCCGCAACCGGTTCGCCTGCAGCGGGCAGAGTGACGGTGTACAGTCCGGAAGACGGAATCTTGCCGATAGTAGTGGTGCTGGAAGCGCCGTTTGAATAGCCCCAGACTTCTCCGCTGCCGCTGTCGTCGCAAGTCCTGTTGTCCATCTTTACGCCGATGTTCACGCTACTGGCCGAGCCGAGTGCGGAAGATGTGGTGCTGTGAGTCCTTGACAGGCGGATCTCGTACAGCCAGGAGTTGGGGTCGGATGTGTCCGTAGCGAAAGCGGAATAGCCGTCTTGCCAATTGTAATATGAGACTGCGCTATCATGGATGGCCCATGACTCGTATCCGAATTGTGTGCTCCAGTCGCCGGCGTACAGATAGACGCGGTGTGCAAAAGTGTGGCTGGGCTCAATCTGAGAAGGATCGACCTCAAGCAACAGGTAGAGGTAATTGGCGTCGGCCTGAGCCTTCAGGCTCTTTATTGCGGGATAAGAGGAGTCGTTGTTCTCTGCGGCATCGACTGTATTCCAGTTAAGACCGTAGGCCGATGTATAACCTGTGTCGACACTTCCGGTTTTGGCGCTGATAGTGGGCAGGACGACAATCTTGTTCTTGACAACGCTGATTTCTCCCACCTGAGTCATGTTGACCATCGGCTCTGCGCCGGTGTCATTCGCATCGGTGAGCTTCAGATGGTTATAGGCCCAGATGGTACCTGTTGCATAAGGGAGATAGAAACTGGCCTTGCCGTTTTCCACATCGGCATAGTAAGAAACCGAACTCTCAGATTCGACCTCGGTGGAGGCCGCGCTCCAGTGGACATTTGCGGCGTTGCTGCTGAGACTGAGGGCGTATGTGCCGTTCAGCTGAAGGTGGCAGGTGTTAGTGAATTCCATTTTTACCTGGGTGACAGAAGACGGAATCTTGCTGAAGGAGAACTTCACTGCGCCTGTCAGGTTGGCAAATGCGAAGCAGTCGTTTTCATCGCCCCAGGCAAACATAGGGATGGCCGATTCCTTATGACCGCCGTTCGCTGCGCGGAAATCGCGCTCTGCGGGGATGTGGAAACGGATATCGCTGGAACTGTTGTAGACGTGGCTGTCATCGGCAGGGTAAAGTGCCACCTTGGTGCCGTCGATGGCGCCGATGTTCACGCCATTGGCCACAGTGGCCGTGAAAGTGGATGAACTTGAAGGAGTCGTCACCGTAAATGTCTGCCAGAAGTTGGAACTGCCGTCGTTGCAGAGAACCGAAATCTTGTCTCCTGCGCTCCAGGAGAAGGTCACTTCACCTTCGTATGAGGTCTTTGTGTCAACCTGTGATGCTTCAATCGACAGGACTTTGAAGCCGTCCTGAACATCTTCTTCCGTGGTATTGTCCACAGGATTTGCCTCCTGTGTGCACGCAACGGATAGCAGGGCCATTGCCGCTGCAATTGCAAATCTGTATTTGTTCATGGCTTCCGTTGTCTTAGAAAGGATTCTGGGAATAGTCGGGTGAGTCCATATTACGGCCGGAGCTGGAGCCGGTGGACTTTGGTCCGGAGAGGATATTCTCCTCAAGGCGGATGCCGATTACCTCGGATTCAGGTGTGGAATAGGTGTTTTTCATTGTTATCCTTCTTGGTTCATCCCGCAAAAGTAGCAATAAACAGCAAAAATATAACTATCTTTGAGCCACAAAGTGCTCAATGATGAAAAGAATACACGCATTCCTGCCGGAAAGTATCGGCACAAGGGCCCTGGAGGGGCAAGGCGAAATCGCCGCAATCGGAAGAATCGGCAAGCCGCTGGGGGAGACATCGACCATAAAGGCCATAGCCGGGGAGACTACGGCGGAGTTCACCCTCATTTATACCAAATCGACCGAATTGTCGCTGGTGCATTATGCCCTGGAGCGTATGCTGCAGATTGCCGATGACACCAGCGCTGACCTGCTGTATGCCGATCATTTCCTGCAGAAGGGCGATGAGCTTACGCCGGCGCCCGTCATCGACTATCAGAAAGGCTCGCTGAGGGACGATTTCGATTTCGGCGGCCTGCTGCTCTACAGGACATCGGCCCTCAAGGAGGCATCGGCCCGGATGGAAAAGGATTATCACTTTGCCGCGCTCTATGACCTGAGGCTCAAGGTTTCGCAGAAAGGCTCTCTGGAGCACATCGGCGAGTATCTCTACTACGAGATCGAGACCGACCTTCGCTCTTCGGGGGAGAAGCTGTTCGATTATGTCGATCCGCGCAACCGCGCCTCGCAGATCGAGATGGAGGATGCCGTCACGGAGCATCTCAAGGCGATAGGCGGATATCTGGAGCCGGTATTCAGGGAAATCGACCTCGACGAAGGGGACTTCCCGGTTGAGGCATCGGTGGTGATTCCCTGCAAGAACCGCGTGAAGACCATTGCCGACGCCCTGAAATCGGCCCTTTCCCAGAAGACCGACTTTCCTTATAATGTAATAGTCGTCGATGATAACTCGGAGGATGGCACCGTGGACGTGATAAAGAGCTTCCTGGGGGACCCGAAGCTCGTGTACATCGCCCAGGACCCCACCTGGCACGCTATCGGCGGGAACTGGAATGCGGCAATCCATCATCCCCTCTGCGGCCGCTATGCCCTCCAGCTGGATTCTGACGATATATATTATAATGAATATACGGTTCAGAAATTTGTCGATGCCTTCCGCACCCAGCGCTGCGCCATGGTGGTGGGATGCTATCAGATTACAGACTTCGACCTGAACCCTCTGCCCCCGGGAGTCGTGGAGCACAGGGAGTGGACCCCGGAGAATGGCCGGAACAACGCCCTCCGCGTGAACGGCCTGGGCGCGCCCCGCGGCTTCTATGTGCCGCTGCTGCGTTCGCTGAATTTCCCTACAACCAAGTACGGGGAGGACTATGCCGTGGGCCTTCGCATCAGCCGCGAGTACCAGATCGGAAGAATTTGGGATGTTTTGTACACCTGCCGCCGCTGGGGCGGGAATTCCGACGGAAACCTTAGTATTGAGAGAGTTAACGCCAACAACTACTACAAAGACCGTATCCGAACATGGGAACTGGAGGCAAGAATCGCGAAAAAAAATGTAAAAAATTCTTGAAAAATATTTGGTAGTTCGAAAAAAGTTCGTACCTTTGCAATCCCGCTTGAAAAAAGAGCGGGATTTTTAGCGCCCGAAAGGGAGTTGAAAAGATCTTTGAAAAGACTGAAAGGAAAGTACAAGCAAGTACCGAAATAGTGTAACACTATTTACAATAAACGAGCGTCTAATTCCTTGGAAAAGGAAAATGTCACGGATCAAGCTAGAATTATAGAAAATATACAATGAAGAGTTTGATCCTGGCTCAGGATGAACGCTAGCGGCAGGCTTAACA
>JAILDI010000101.1 GCA_024689525.1 Bacteroidales bacterium
TTCTTCGGCGACACCATCGACGCAGGCGAAATCACCCGCCTCTTCGGCGGAAAGGACAACCTGCTGGCACGCAAGCCACAGGGCCTCACCCAGCGAGAACTTGAAGTGCTGCAGCTGGCCACATCCGGCTACAGCAACACCCAGATTGCATCGGCCCTGGAAATCTCCCTCAACACGGTGGACAGCTACAAGGAGCGCATCAAGGGCAAGTTCGGGCTGGACAGCATAGTAGAATGTGTGGCCCACGCCGTGGCCGAAGGGCTTGTGAGCACAAAATAATCACAAAGACGCTGGTTTTCCTTTGATTGAAACAGGATTATGATTATATTTGTATCCCGGTTAGCTCTTAATCGGGATTTTTTATGTCCACATTATCACAGGATGCGAGCCTTCTGAAAGTCGGCTTGCAGGAAGACATAAGTATATACAAGCTGGGCGCGAAGGAGCTCGAAAACAGGTACTTCGTCATCAGCGCACCGGGAACCCGACGCCTTATGGCATCCCCCGAAGTGGTAGGATATGACTCCTATCTGTCGATGCTTCCCCCCACGGTAGCCGCCCTCCGCTATCTCTATCCCCAGGGCACAAACGACTTCATCGACATACTCACCATCCTCCGCGGCGGGCTGAACTATCCAGTGGAAGAGGCCTGCTACCAGTGCGGACTCCGCGTCCAGGACATCCATTTCGTATCCTGCGAACGCATAATCGAAGACCATATCATCACCGGCCTGGAAATCAAGTACGAGAAGCTCCGCGTGAAGAAGGGCTGCACGCTGGTCATCGGCGACATCATCGCCACCGGAGATACCCTCAAGCTGTGCCTGGACCAGGTGATCGACCGTTTCCGCCGTCGCGGCGGCAGCATCCGGAAGATCATTTTCTTCACAATCGGCGGCACAAGGGCCATCGACCTGATGGAGAAAAAGACCCGCCAGATTCGCAAGCTGTTCCCCGATTTCGAAGGCTTCGAGTGCTTCTTCTACGAGGGGATTTTCACGGTTTATGAAGATGCCGGAGTGAGCGGAATCAACATCCCCGACATCGACTTCGGATGGAAGGGAGGAGCCGTGGCCCCGGAATTCCGCCGATATGTTTTGGAGCATCCCTATTCCATCCTGGAAAAGTGCATAATCTACGACGGAGGGGCGCGCCGATACGAGATTCCCGTCCATTTCCGCGAGGCGCTGGAATACTGGGAAGGCATTTGGGGAAGGGCCGATCAGATCGACCCGTACCGGCTCGTGGGCGAGAAGCTGGGATACGACAATCCCCTGAGTTATGCCGATTGGCTGGATGTCACCCACTTCCGGGAATTGGACGACGAGGGGCTCAAGAGCCTTTGGGAGCAGGAAGGCCGATTACTGGAGAATGCATCGGCCCTTTCGCTTGAATCCATCGCACGGCAAAGAATAAACGCAATCACAACAATCCTTCAGCAATATGAGTAGACAAACTAAGACCGACGCCGACTACACCGGTTCCCCGGTGGACAAAAAAGGGCGCAAGAGCAACCTGAGCATGTTCATGGTGATGCTTGGCTTCACCTTCTTCTCCGCCAGTATGTGGGTGGGGCAGCAGCTTGCTGCCGGGCTTGACTGGCGCGGCTTCGTATGGGCCATTATCCTGGGCGGCCTCATCCTGGCGGCATATACCGGTTCCCTGGGCTGGATCGGAGCCGAGAGCGGCCTCACGCTGGATATGCTCGCCCGCAGGAGCTTCGGCACCAAGGGCAGCTGGCTTCCCAGCGCGATGATCAGCCTCACCCAGACAGGATGGTTCGGCGTGGGCCTTGCGATGTTCGCGATTCCCGTTGCCAAGGAACTTATGGGTCTTGAGGTTACTCCGGACAGTATGCCCTGGGAGGGATATCTCCTGGTTGCGGTTGCCGGCATCCTGATGACGGCCAGCGCTTATTTCGGCATCAAGAGTCTTACGATAGTGAGTTATATCGCCGTTCCCGCAGTGGCGATTCTGGGCACCGTGGCAATGATCCTGGCCGTCAAGAACGGCGACGCAGGGCTTGTGGAACAGTTTGCGAAGGGTACCAAGGACCTTGGCGTGATAGCCGGAGCGGGCCTTGTGGTGGGCAGTTTCGTTTCGGGAGGAACGGCAACGCCGAACTTCACGCGATTTGCCAAGAACGGCAAGGTCGGCCTCATCGTCACCGTGATTGCATTCTTCATCGGCAATAGCCTTATGTTCCTCTTCGGTGCAGTTTCCAGCATTTATGCAGGCGGCAACGACATCTTCGAGGTTATGCTCAACCTGAATCTGTTCTACCTCGCAGTCGCCGTGCTGGGCCTGAACATCTGGACCACAAACGACAACGCTCTGTATTCCGCCGGTCTAGGCCTGAGCAACATATTCGGAGTGTCCAAGAAGACGATGGTCATCATCTCCGGTCTCATCGGCACTGTGGCTGCAGTGTGGCTGTACTGGAATTTCTGCAACTGGCTCAACGTGCTCAACTGCACTTTGCCGCCGGTGGGAATCATCCTGATCCTCCACTACTTCGCTAACAGGAAGAAAGAGGTAAAGGAGAGGGCCGTGGACTGGAGCGCCATTATCGGAGTCGTTGCCGGTGCCGTTGTGGCCAATCTGGTGCACTGGGGCTTCGCATCCATCAACGGTATGGCGGTGGCCGCCCTTTGCTGGGGCATCGGCCGCCTTATCCCCGCCCGAAGCGCCAAATAGGCTACATCAGCGGAACAAGAAGTTTTGACAGACCCTGTTTCACCTTTTGCAGGAGAGACCGGTTCTTTACATCCTGCAGGGTGACAGGGTCGCAATTGTTTTCGCAGTCGGCCTCGAATTCGTCCTTCATCTGCCCGGCCACAGGCTGGTCGTAGATGAACGCATTGTCCTCATAATTGATGCGGAAGCTGCGGTAGTCCAGATTTACCGAGCCGATGCTGGTGACATAGTCGTCGGTAACGAAAGTCTTGCTGTGGTTGAACGCCCCGCGGCTGGTGTAAACCTTAATTCCGCTGCCGATGCAGGTGCGGAAGAAAGAACGGTTCACGTAGTCCATAATCGGAATATCCGAAACACCCGGAACGATCAGCCTTACGTCCACCCCGCGCATCGCCGCCCTTTTCATCGCGTCAAGCACGTCCTTCGGCGGGGAAAAATAGGGCGTCCGCGCATAGAAATAATCGGTGGTGTTGTCCAGCAGCCACACATAGGAATCCTCCATCGCAAGATGCCCGTCGAAGGGGCCTTCGCTCACCACCTGGACTATCTTCCCAAGCTGATTTGCCGATGGATACTGAACCGTATCGGCAAAGGGAGTATACACCTCTGTACCAGCCTTTTGCCACATGTTCCAGAAAACCCCGTCGATCCCTACCGCAGCGGCCGGACCCTCGACGCGGAGATGAGTGTCCATCCAGGTTTTAAAGTACATATCGGACATGTTCATCCCGCCGATATATCCTATATTCCGGTCGATGACGGCTATCTTCTGGTGGTTGCGGTGATTCAGGCGGAAGATGAAACGGAGAGGCCTCATGAACGGGTCGAAAAAGCGCAGTTCGATGCCGCTTCCGCCCAT
>JAILDI010000024.1 GCA_024689525.1 Bacteroidales bacterium
CCGACGGTTACAAGAACGCCTACTCCGCCATCATCGACGGTCAGGTGACCACCCTCCTCACCGGTATCATCCTTTATGTGTTCGGTTCCGGTCCCGTGCAGGGCTTTGCAACCACCCTCATCATCGGTATCATCACTTCCGTGCTCACCTCCATCTTCATCACCCGCATCATCTTCGATGACCGCATCGCCGCAGGCAAGACCGTAAGCCTTTCCAACAAGCTCACGGAGAACTTCCTCAAGCATACGAAGGTGGACTTTGTAGGTGCAAAGAAGTGGTCTTACATCATCTCGGGTGCACTCATCGTCATCTCCATCGCATCCATCTGCCTCAAGGGCTTCAGCTACGGTGTCGATTTCACCGGCGGCCGTACCTACATCGTGCGTTTCGACAAAGCCGTCACGGCTGAAGAAGTGCGCGCAAAGGTGGAGGCTTCCTTCCAGGAGGCCGCTGCCGCACAGGGTATCGACCAGTATTCAGTTGAGGTCAAGCAGTTCGGTGGCGACGCTCAGATGAAGATCACCACCCAGTACAAGAACAATGACGAAAGCTCCTCGGTCGATGCTGAGATCGAAGCTCTCCTGTTCAACTCCCTGCAGGAGTTCTACCAGGAGGAAATCACCCTCGAAGGCTTCACTTCCACTACAACGAACCCCAACGGTATCGTATCGTCCGACAAGGTCGGTCCTACCATCGCCGCGGACATCACCCGCAGCGCGTTCATTGCGGTGTTCCTGGCCCTCATCGTGATTTTCGGCTACATCGCCATCCGCTTCCGCGGCTGGACCTGGGGTCTGGGCGGCGTCGTGTCACTGGCACACACCGCACTCATCGTCATCGGCTTCTTCTCGCTGTTCAACGGTATCCTCCCGTTCAACCTGGACGTGGACCAGACGTTCATCGCGGCTATCCTGACCATCATCGGTTATGCCATCAACGATAACGTGGTTATCTTCGACCGTATCCGTGAGCAGAAGAGCCTGCATCCGAAGGACGACTTCCGTACAACCGTGAACACGGCTCTCAACGCCACCCTCACCCGTACGGTCAACACCTCGGTATCCACCCTCCTGCCTATGCTTGCAATCGCCATCTTCGGCGGTGAAAGCATCCGCGGTCTCGCCGTGGCCCTGTGCATGGGTATCCTCATCGGTACCTACGCCTCCATCATGATCGGTACCCCCATCATGTACGACGCCACCACAGCCGCCGCCAAGCGCAAAGCCGAGAAGAAGTAATCGCCCCGTCCGGGTTCGCCATCCGGCGTTTTGACCCGGCCCGGCACCACCCAAACAGGGACGACCATCACGGCCGCCCCTGTTTTTTATGCCCATCCGCATTTGGGGGGCTTTTTTGCGTACCGGCAAGGCAATTCGGCGCACTCGTCAGCATTTTAGGGCCATTTTTGCTGATGGGCAAGGCAAATTGCGGGGTTCGTAAGCATTTTAGGGCCCAAAATGCAGACCGGCAGCCCCCGGTCTGCAAAAACGGTCGTTTTTTGCGTACGGCTATTTCCTCACCACCTCGTAGCTGTCGAGGCCTAGTTTGTGGAGGTCGTCGATGAAGGCGGAGGTTACGGAGACGCTGATTTTGCGGGAGTAGAACAGGATGCGGTAGCCTGTGGGTTCGTCCACGAGGAACACGTTCAGGGGGATGGAGCCCTTGTGGTGCTTGAGGAGTTTCTGCAGGGAGGCAATCATGGCGGGATCCAGCACGGAGGTATTGATGTTCAGCGTGAACTCCTTCATCATGTCTTCCGACAGGTTGCCCAGCAGGGTGACCTTTTTCAGTTTAAATACGTAGGGCGAGGTCTTGCCCTGGGCGCGCTCTTCCGGCTTAAGGAAGAACTTTTCGCCCACTTCTCCTTCGAGGAACAGCGCTGCGTGCGGCTGCATGTACTGCATGAAGGCCTCGTGGTCCTTACCGAAGAGAGAAAGCTCGTAGCTGCCGCTATAGTCTTCTATAAGCGTACGGGAATACGGCTTGCCCGTGCGTGTTGTGAGCTGTTTAACGTCCGTTACAATGCCCGCGGCGCTCACTTTTGCTGTCTTGTGGGCGCTTTCGCATTCGTTCACCAGGGCGCCAAGGTTGGCCAGCTGGCAATTGGTGAAGGCCTTCATTTCAAAGGCGTAACGGTCCAGCGGGTGTGAACTCAGGTACATTCCTACGAGTTCCTTTTCCTTCTGGAGTTCCGCAAGGATTTCCGGTTCGCCTATCAGATCCGGAACGGCGGGGCGCTCCGGTTTCATTTCCTCAACGTCGCCAAACAGGGATGCGCCGGCATCCACGGAGTCGCTGCGGTAAAGGTCCCCGTAGCGGGCCAGTTCGTCCAGGAACACTTCGCCGCTGCGCCCTGGCAGGAAATATTGCGCGCGTTTATAGCCGAAGCCGTCCATTGCTCCTGCGCTAACGAGGGATTCCAGGCTCTTGCGGTTCACGCTTCCGGCCATACGCTCCACAAAGTCGTATAAATCGGCAAAGGGACCGCCGGAGGATCGCTCGTTAAGGATTGCCTCAACCACGTTGCCGCCAAAGCCCTTAATGCCGCCCAAGCCAAAGCGTATCTCTCCCTTCTTGTTCACGGTGAATCCGCTCTCCGACTCGTTCACGTCCGGGCTCAGTACCTTGATTCCGGAACGCTTGCAGTCGTCCATGATCTCCATGATTTCCGTCATGTTGGAGAGCTGGTTGGACAGGTTGGCCGCCTGGAATTCCGCGGGATAGTGGGCCTTCAGCCAGCCCGTCTGGTAGCTCACCCAGGCGTAGCAGGTTGCGTGGCTCTTGTTGAAGGCGTACTCCGCGAATGCCCTCCAGTCCTTCCATATCTTGTCCAGGGTGGCTTCCGGCAGGCCGTTCTCCACGCCGCCTTTCTTGAAATCGTCATACAGGCCCTCCAGAACGGTGAGCTGCTTCTTACCCATCGCCTTACGGAGTTTATCGGCCTTGCCGCGGGAGAATCCCGCCAGCTTGCGGGACAGCAGCATCACCTGCTCCTGGTACACCGTAACGCCATAGGTCTCCTGGAGGTATTCCTCCATTTCCGGCAGGTCGTAGGCAATCTTTTCCTCGCCCCGCTTGCGCGCGACGAAGTTGGGGATATAATCCATCGGCCCGGGCCGATAGAGGGCGTTCATAGCGATAAGGTCCTCGAAGCGCTCCGGATGCAGCCTTTGCAGCCACTCCTTCATTCCGGGCGATTCAAACTGGAAGACGCTCTTCGTGTCTCCCCGGCTGTAGAGGGCATAGGCCTTGGGATCGTCGATGGGGATGGCTTCTATGTCGAGATCCTTGCCGAAACGCTCCTTGATGAGGCGCAGGCATTCCTTTATTATCGATAAGGTGCGAAGGCCCAGGAAGTCCATCTTGAGCATGCCCACGTCCTCGATATATGAGCCTTCGTACTGGGACACCCACACTGTTTGCCCCGTGGCCTTATCCGTGCCCGTTGTGATGGGAATATAGTCCGTAAGGTTTCCGCGGCCGATGATCATGGCGCAGGCGTGGATGCCCGTCTGGCGAATGCAGCCCTCAAGTTCGCAGGCGTATTTGATCACGTCCTTCACCAGGTCCGACCCGTTCTCCGCCTCGTTCTTGAACTCGGGGACGAACTTAAGGCAGTTGCGGAGATTCACCTTGTAGGTCTTCTCCACCTTGTTGCCGTTCTCGTCGGTTTCCATCTGGGTGAACGGCCGGTCCGGAATCATCTTGGTGAGGCGGTTGGACTCGTCGATGCTTAGGCCCGATATGCGCGCAACGTCCTTGATGGCCGATTTAGCCGCCATCGTACCGAAAGTAATCACGTGGGATATATGGTCGACGCCGTATTTCTCCTGGACGTACTGGATAACCCTGTATCGACCCTCATCATCGAAGTCCACGTCGATATCCGGCATCGAAATACGCTCCGGGTTGAGGAAACGCTCGAACAGGAGATCGTAGCGGATGGGGTCCAGATTGGTGATGCCAAGGCAGTAAGCCACGGCGCTTCCCGCGGCGGAACCACGGCCCGGGCCCACGGAAATGCCGTTGTTCTTGGCCCAGTTGATGAAGTCCTGCACGATGAGGAAGTAGTCCGGGAAGCCCATTCGGGAGATGGTCTTGAGCTCGAAATCCAGCCGTTCCTGCTGCACTTCGTTCAAGTTGTCCCCGTAACGTTTGCGCGCGCCATCATACGTGAGCTTGCACATATAGGCCACGCTGTGGCAGAATTCGTCGCCGCGCGCCTTACCCCTCTCATCCATACTGCCGGCCTCGATGACGTCCTTGTATTTTTCCAGGTATGTGTCGATATCGGCCAGGAAATCCTCCGGCAGGTCGAAGCGCGGAAGCACGTGGCCACGGTCGATTTCGTAGCGCTCCACCTTATCGGCCACCTCCAGGGTGTTGGCCAGGGCCTCCGGGTGGTCCGGGAACAGCATCGACATTTCATTCTCGTCCTTCAGATACTCCTCCTGTGTGTATCTGAGGCGGTTGGGGTCGTTGATATCGGCATTGGTGGTGAGGCAGATAAGGCGGTCGTGGGCCGGGCCGTCCTCCTTGCGCACGAAATGCGAGTCATTGGTGGCGATCACCTTCACGCCCATCTTGGCGGCCAGGCGGAAAATCTCCCCGCAGTAGAAGGTCTGGTTCTCGTACAGCTCGTTGCTAAGGCCAGGAACGCGGGTGGGATGCTTCATCACCTCCAGGTAATAATCGTCCCCGAAAACGCGTTTGTGCCACTCGATGGCCTTTTCCGCCGCGTCGAAGTCCCTGGCCATAATTGCGCGTGGGACCTCTCCCGCAATACAGGCCGATGAGCATATGAGCCCCTCGTGATACTTCTCAATAATCTCATGGCTCACCCTGGGCCGATAGTACATGCCGTTGATGTGCGCCTCCGATACGATCTTCACCAGATTCTGGTAGCCCTTGTAGTTCTTCGCCAGCAGGATGAGGTGATAGTAACCCTTCTCCTTTATCCTGTGGTCCCCTTTTGAAACATATATTTCACAGCCGATGATGGGCTTGATGGACGGGTGCTTCTTGGCGAACTTGAAGAACTCCTTCACGCCGTACATATTGCCGTGATCGGTCATGGCAAGGGCCGGCATACCCAGCTCCTCAGCCCTGTTGAAGAGGTTTTCTATCGACGCCTGGCCATCCAGGATAGAGTATTGCGTGTGGACGTGAAGATGTACGAAGTTCATATGACAAATATACGCAACAGTTTTGATTTTGTCAACGGCATTTTTTCTTCCAGGGAAGAAAGTAGCACCCAGGGTTTATAAAGAAAAATTTTACATTATTAAGAAAAGTAAGTAAAAAGACATAAAAAACATAAATATCTGCATCTGAGGTTCGTATGAGGCTTGATATTTCAATCCACACGGCTTAACTTGCGGTATGAAAACTGTTGATTACAGCCCAGCCCACGAGAGGCTGTTTAAAGAATCGGGGCCGTTTTTTCACGTTTGCAGCAAGCCCATTGCAGATGTCATATTCCGCGACACTAAGGAAAAACAATTGGCCGTGCTGTACCTTGCCCTGGCCGCACGGGAAAGCAACACATCCATCCTTGCCTATATAATGATGAGCAATCACTTTCACGTGGTGCTTCGCGGCTTTGATGCCAGGTTGTTTTACGATCGTTTTGTTTCCCTGATTAACAATTACCTGAGGAGACACGGACGAAAGGACTCTTTGTTGCCTGAAGAACCCACAATTGTCCCGATTAATACCGTTGCGCAGTTGAGAGATGTCATTGCATATGTTTTGAGAAATCAATATGTGGTAGATCCCGCGGCCAATCCTTTCACCTGCAAATGGAGTTCCGGGTATCTGTATTTCAACCCCCAATTGGATACAATGATTGCACTTCTTCCATATACCAAATCTGAGAACTTGTCAAAAAGAAGAGCTATGTCCCTTTCGTGTACGGCAGAAGGAATTCTACCCCCTGGTCTGTTGTTTCTCAACGATGATGTCGCACCATCTAGTTTCGTGGATTACAAACTGGTTGAAAAGTTGTTTCTTAACGCGCGTCAGTTTGCCCAAAAGATGATAAAGAACGTCGAGGCCCAGGTTGAAGTCGCCACCAGTATCGGTGAAGAGTTCATTCTGCCGGACGATGATTTATTCGGTATTGCTTGGAAGTACAGCAAAAACACTTGGGGAGTGGACAAAATCCGCCAACTCGATTCGGTTCAGAAGCGCGAACTGGCAAAATACCTGAAACTCACGTATCATTCCTCCAATGGCCAGCTTATTCGTATAACCGGCCTCGCAAAGACCGATATTGACGCTATGTTTCCCTTGTCTGCCAAGTAGCCGTACGCAAAAAACGA
This sequence comes from Bacteroidales bacterium, assembly GCA_024689525.1. Next base: position 6,324 of record JAILDI010000024.1, read on the forward strand.
CCGTTTTTGCAGACCGGGGGCTGCCGGTCTGCATTTTGGGCCCTAAAATGCTTACGAACCCCGCAATTTGCCTTGCCCATCAGCAAAAATGGCCCTAAAATGCTTACGAGTGCGCCGAATTGCCTTGCCGGTACGCAAAAAAGCCCCCCAAATGCGGATGGGCATAAAAAAAGAGGCGGGCCCGGAAGGTCCGCCTCTTTAAACGCTTTGCGTGGGCCAAGCTTACTTCACCAGCTTGAAGCCGATCTTGTAGCTGTCGTAGCCTTCTGCGAGCTTGGTGATGGTGGCCAGGGTGCCTTCGCTCTTGCCAAGGCGGGTTGCAACCTTCTTCAGGAAAGCAACGGTGCGGTTGGCCGGGAAGAGAACGGTGGCGTTGGTGGAGGAGCAATCCAGGTTACCCGTGAGGGTGAAGAACTGCATGCTCTTGCCGAAGGTGAGGGTGATGGTTTCCTCGTTGTCGCCGAGCTTGTAGGTGCCGGGCAGAGGAAGACCTGCGACGGTCCAGGTGAAGGTGTTGTCGTCGCGGTTGAAGTTGATGGACATCGAACCGGGCTCAATGCCGAGCTTTGCGAGGTTGGCGTCCACCTTGCTCTCGATGGTGCTGGCAACTGCGGAGCCTGCCAGGTTGTTGATCATGGTGCCGTTTGTCTGGGAAATGGACACGGCGCAACCGGCATAGCTGTA
>JAILDI010000031.1 GCA_024689525.1 Bacteroidales bacterium
GTGGAAGTGAGTTATGCTTTAGGCGGACATAACAGGGAGGTGACATCAGCAGTCCTCCAGTGGAAAGCACCGGGCGGTGAATGGACGGATTACGACATCACCGCTTCGATCGGCGATGTGGCGGCCCACTCTTTCTCGTCGGATATTTATAATCGGACGATTACGGACCATCCTGTCCTGACTGAGGGCGGCGGAAATATCGGTGTCGGCAAGTATTACAATTATCGATTCGTCGTGACGACGGATGACGGTATCTCCGTTACCTCCGATACGAAATCGATGGAAATCCTGCACTTCTATTACGACCCGAATCCGGCGCCGGAAGGCGGCTGGACCAGTACCAATACGGTTGCTGAGATTTCCACGACCTGGGCGGACCACGTTACTGACCTGGATTTCAGTGACGGCGACCAGATCGAAATCCAGATGGATCTCACGAATTGCTATTACGTATACAAGAACGGCAACAAGGATGTCGATCTCGGCGTCGACAATATATTCGCCATTGGCAGCGCTAGTATCGACGGAGCATCCAATGCCATCTTATGGTATTATCCTGCTGTAGAGAATCTGAGCTCGACCGATCCCGGTGCCAGTCGTCTACTAATCCACAGTGGAGGATGGACGAACGGCAAATACCCTCTGTCAGACCTGACCGACCTGTTGATTGTCTTTGACGGTAACGGATTCGGTATGAACGGTACCAGATATGACAACCTCAACGTTGGTGGTTGGACGGGCGGAGTCAAAGCTACCTTGACTTCAGCTGATAATCTCTATATGGGTTCCGTTGAGGGTAAACACCATTCCCGCGCGATCTATCATTATATCCGCGTCATCCGCAACCGGGAAATGTAAATAGTGGTTAATACACCATCTTCTCGTCCTTGGTGATTTTCTTCTTGTCCATTGAGTGCCAGGCATAAGCAATGTATGCCACCACAAATGGAATGAGAAGGGACACCCAGGACATTACCTGAAGCGTGAAGTAGCTTGAGGAACTGTTGGCTATCGTGAGGGAGCTCTGAAGATCTGTGCTGGAAGGGTAGTAAGCTGTTCCGTTGAATCCTGCAAGGAAGAATACGGACATTACAACCAGTACGGTTCCGGGCATTGCAAACCAGATTCCCTTTATGGACTTGGTGAAAGCTCCGAGATAAAGGCTGTAAAGCACCAGCACAACACCCACAATGACCATACACAGCACTGCCGGCATCTGGATCAGGTTGTGGAGGTACTTAAACTTCTCCAATGAGACCACCCCGTCGGCATCTACTGCGTAACCCTTTCTTACAAGAAGAATTACAAGCCAGATCAGGAAGAAAAGGAGGAAGGGTAAGGCTGCAGTTTTTACTGTTTTCCGCATCTGTGTCTGTACGATGTCGTCATTTATGTTGTTTAGAACGTACAGTGAGCCAAGGATAACGGCCAAAATTGCAAGAGAGCATCCAAGCATAACTGCGTGAAAATCACCTAGAGCTTCCAGTCCGTGCCAATTACTGCCCCAGGTGCTGATAACCGGCTGCGAGGGGTCTGTAATAGCAAGCTTGTTAACAGTGAAGTCTGACCCGGTAAAGAAGGTTCCTACGGCCGTACCCACCAGGAACGGAGCGAAGAAACCGTTAACCATTAATGCGATACGGAAGCCTTTAACGCCCAGGAGATTCCCCTTCTTGTGCTGGAATTCATATGAGACCGCCTGGAAGACAAAAGTTACAAGCAGCAGAATCCATACCCAGTAAGCACCGCCGAAGCTGGTGCTGTAGAACAAGGGAAAAGACGCGAAAAATGCTCCGCCGAAGGTTACCAGCGTAGTAAAAGTAAGTTCCCATTTACGGCCGGTAGAATTAAGCACCATACGTTTTCTGGCATCATCCAGCGCACGGTTTCCAAGCTGCATATTAGCACCTTGGACAAACATAAGGGCAACGAGAAGACCACCCAGCAGGGCAATCAGCACCCACCAATAATTCTGCAGGAATTCGTATGACATAGCTTAATTATTTAATAATTCTGGTCCTTTCTTGATGGCCTTGAGCATAATGCGGATTTCAATTATCAGGAACAGCGCAAACACTGCGAGGAATACAAAGAATGTGGTTTTAACGGCCCCTGCACTGAGACTGGAGATAGCAACATTGACAGGAAGGAGGCCCTGGATTGTCCAGGGTTGACGGCCGACTTCTGCCACAACCCATCCGCTCTGTCCGCAAATATAAACCAGCGGTATGCAGAGCATTGCGGTCCACAGCAGCCAGCGCATATTGCCTAGTTTGTCTTTCCAGGCAAACCATACGCATAGGAGGAGCACCAGTGCCAGAAGCATTCCAAGGCCTATCATAAGCCTGAACGCCCAGAACACAACGCCGACCGGCGGAATAACATCCTCCGGCTTTTCAAGATGGCCGTAACCCATATACTGGACATTGGCTTCGAGAATTTCCCGTGCCGATGCCGCAGCCACCGGATCGCTGTCCCTGAGTTCGCGGTACTGAGCCAGAGCATCCAGCGCAGTCCGGCCCATCGCCATTTTATCGGCAACCGAAGGCACAACATTGCCGTCGTTGTCTGTATAACCTTTGATTATGTCGTTGATTCCAGGTACATAGCCGTTGAAATCGTGGGTGGCAAGGAAAGACAGCAACTTGGGAATCTTTATTCCCGGGACGATGGTGAATGCCGCTCCTCGGCCTCCGTCTTCAAGGCCCTCGGCTGCTGCGAGCTTCATCGGCTGGAATTCTGCAGCGTGGACGCCGGAAGCATCGCCCGACAGCATTACGGCGCCGCTTCCGACAAGACCTACGAGTCCGCCAATAAGAATGCTCTTGAGTGCGAACTTCTTCTCCCGTCCTTTAAGCAGGTACCAGGCACTCACACCCACAACGAATACACCGCCGGTAACCCAGCCGCTGCTCACGGAATGGAAGAATTTGCTCACCGCGACAGGATTGGAAATAACCTCCCAGAAAGCCGCGGCCGATGCCATCTCGCTCCTGACCGTATCGGGATTGAACGTGGTTCCTACGGGATTCTGCATCCATCCGTTAGCCACCAGAATCCAGTAGGCCGATATCGTCGCGCCGATTCCCGTGAGCCAGGTCGATGCCAAATGGAATTTGGGGGAGACCTTCTCCCAGCCGAAGAACATTACCGCGAAGAAAGTGGCCTCCATAAAGAAGGCCAGGATGCATTCAATTGCCAGCGGGGCTCCGAACATATCACCCACGAACCAGGAGTAGTTGCTCCAGTTGGTTCCGAACTCAAATTCTAGGATAATTCCGGTGGCGATTCCCACTGCAAAGTTGATTGCAAACAGTTTTATCCAAAACTGAGCTGCTTTTTTCCAGAAAACGTCCTTTTTGACAACATAGATGGTTTCCATTACCGCCATTACCATAGCAAGGCCAAGGGTAAGGGGAACAAACAGCCAGTGATAGGCTGCGGTCATTGCGAACTGAAGCCGTGACCAAACAACAACGTCCATAAGCTATTGTTTTAAAGTGTTTTAATTGTGTCTTCGCTATGCGTTGTGAGTCTTTCGCCCACCTGCTCGCTCTTCTGCTCATCGCTCATCCCGCTCATTGCAGGCTTAAAAAAGAATACGCGAAGAATCGCGAACATAATGAACAGTTTGAGTACAATAAGCCAAATCAAAGGACGCCCCCAAGTCATATTCTTGAAGCCGTCCCTATAAAGTTCAATGAACTTAGTAAATACTCGGGCGATACCTCTCATCACCCCAAATATAAAAAATTATTGTCAAAAAGGTGACAAAAATATTTATTCTGCCTTCGCTCCTGTCATTGCATACTTCTCCTTAAGCAGTTCCACAACGGGATCCATAGCCTTAGGGAAGACCTTGCGGAGGTCGATTTCGTCACTCTCGGAAAGGACTTTCTTGAGTGCACGCATAAAATTATCCTTGATTTCGGTTGCCAGATTGACCCGGGATTGTGCGACTGGATCAGACGGCCTCCGAGCAAAATCCGACTCAGCTATCCTTTGCGCTGGCAACGTTCCATACCTGCTTCAATGTCATCAACACCGCCATTCTCATTTGGTTCATTCCGCAGATAGAGAAGCTGGTTTGTAAGATTATCCGGCCGAGGAAGACGGAGGATGAGGATGAATTCCGCCTGCAGTATATTCGCGGCGGTATTATGAAGACGCCGGAAATCTCGGTGCTGCAGGCGCAGAAGGAGATTACAGTGTTCGGTGACAATACGCAGCATATGTTCGCCCTGGTGAGGGAATTGTATGCCTCAAAGGACGAGCAGGCCTTTACCAGATTGTTCGACCGAATCCAAAAGGGTGAGGAGGGGAGCGACCGGATGGAGAACGAAATTGGCCATTATCTGGGTGATCTGGGCTCGGCTCATCTTTCAGATGACACCAAGGAGAAGGTTCGTTCTATGCTTCGGCAGATCGGTGAATTGGAGTCCGTCGGCGATAGCTGCTTTAATCTGGCCCGCATCCTCCGCAGAAAGCGAAGCAATAAGATAGTTTTTTCCCCGCAACAAGAAGATGGAATCCAAAAGATGTTCTCTTTTGTTGATGAAGCCCTCTCTCGGATGAACGCGCTACTTTCCGGCCGTAAGGAGGATTTCAGCATCGCCGTGTCAGAGGACATTGAACGCAGAATCAATGCGTGTCGCAATTCCCTCAAGCAGCAGAACATTGACAATCTGGACGCCCGGTTGTATGGTTATGACAAAGGGACCGTGTTTGCGGACCTTATCGGGGAATGCGAAAAGACGGGAGACTACATTATCAATGTAGTGGAAGCACGTCTGGGAACTCCAAGAAATGGGATTCGATTCCGCGTTATCCAAATAGACACGGATGCGAAAACGGTCAGCGTGGATGGTGTGGATGTGCCATTCACCAAAACCGAGTATGATTTACTGAAACTCTTCCTAGAGAACCGTGGCAAGGCGTTTTCGCGAGAGCAACTGTTATCTGCCGTATGGCCGGATAACGTCATCGTCACCCCTCGTACGGTAGATGTGAACATTACGCGTATCCGGAAGAAGATAGGTCCCTATGCGGAGAGCCTGACTTCCCGTGCCGGGTTCGGTTATTCTTTTCAGGAGTAATCGTCCAAATTCATGTATTCAAAAAAAATGGGCATCCGGATTTTGCCCGGCCCTTGGCGGCCGGGCTTTTTCTTTCTGCAAGTTCGTCCATGATTTTGGCCTTTTTTATGGATGAAGCTATGTAGCAACGGGTTAGGCGCCACTCGGGGGCTATGAGCGGGAGCGTTTGGTGAAGGCGAGGGAGTCGCCCCAGGCGTTGTAGAGGATTCTGTGGCCGATAGCGGCGAGGCGGATGTCCAGGCAGGTCTGGCACTGGCCGGGGGCGTCTTTTACGCAGGCTTTGTTCGGGTAGATGAAGTAGCTCTCGCGGTACTCGCCGGGGGTGAGGTTGGGCATTATGACGTTGGCACCGGCGGAGATGGCTTTTTCACGGCCCTGGGGGTCGATGGTCTGATTGGCCGTGGCCGCCACCATATTGATTTCTGGCATCATAAGGCGGGTGACGGCAATCATCTTGAGCGTCATGTCCATACGCTCCTTATCAGAAGGGATGATGTCCTTGAAACGGAACAGGGGAGTGTCCGGATGGGGGATGAAGGGGCCGAGCCCCACCATAGCCACATCCATATCTTTGAAGAAGAACACGTCGGAAACGAGATTGTCCAGCGTCTGGAACGGCAGGCCGACCATGACTCCGGTCCCGGTTTGGTAGCCGATGCGTTTTAGGCTTTCCAGACAGGACAGCCTTCTCCGGAAACTGTGCGTACTGTTCCGAGGGTGAATCTTGTAATAAAGCTCTTCGTCCGAGGACTCTATACGAAGCAGATACCGATGGGCTCCGGCCTCGAACCAGCGTTTGTATGTGTCTTCGTCCTGCTCCCCGAGCGACAGGGTGATGCCAAGGCTTCCGCCGTCGATTTTCTTGATCTCGCGCACCAGTCGCGTAATTCTGTCGATAAACTCCGGATCGCTGCGCTCACCGCTCTGAATGGCAACGGAGCCATATCCGAGTTCGTGGGCGAGATGTGCGCAGGAGAGCACTTCTTCGTCAGTGAGACAGTAGCGCTTAACCTTTGAATTCCCGCTTCGAAGACCGCAGTAAAGGCAATTCTTTTCGCACGTGTTGCCAAACTCAATCAGCCCTCTCAGATGAACGTAATTGTCCAGGTGACTGAGTTTAACCTTCAGGGCGCGATGGAGAAGGCTCTCCATCTGAGGGCCCTCTGCCGATAACAGCACCTTGACGTCATCTCTGTCAAGGTGCCGTTTAAGCAGTATGTCTTCGAACACGGGGCCCATTCTACTTCCGCTCAAGGATGTCCTTGAACTCCAGCATTCCCTTCGTGGCCACGGCGCGGATGTGGGTGAGGCGCGGGTCGTGGACGGGAACGTCTTTGGGGTCGATGATGTAGACGGGGACGCCGGCGCGGGCGTAGCGATAGAGCCCGGCGGCGGGGTACACCTGCAGGGAGGTGCCAACGATCAGGAGGATATCGGCCTCCTCCACCAGGTCGATCGCCTTTTCGATATTGGGTACCGCTTCGCCGAAGAAGACGATGTGGGGGCGGAGTTGCTGCCCGTTGGGGGCTTTGTCTCCCAGGGAGCACTGGCCGTAGCCGATGTCGATAACCTCGTCCTCACGCCCCGTCCTGTCGTACACGCCGTTTTCCGGGCGCACCTTGGTGAGTTCCCCGTGAAGGTGAAGGACGCGGGTGGAGCCGGCCCTTTCGTGGAGATTGTCCACGTTCTGGGTAATCACGTCCACGTCATAATCCTTCTCCAGGGCGGCAATTGCCTCGTGCGCAGCGTTGGGTTTAGCGTCACGCAGTTGTATGCGCAAGCCGTTGTAGAAGTTCAGGACCAGTTCGGGGTTGCGGTACCAGCCCTCGATGGATGCAACGTCGTTAACGTCATACTGCTCCCACAGGCCGCCAGCGTCGCGGAAGGTGGAGAAGCCGCTCTCTGCGCTCACGCCGGCGCCGGTGAGTACTACTATGTGCTTCATTTATTCTCGAAATAAAAGGTTTTGAGCCAGTACTCGAACAGGGGGTCCAGGATGAGGGGAGTGTCGCTGTCCACAAAGGTGATGACCTCCTTCTTCATCAGGGCCTCCTTGACCCGGTTGACATTGGCCGATGAATTGAGTGAATACTTGCGTATGACTTCCGCAGTGCTGAAGTGCGTGATTCCGTCCTTTATGGCCCGCAGCAGATTCACCTGATGCGTGGTTAGGCTGTTCATAATGGCGGTGAAGCGGGGCTCGTGCAGGGCGATGAGGCAACTCAGGGCATCCACCATCGCGGGTTCCATAATGTAGCCCTTGGACATGGCGTCGCAGAACGAAGCGAACTGGTTGAAATACCACAGGTTGCAGCGCAGCAGGCGGCACGCGCCCTGGAGCTGGTCCTTGTTGGTAACCACCTTACCGCTGGACAGGAAGCCCTTGTTGATGTGGTCCGTGATGTCGCGGTCGTCCACTTCCGACAGTTTCACGCGGGTTACCACGCGGTGGAAAAGTCTGCTGCCCACGAAGATGGACTGCATGGCATTCACCATCGACCCGGTGAAAATGAACGAGCAGTCGCGCCCGTGAGGGGAGCGCAGGACTTCGTCCAGGGGCCGGAGGATCCGGTCCGGGTCCTCCGTGAAGCTCACATTCTGGAACTCGTTGAGGATGAGGAACAGTTTCTGGTTCCTGCTCTCCGAAATCTTAAAGGGGAGTACCAGCAGGGCGCGGATGTCGTTGTCGTCGGGCGTCCAGTTCAGGGAGAGGACCTCGTCCCTGGAGGAATACTGCTTCTCGTCGAAGACCAGATGCGTTCCGCGGAGGAATCTGTCCACAACCTCCGAATACTCCATCGGTGTTGCGGCGATGCTGCGGATGAGCGCCGAGCCAACCTTGACGAGGAACTCCTCCAGCGTGCGCACGTTCATCAGCGACACTTCAACCGTGATTGACGGTTTTGCGCCGATGCTCATATTGAACAGCGCATATCTAATGAGGGACGATATCCCCGTCTTGGGCGGCTCCCAAATGGCAACGTGTTCACCCTGGCTCAGCAGGTTCTGGAGTATTATGCTGTCCTGTCGCCGGCCGATGAAGTTCTTGCCGGTGACAGGCGCGTTATAGATGAACGGTGAATCCATTATTAATTAAGGAAAGGGATGGTGATTACCCCGCGGGCATTGAGGATAAGGAGCGTGACGGCTGCTGCCACAAGCAGGCCCAGGATGATGAAGAACCAGGTCCAGAATCTTCTGCGGCGCACCTTGGGATCCACCTTGGAAAGCTTGGGATACTTCACGAGCTTGGTGAGGGTGCGGCCGAACTTGATGCTCACTAGCGAAGATGCGTTGATGGCCCATCCGTTGGCGTTGAGCACGGGGCCGAGGTCGCGGCGGCGGAGTTTGCGCCAGGCGATGAACACCGACGGCAGGGAAATCACCAGGAGGATGGCCACAATGACCAGGAGCAGCTGCCAGATCTTGAGCGACGCCGCGCCCTTGACGATGGCCACCAGGGCGTCCAGCAGGAAGCCCAATGCCATGCCGATGGCGGCGAAAATGCCGGCGAACTTGGCAATGTCGAAGGCCGATGCCTTGGCTGCGCCGTCGGCTGCAGGGGCCGATGTGGCATTATCCGCGGCCGCAGTGAAACCGGCCAGGGATTTGTCGTTCTTTTCGGCAGCGGCTTTGTCGGTCTTGTCCGAAATCCACCTTCCTACCTTGCGGTAAGGGGCCCAGAAGGCCTGGCGGAGGGAGATAGGATTATCGACAATGGAAGTTACGGTTGCGGTGTAGTCGTTGCCCTCACGGTCGTAGAACACGGCGTTCTTGCCGGGGCGCAGGCCGTCCACGTCGCCGTCCGTGAGAACTGCGGCTATGTTCATAGCCTTGCCCAGTTTGTCCGACTTGCAGGCGCAGTACAGGATGTACATGCCGCTGAGGGAGGAAATCTCCGGGCTGGGACCGGCCACCGTGATGCAGAGGTCGGTAGAACGCTGGTCGATGTACAGGCGTCCGGCCTGGAAGATGGCTTTCTTCTTGGGATCGTAGAAATCGGCCAGGACTACATAGTTATTAAGGAAGGGATGGAAGTTCTTCACCAGACGCAGGACCTTGTCCACCTCTTCGATGGAGAGGGCTTCGGCCTCCAGTTTCTTGTCCTCTTCCACGAGGGCCAGAAGCTCGGCCTTCTTATCGGCCTTGAGAATTTCCTTGACTGCGTCGATGCCCAGAGGCTCCACCTCGGTACCCTTCTTTTCCGCCATCCAGGCAGTGTAGGGGGCGAATTTCGCCAGCACCTCGTTCCATTCTTCCTCGGTGAGGCTGTCCTTTTTGGCGGGCAGCACCAGGGCAGCCATTTTCTCCACGGCGGCCTTCCAGGCGGGGTTGATTCCCTCCTTGAGGGGGAGTTTGCCCTCTGCCGACGGCGCGGCGATGGGCTCGAGGGCGATCTTGTCCGCGGCAAGGGCCAGGTTGCCCTCTATGGCGGCGATATTCTCTGCCGATACGCCCACTCCGGCTGCCGCCTCCGGGTCGAAAGCGATCAGTTTGCAGCGCATGAAGTAATCGGCCACCTTGTCCTTGAGGGCCTCCACGGCGGCGAGTGCATCGGCGGTGGCATCCCCGAACGGGAATACGCCGGCTTCCGTCCAGGCCACGAAATCCGCCGCGGCGGTGTAGAAGGCTTCTATCTTGTCGGCATCCACGCCGTCTTCTCCGCTGCGGTCCTTCACGGTGCCCATTGCCTTGCCGATTTCGGTGATGAGGGCGGCCAGGCCTTCATCGGCGGCGGAAACGGGAGTGATGATGCCGTCCCCGTTGAAGCTGGTTCCGGCGAAGATCTTAGCATTGTCGGATGTGTCTTCAAGGCCGATGCTGTCCTTCTCCAGGCCCAGGTTGCCCAGGATCTGGCGGGCCGATGATTCCAGGCGCGCGCCGTCGGCATCGTCCTTATTGAAGGCGCTGAGAGGGATGCTGTCGACGTCCTTCACCAGGATCTCTGCGTCCGAGAGGATGCGTGTGAGCCACTGGGCGGTGCGGATGACTTCATCGACACGGATTTTGCCGTCGGCATCACCATCCATGTACTTGAGGGCTTTGGGGTCGAATTCCAGGCCGGTGACGGGGCAGGAGAGTACCGTCCACATCTTGCGGTCCAGTTCACCCAGGTGGCGGATGTCCTCTCCGCTCTTGATCTTTACCCTTACGGTTCCGCCCACGGAGGCGAAGCTCCATTTGTAGGAGTTGTCTTTCTTTTTCCTTCTCATATTGGTTAACATTTTAGTTATATTTCCAAATTGCAACAAATTTCGAAAAAAAATGCGTGAAGTCCAACGCTTTATGCAAAAAAGTTTTGCACTGAAACGAAAAAATCGTATCTTTGCCGTCCAATTTTATGGCCGATGAGCTCCAGAAGTGGTAGCCGGGTTCGGTACCCGCTTACGGCTGAAACTTATAAAAAGTTTTGTATCAACAATGTACGCAATCGTAGACATTGCAAGCCAGCAGTTTAAAGTGGAAGCTGGTATGGACATCTTCGTTAACCGCCTCACCGCGAAGAACGGAGAAGCTGTCGAGTTCCCCAAGGTCCTTCTCATCGACAACGAAGGCGCAGTGAAGGTTGGAACTCCGTATGTAGAGGGAGCAATTGTCAAGGCCACCGTCGTGGACGACGATGCCAAGGCAAAGAAAGTTCTCGTATTCAAGAAAATCCGTCGTAAAGGATTCCAGACGCTGAACGGCCACCGCCAGAAGCTCACCAAGATTCACATCGACGCTATCGCTTAACGTTTAAAGGAGATTAGATTATGGCACACAAGAAAGGTCAATCCAGTTCCAAGAACGGTCGTGAATCGCATTCCAAACGTCTTGGCATCAAGAAGTTCGGTTCAGAGGTAGTGAAAGCCGGCAACATCATCGTTCGTCAGCGCGGCACCGTGCACAACCCCGGTCTCAACGTGGGTATGGGCAAGGATCACACCCTTTATGCTCTGATCGACGGCACCGTGAAATTTACCCGCAAGCGTGAGGACAAGTCCTACGTTTCAGTACTTCCCCTCGAGAACTAGGGAGAAGTTTTTCACAGATTCTATAAAGAGGACCTGTGCTTCCCCGGGAGCGCACGTCCTCTTTCGACATTAAATAAGACGTATGCTTACACTTAAACAACTCCGCGACGACCCTGAACTGGTTGTGCGGAAACTCGCCAAAAAGAATTTCGACGCGCGCGCGCTCGTTGAAAAAGTGATTGCGCTGGACGACAAACGCAAAGCCTGTCAGCAGGAGTCGGACAATCTCCTGGGCCGGCAGAAGAAGGCCGCCGAGAAGATCGGCGCCCTCCTCAAGCAGGGTCTCAAGGCGGAGGCGGAAGCCGCAAAGGCGGAAGTCGCATCGCTCAAGGCGCGTTCGGGTGAACTCCTTGCCCTTGCGGCGGAGAACCAGAAGGAACTGGACGACGCCATCGTCCTCCTTCCCAACCTTCCCTGCGACCTTGTTCCGGAAGGAAAGGGCGCGGAAGACAATCTGGTGGTGAAGATGGGCGGTCCGGAACCCAATCTTCCGGAGAATGCCCTCCCGCACTGGGAACTGGCGAAGAAATACGACATCATCGACTTCGACCTGGGCGTGAAGATCACCGGCGCAGGCTTCCCCGTTTACAAGGGTAAGGGCGCAAGGCTTCAGAGGGCCCTCATCAACTATTTCCTGGACAGAAATACGGCAGCCGGCTATCTGGAGGTGGAACCTCCCGTGATGGTTAACGCGGCTTCAGGCTTCGGCACTGGCCAGCTTCCCGACAAGGAAGCCCAGATGTACTATGCCGGCCTGGACGATTTCTATATGGTTCCCACCGCGGAGGTCCCTGTGACCAATATCTTCCGCGATGTTATTCTGGACAAGGATCAGTTCCCCTGCAAGCTCACCGCCTATACTCCCTGCTTCCGCCGCGAAGCCGGTTCTTACGGCAAGGATGTGAGGGGCCTGAACCGCCTGCACCAGTTCGACAAAGTGGAAATCGTGCGCATTGAGAAGCCGGAAAACAGCTATGCGGCTCTGGACGAGATGGTGGCACACGTGGAAGGCCTGGTGAAGGAACTAGGCCTCAAGTACCGTATCCTTCGCCTCTGCGGTGGGGATATGAGCTTCACATCGGCCATCACCTACGACTTCGAGCTCTATAGCGCAGCGCAGGGCAGGTGGTTGGAAATCAGCTCGGTGTCCAACTTCGAAAGCTATCAGGCCAACCGCCTGAAGTGCCGCTACCGCGACGAAAACGGCAAGATGCAGCTGGTTCACACGCTGAACGGCAGTTCCCTCGCCCTTCCGCGCGTGGTTGCCGCTCTTCTTGAGGATAACCAGAAAGACGGATACATCGAGATCCCCGAGGCACTCCGTCCGTACACAGGTTTCGAACGCATTGATTGACAATAAGATCATACTCGGAATCGACCCCGGAACCCAATTGCTGGGTTTCGGGGTTATCCGTGCCTTGGGCAGTAAGGCGGAATATGTGGATATGGGCATCCTGGACCTTCGCAAGGAAAAGGACCCGTATGCAAAACTCTCTGCAATCTATGAGTGCATAAGCGAGGTTTGCAAGAGCTATCATCCGGATTATCTGGCCATCGAGTCTCCATTTTACGGCAAGAATGCGCAGGTGGTGCTGAAACTGGGCCGTGCCCAGGGTGCCGCGATGATTGCCGCATTGGAGCATGGAGTAGCCTCCGTAACGGAATACGCGCCCAGAAAGGCCAAGGAGGCCATTGTGGGCAACGGAGCCGCTTCCAAGGAGCAAGTTCAGCTTATGCTGGAGAAGACACTGGGCGTGAAACTGCAGCCGGAACATCTGGATGCGACGGATGCGCTGGCCATCGCCCTTTGCCATTATTTCGAACTCCGCAAACCCGTTTCCGCAGCCCCCGGGCGCGGCGGCTGGGCGGCGTTTTTAAAAGATCACCCGGAACGTATAAAATAATTGCCGCATGGATTAAACTTTCCCGCGCGCGATGCGTCAAAGGATAGTTAATGTAGTGTATATGAAGACACGGTTAGTAAAATTCATCACCTTGCTTGCAGCAGTGCTCGTTTCAATGGCCCTGTCCCTGCAGGCTTCAGCCCAGACTCATCACAATGTGAAAGTGCATCTTATCGATGCCAGTGACGGCGAGCCCCTCAGTTTCGCAACCGTATCGGTGACCTCCACCCGCGGAGGCTCGCCCAAGTATGTGTTGTCGGACACTGACGGTCACGCAGTTATCGAGAAGGTCAAGAGCGGAACCTACACCCTCAAGGCGGAGCTCCTCGGCTATGTGACTTATTCCAAGGAAATCACCGTCGGCACCAAGGAACTGGACCTTGGAGACATCAAGATGGAGGTGGATGCACAGTACATCACTGCTGCCGAGGTTACGGCAACCGGCAATCCCGTCGTCATCAAGAAGGATACGGTGGAGTACAACGCCGCATCGTTCCGTCCCACAGACAATGATATGCTGGTGGACCTTCTCAAGAAGCTCCCCGGCATCGAAGTGTCAGAGGATGGCACAATCACCTCCAACGGTGAAACCATCAACAAGATTACCATCGGCGGAAAGACCTTCTTCCTGGACGATCCCCAGCTTGCCTCGCAGAATATCCCGGCCAAGCTCATCGAGAAGGTGAAGGTGGTGAAGAAGAAGAGCGAGCAGGCGGAATTCACCGGTATCGACGACGGTGAAGATGAAACCGTCATCGACCTCAGCGTTAAGAAGGGAATGATGAACGGCGTCTTCGGAAACGCTATGGCCGGAGGCGGTCACGACATCCCGTCGGCCCCTCTTACCTTCAATGACGGCGACTGGCGCTGGCAGACGGCGTTTATGGGAGGCCGATTCTCGGAGGACAGCCAGATAAGCATAATCCTGAACGGCAACAATACCAACAACCGCGGTTTCAACGATATGTCCGGTTCCATGATGAACTCCATGATGGGAGGCGGCGGCGGAATGGGCCGTGGCCAGGGCGGTTTCGGCCGTGGAGGCAACGGTATCACCACATCCTGGATGGGCGGCGTTAACGGCACATGGGACCTTTTCGACAAGAAAATGGAGCTCGGCGGCAACTACCTGTACAACGGCACCATCAACGAGGTTGAGGAGCAAACTTACAAAGAAACATATCTGGACGACTATACGCTGATTTCCAACAATGACGGAAGCAGCCGCAGGTTCACCGACGGCCACCGTTTCGGCATCCGTATGGAGCACAAGTTCTCGGAGAACACCTCCATCCTGTTCCAGCCCCAGTTCAACTTCGGCCGCGGAAATTTCGACCAGCTGTCGGTTTTCGACACGCACAAGGCCGATGCCCTGGGTACGAACAAGACGAACGACGGTTTTACCCACAACACCGGTGAGAACCGCAACTGGCAGACGAGGGGCTTCCTCCTGTTCCGCCAAAGGCTGGGAATCCCCGGACGTACCTTATCGGCAAATGTCGACTGGTCCCTGTCCAACAACTTCCTTGACGGTTACAACCAGTCCATCACCAACACTGCATTCAATGCCGACGGCGACGCAATTGCAACTGATTTCGTGAACCAGAGGATCGATCAGGAGAGCCTGTCCCGCGCCGTTGGAACCCGCCTCGTGTACACGGAGCCACTGGGCAACTACTTCTATCTGGAAGGCAGCTACAACATCAGGTGGAACCGCTCTGAGAGCATCAAGGATGTGTATAACAGCAGCGCCGGCTACGATTTCACGGTGAACCCCGTGTTTATGCAGTACCTGAATCAGGGTGAGTCCAAGGACGACACTTATTCCAACAGCATCATCAACAGCTCGCTCAATCAGAATATCGGCCTTGCATTTATGTACCAGAGGGAGAAGCTCCGCGCCCAGCTGGGTATGTCGGCAGTTCCCACCGATACATATAACAATACCAACGGCAAGACATACGAGAGCCATGTGTGGAACTTCGCTCCCCGTGCCATGTTCTTCTACGACTTCAATGACAACAGCAACATGAGGCTGTTCTACTGGGGACGCAGCAGCCAGCCGTCCACCTCCCAGCTAATGCCCGTGATGGACAATTCCAATCCTCTGTCGATGTCGCTCGGTAACCCTTACCTGAGGCCGTACTTCAACCACGGGATGCGTTCCAACTTCGAGTATTCTCTCAAGCAGAAGTTCTTTACCGCCCGCCTGAATATGGACGGCAACTACACTCAGTCGCCCATTACGAATGCGGTGTGGTACGACATGAACGGCCGCAGCTATTCCTTCCCCGTGAACGGAGATGATACCTTCAACGGTAATGTACGGCTGATGATAAATGCTCCTATTGCGAAGAGCAAGTTCTCGGTATCCAATACCATTCGTGTCTCCTATTCCAAGAACGGCAGCTACATCGGCCGTTCATCCCTTGACATGAGCGGTTACTTCGATGCTAATTCGGAGTTCGACTACGAGAAGTTCCACAGTGACTATTTCGACGGAAATCATTTCTCATCCGCTTGGGATAATGACTTTCAGGCCAATACCACCCGTTCGCTGGGCGTTTTCGATAGGGCTCGCGTGACATATCGCAGTGACAATCTGGAGGTTATTCTCGGTGGCCGCACTCGTTTCTCCAAGCCCTGGTACACGGTGCAGGCGCAGGTGGATCCCACTTGGGCCAATCAGGTGAATGCATCTATCAACTGGACGGTGAACTATCAGCTGGGCCTTGAGATCGGCACGGATGCCGACTATAACTGGTATCGCGGCTACACAACGCCCCAGCCTTCGGAACTGGTGTGGAACGCCACTATGTCGATGCCCGTATTCAAGCGTATGGGTACCATCGCCATCAAGGCGTATGACATCCTGGACCAGGCCAAGAACCTTACCGTTACAGATACGGAAAACTACCACCAGGAAGTGCGTAACAACACCCTTGGCAGGTACGTGATAGTGTCGTTCACAATGAGGTTCGGCAACTTCGGAAAGGCCGGTGAGCAGATGCGTAGCCGTATGGGGCCCGGACGTGGTGGCCCTATGGGCGGCGGCCCACGTTTCTAGCGCTTCTTCTTAGGGCGGAAGACGGCGGCGGCAAGCAGGAGGATGAAGGCGAATACGCCCAGCCTTCCAACGATGTCGCCATAACGGACAAAGAAAGTCGTGCGGTTCGAAAGGGCCGCACGGCCTGTTATTATGGCCCGCTCCCAGCAGGGACCCTGCTGGAGTATCTTTCCATCCGGGGCGATGATAGCGCTGATGCCGGTGTTGGCGCAGCGGACGACCGTCCTGCCGGTTTCGATGGCGCGCAGGCGGCTGAAGGAGAAGTGCTGCCTGTAGCCGGATGTGTCTCCCCACCAGGCGTCGTTGGTAATCACGATGATCATCTGCGCTCCATCGCGTACATATCCGGCGCAATAGTCTCCGTACACGGATTCGTAGCAGATGGGAACTCCGAAACTGAACCGGGTGTCGCCGCTGATGAAATGCAGGGATCTTGCCGGGCTGCCCTGGTCGGCGCATTTGCCCATAAGGCCCCCTCCAAAGAGGTTTTCAAGTGGTACGAAAATCTTGGGATAGGGCGTGAGCTCCGTGCCGGGAACAAGTTTGCCCTTGTGGAAGATCTCGCAGCGGCGGGTCGTGTCAGTGATTATTGCCGTGTTGTGGGAGAGGTACCACATATGCTTGCGGTTTCCGTCGATGTGGGTTTCTCCCATATCGTAGGCCAGGATGTTGGGCCGGCGGACCGAATAGATGCGGTTGTATGCCGATGCGCCGAACAGGATATTGCAGGAGGGATGCTCCTGAAGCCATTCCTGGAAGCGGTTGAAGGTTACGTTGAAGTCGTAGTCCTCCAGGATGAAGCGGTCGGTGAATGTTTCCGGGCCGATGACCAGGCAGGGCTCGTCGGCGGAGAAGAAGGCGTCCTCCTTCTCCAGCTGGGCCATAAAGATATCGTCCTGCTGGACGCGGCTGAGGGCCCCGTGCTTCTCGTAAGGATCCAGATTGGGCTGGATCATCGCCACTTTGATCTCAGGCCCTTCGGCGGGCTTTGAAGGGATGCAGGCCGACCATATCATAGGCCCGAATACCGCCACTGCGGTTCCGGCTATCGCTGCGGCCCTTGCCTTGGAGTTCCATTGCTTGAACTTCCCATCGACCAGAGAGACCAGCAGGCCGAAAACGGCAAGGTTGGAGGCCCAGATCCAGAGCGAACCGCCAAGATGGCCGGTGACCTTATACCACTGCACAAGGCCGGTTGTGTTGGCAAAAGAGTTGCCCAGGACCAGCCAGGGCCAGGAAATCTCCGCGACGCTGAGGTAATACTTTTCCCAGGCGATCCAGGCCGATGCAAGAAGAAGGTATGGGAGTACACCGCCTTTGAAGCGGCGCCTGCTCCAACGGAAGAGGGCGAAGACGAGGGACATCTGCAGGGCATTCGCGGCTATGGCGAAGACAGCGCCGCCCACAGTGGCGTTGGCCACCCACCAGGTGGTTACGGCGTTCCACAGCAGGAAGCACAGGAAGTGCCACCACCAGATGTGCTTCTTTCCCCGTTTATCCGCTATGTATTCCAGGCAGAGCAGGGGAACGAAGCCGAACAGTGCCACCCAGCCCGTTCCAGGTACCAGGAAAGGCAGGCTCATAAGCAGGGTGAACAGTAGCGCCAGCAGGCAAAAGCTAATCGTTTCCTTCTTCATAAACACAAAGGTATGAATAATTTTTCGTATATTCGCAGGTTAATTGATTACACGTATGGCCGGAAAAATCAAATTGAACTGGATAACCAAGAACCTCATCGCCGCGGCAGCCGTCCTGCTGGTGCTGTTCCTGCTGGTGAAGTTCGGGCTCGATATCATTACGCGCCACAATATGACGGTGGAAGTGCCGGACCTGACCAACGTATCGGTGGAGGAGGCGGAAAGCATAGCAGCAAAGGGCCACGTGGGCGTTAAAGTTACGGACTCCGTGTTCATCTACCGCCTGCCCGCAGGTGTGGTATACCGCCAGAATCCCCAGGCCGGCGCCATCGTAAAGCGCGGCCGCAAGATATTCCTCACCATCAATTCCGTGGAGCCCAAGAAGGTGGCGATGCCCAATCTTATCGGCTATTCCATCCTTGAGGCAAAGGCGGAACTGGACAACCGCGGCCTGGTTATGGGCAAGCTCACGTATCAGCCGGATATCGCCACCAACCGTGTGCTCAGGCAGCAGTACCGCGGAAGGACGATGCCTCCGGGTGAGCCTATCGTGAGCGGTTCCACCATCGACCTTACCCTTGGTCTGGCACGTACGGAAAGCACCACCCGCGTTCCTGCGGTCGTGGGCCTCAAGTACGTGGCCGCCATCGACGCCCTTCACGACAAATATCTGAATGTGGGCAAGGCGACGTTCGATGCGGGCATACGCACGTATGCGGATTCCCTGAACGCCGTCGTTTACAAGCAGGATCCGGAGAAGTCCGCCTCAAGGAAACTGGGCTCTGCCGTGAACCTGTATCTTACCCTGGACCCTGAAAAAGTGCCCAAGAAATAATGGACCGCAGCGGGGAAGAAGATCTCCTGTTTGAACATTTCCGTCTGACCGCCGACAAAGGCCAGGCGCCCCTTCGCGTTGACAAGTTCATCGCCACGCATCAGGAAGGCACCTCGCGCCATCGCGTGCAGCTGGCTATCAAGGCCGGCTACGTGCTGGTGAACGATGTCGTGGCCAAGGCCAACACTATCATCCGCCCCTGCGATGTCATCCGCTTCGTTATGCCATATGAGAGGCGCGGAGTGGAGATACTCCCGGAAGACATTCCCTTGAACATCGTCTTCGAGGACGAAGATATGATAATCATCGACAAGCCCGCCGGAATGGTTGTCCATCCCGGTCACGGGAACTACGACGGCACGCTCCTGAACGCCCTGGCCTTCCATCTGGGCATCAAGCAGCTGGCCGATGAGGGCGATGAAAGGATGGGGATGCTGGTCCACCGCATCGACAAGGATACGAGCGGGCTGCTGGTTGTGGCCAAGAACCCGGAGGCCCAGATGAATCTGGCCGCCCAGTTCTTCGACCACAGCATCGACAGGCTGTATACCGCAGTGGTGTGGGGCAATATCACGGAGGATGAGGGGACGATATCCGGCACCATCGGCCGGGACCCCAACGACAGGCTGCGCTTCCGGGTTTTCGACGATCCGGAGAAGGGCAAATGGGCTGTTACCCATTACCGCGTTCTGGAGCGGTACGGCTTCATTACCGTGGTGGAATGCAGGCTGGAGACGGGGCGCACGCATCAGATCCGCGTTCATATGTCGTCCATCGGGCATCCTCTTTTCAATGACGAGAGGTATGGCGGGGCGGAGATCCGTCAGGGGACGATTTATGCGAAATACCGCCAGTTCATCAAGAACTGCTTCGAACTGTGCCCCAGGCAGGCCCTCCACGCAAGGACGCTGGGCGTCACGCACCCGCGCACGGGTGAAAGAATATGGTTTGAATCACCGCTTCCGCCGGATATGTCGGGCCTCATTGCCAAATGGCGGGATTATGTGGCGGCGATGAAGTAAAAAAAAGAGAGGAGCTCTTACTCGAGCTTCTCTCCTTTTTCATTGAACATTTCATGTTGCAGGACCGTGAAGTCCGTGACTTCCTCGATGCCAAGTTTAATCTTGTACCTTTTGCGCCACTTGGACAGGTAAGAGTTGAATAAGCCTCGCTTCAGGTAAGCGCCCAGGATGGGGCTGGTCTTGATCGTAATGTTGCGCAGGCCCTTTTCTATCACGAAATAGGATATGCGCCTTTCAATTTCTTCGTCGATCACCACGCTGGACTGTATCTTTCCGGTGCCGTGGCACACGGGACACTGTTCCATAGTGTTGATCTCAGTTACGGGACGTATGCGCTGCCTTGTTATCTGCATAAGACCGAACTTGGTGAGCGGCAGCACGTTGTGCTTGGCCCTGTCGGCCTCCATCAGATCCTGCATATACTTGTGGAGGTTGTTGCGGTGCTCGATGTTTTCCATGTCGATGAAATCCACGATCACTATGCCTCCCATATCGCGCAGGCGCAGCTGGCGGGCAATTTCTTCCGCTGCCATCCGGTTCACCTCATAGGAGTTCTGCTCCTGGTCCGATGTCTTGGTGCGGATTCCGCTGTTTACGTCAATGACGTTCAGTGCTTCCGTGGTTTCAATGACCAGATAAGCTCCCTGACGCATCGGAACCACCTTGCCGAACGAACCCTTTATCTGACGCGTGACCTCGAAATGGTCGAAGATGGGCTGCTTGCCGTCGTACAGGTGCACAATCTTCTCCTGTTCCGGAGAGATGAGGGAGATGTACTTGCGGGCCTCGTCGGCCACCTTTGCATCGTTAATGTAGATGTTTGAGAAGGAATCGTTCAAAAGATCCCTCAGAACCGTGGTGGTTTTGCTGTATTCGGTGAACAGCAGCTGGATGGACTTGTCCTTTGCAATCTTCTGCCAGGAGCTTTCCCATTTCTCTATGAGCGACTGTGTCTCGTTTACCAGCGTGGCGGCGTTCTTGCCTTCCGCGGCGGTGCGGATGATGGCTCCGTAGTTCTTGGGAAGTATGCTCTTGACTAGTGTCTCAAGACGGCGTTTCTCCTCCTTGGAGGCAATCTTCTGGGAGATTGACACTTTCTCCGTGAAAGGGAGAAGCACTATGTTTCGTCCTGCTAATGAAATTTCCGCAGTCAGTCTTGAACCTTTGGTGGAAATAGGCTCCTTGACAATCTGGGCGATCACCATCTGGCCGGGGCTCAGGATTCCTTCGATCCGGCCCTCCTTGGGGAGGGGAGTACCGAGTTCGATCTGGCTGTACAGGTCCGCGGGATTCACGTTCTTGTTGAGCCGCTTTACGAACTGGTCGAATGCGTCGAAATACAGACCCAGGTCGAGATAATGGATGAAGGCTTCTTTCTTGTCGCCGATGTCCACGAAGGCAGCATTGAGGGAAGGCAGGATTTTCTTCACCCTTCCGAGGTGAACGTCTCCCACTGAAAAATTCTCCCCAGTGCTGGACTCAGTGTTGTACTCGATCAGCCTGTGGTTCTCCATCAGGGCGATGTGTACGCTCGTCGGCTTTACGTCGACGATTAAATCCTTGTCCGGTTTCTCAGACTCCATCGGGAATTTAAATTAGTACATGACAAAAGGGCCTCCGGGTTGTCCGGCCGGCCCTTTCTTTCGGGTGGGACTGCTAAAATGGCAGACTCGGCTGGAAGTAATTATTTACTTCTTCTTATGTCTGTTTTTGCGCAAGCGCTTTTTACGCTTGTGCGTAGCCATTTTATGTCTCTTTCTCTTTTTACCGCTAGGCATAATTAATAGTTGTTTGGTGATTTATTTCTCCTTCACCGCGTTCACGAACACCTTTGCGGGCTTGAATGCCGGGATGTTGTGTGCCGGAATGGTGATGGTGGTGTGTTTTGTAATATTGCGTGCGGCCTTCTCTGCGCGGCGTTTGATGATGAAACTGCCGAAACCACGGAGATAGACGGGCTCACCTGCGATGATGGAACCCTTCACGACCTTTGTGAATTCTTCAATAACATTCAGTACCTGTACTTTCTCAATGCCTGTCGCTTTTGCAACTTCACTGACAATGTCTGCTTTTGTCATAACTCAAAAAAATATTATTATGTAGGTTAGTGTGTGTTCTTACGAATCGGAGTGCAAATTTAGACTATTTTTTTTGATTTCCAAAACATTGAGTGCCCTTTTTCGGATATTTGGGCCTTTGGCATAATGATTGACCATATAGTGCCCTCGGATTAGACAGGGATATTTTCTGCCATTTTGGCAGTATGGTATATCCGTACCCGCTCAGATAACGTTTATGAAGACAAAAGATATGTTCTCCCCAACCTCTATGGAGGTGAATATTATGCCCGTGATGGGGGAAGGGCTGATTAACGTGGACGAGTCCACTTTGCCGGACGCAATCCCTATCCTGGCGCTGCGCAATGCGGTTGTTTTTCCGGGGACGGTGTTCCCGGTGACCATCGGCAGGCCCAAGTCGGTGAGGCTTGTGCGTGACGTGGAGTCCAAGGACGGCCTCCTTGGTGCAGTGCCGCAGACGGATGTGAACGTGGAGGAGCCTGCAGAGCAGGATCTCTACAAGTTCGGTACTGTGTGCAAGGTGGTCAAGACGCTGGAGATGCCGGACGGTTCGCTCACTGCAATACTCCAGGGCGTGAAGCGCCTGGAACTGGACGGAATCATTTCCTACGAACCTTATATCGTGGCCCGCGTGCATTACCGTGAGGATATCAGGGACGAGATGCCCCAGGACGAGAAGAAGGTGCTCATGGAGTCGCTCAAGGAGAAGGCTGCGCAGATAGTGAAGTCTTCTTCCTTCGTGCCCAAGGAGGCAGTGGGGGCGCTTATGTCCATCGACAGTTTCCGTTTCCTGGTGAATTTCATTGCCACCACTATTGAGGTGGAGAATTTCCAGGACAGGGCGGCTCTGCTTCAATGGGACAAGCTTTCGGAGAGGGGACTGGCGCTGCTCAAGCTGCTGGACACCCAGCTGCGACTGCTCCAGATCAAGCAGGAGATTAATCAGAAGGTTAAATCCGACATCGACCAGCAGCAGAGGGAATACTACCTTAACAACCAGCTTCGCACCATCCAGGAGGAGCTCGGAATGGACGAAGGGGAGGAATTCGCAAAGCTGCGCCAGAGGGCCGACTCAAAGAAGTGGTCCAAGCAGGTGAGGGAAATCTTCGACAAGGAGATGGCCCGCCTGGAGAAGTACAATCCGTCTTCGCCGGACTACAGCATACAGTATAATTACGTACAGTTCATCCTGGACCTGCCCTGGGGCGAGATGTCGGACGACAATCTGGATCTCAAGAACGCCCGCAAGGTGCTGGACGAGGATCACTTCGGCCTGGACCAGGTGAAGGACAGAATAATCGAATATCTTGCGGTTTTGAAACTTAAGGGCAATATGAAATCGCCCATCCTGTGCCTCTGGGGCCCTCCCGGAGTGGGCAAGACATCGCTTGGAAAGTCCGTCGCGAGGGCTCTCGGGCGCAAGTACGTGAGGATTTCGCTGGGCGGCGTCCACGACGAGGCGGAGATCCGCGGCCACAGGAAAACCTATATCGGTGCACTGCCGGGCAGGATCCTGAGCGGCATCCAGAGGGCGGGGACATCGAACCCCGTCATAGTGCTGGACGAAGTGGATAAACTGGGGGCCGATTTCAAGGGCGATCCTTCCAGCGCGCTGCTGGAGGCCCTGGATCCGGAGCAGAACTCCACGTTCCACGACAACTACCTGGACATCGACTATGACCTCTCCAATGTGCTGTTCATCACTACCGCGAATGGCATTTCCACCATTCAGTCGGCCCTGAAGGACAGGATGGAAATGATAAACGTCACCGGTTATCTGGCTGAGGAGAAGCTGGAGATCGCAAAGAATTTCCTCATCCCCAAGCAGCTTAAGGAGCACGGCCTGAAGGACGGTCAGCTGTCGATTGACAAGCCCGCGCTCTCGGAGATTGTGGAGAGCTATACCCACGAATCAGGCGTACGTGGCCTGGAGAAGCAGATTGCCAAGATTGCACGTGTCACCGCCAAGAAGATCGCCCTCGAGGAGGAGTATCCCAAGACAGTGAAGAAGGAACACCTGAAGGAGTATCTGGGCCTGCCAGTGTCGTTCCACGACAAGGTGAAGGGCAACGAGGGCCCCGGCGTGGTCACCGGCCTGGCCTGGACCGAGATGGGAGGCGAGATCCTGTTTGTGGAGAGTTCCGTGTCAAACGGGAAGGGCAACCTGTCCATGACGGGTAACCTCGGCGACGTGATGAAGGAGAGTGCCCAGATTGCCTGGCAGTACATCAAGGCCCATCCGGAAATGGCGGGGATGACCACCGAGCAGTTCATGGCGAAGGATATCCACGTGCACGTTCCGGAAGGTGCGGTGCCCAAGGACGGGCCGTCGGCTGGTATTACTATGGTTTGTTCGATGGTATCGGCCCTTAAGGGAAAAGGCCTCAAGAAGGGCTATGCGATGACGGGCGAAATGACGCTCAGGGGCCGTGTACTGCCGGTTGGAGGCATCAAGGAGAAGATCCTTGCGGCCAAGAGGGCGGGGGTTCACACCATCGTTTTGTCGGAGGATAATAAAAAAGATATCGAAGATATTAAGGAAATTTACGTAAAAGGTCTTACCTTTGTGTATGTTAAAAATATAGGCGACGTTGTCGAAGCCGTATTTTAGGACACCACAATGGACGTAAAAATCGAAAAATCTTGGAAAGACGCACTGTCTGGCGAATTCGAAAAACCGTATTTCGCGCAGTTGGTGCGCTTTCTTCATCAGGAGAAGGCCGCCGGAAAGGTGATTTATCCTCCGGGCGGGGCAATCTTCAAGGCCTTCGACCTCACCCCGCTGCCGGAGGTGAAGGTGGTCATACTGGGGCAGGACCCGTATCACGGCCCCGGTCAGGCTATGGGCCTTTGTTTCTCCGTGCCGGACGGCGTGCCCGCACCGCCTTCCCTGGTGAATATTTTCAAGGAGATTGAAACTGACCTGGGGGTGCGTATGAGCGGCTCGCCGGACCTGGAGAAATGGGCCAGGCAGGGCGTGCTGCTGCTGAACACGGTGCTCACGGTACAGGCAGGCGCTCCCACTTCCCACAGCCGCATCGGCTGGCAGGAGTTCACGGATGCGGTTATCCGTACGGTTTCCGAGAAGTGTTCCGGCGTGGTTTTCCTGCTCTGGGGCAGATATGCCCAGACAAAAGCCGAACTCATCGACCATAATAAACATACGGTCCTGATGGCCGCACACCCGTCGCCGCTGGCCCGGGGGGCGTTTTTCGGCTGCAGGCATTTTTCCAAGACAAACGAGATTCTAAGGAGCGAGGGGCTCGCTCCCATCGACTGGCAATTATGAAGACAAAAGCTTTGTTCCCCGGCTCGTTCGACCCTTTCACCGCCGGGCATCTGAATATCCTGAAGAGGGCCCTCACAATGTTCGACGAGGTTGTGGTGGCCGCCGGTATCAACCAGGACAAACGCGGTTTCTTCTCGATGGAGAAGAGGCTGGACATAATCCGTCAGGCCACTTCCGGCCTGGATGGCGTGTCGATAGTGGAGTACGACAAACTCACCATCGACCTTTGCCGGGAGCTGGGAATCCGTCACATCGTGAGGGGAGTGCGGAATATGATCGACTTTGAGACGGAGCGCTCCATTGCCGATGCAAACCGTCGCCTGGCTCCGGACATCGAGACCATTATTATCCCTACCGCGCAGGAGTTTGCGCATATTTCGTCATCGGCCGTCAGGGATATCCTCCGCCACGGGGGCGACTATTCGGCCTTTATCCCGGAAGGAGTACAGTTATGAGAAGGATCCTGAGCATTCTGGCCGCGCTGTTTTTGGCTTTTTCGGCATTGGCGCAACAGGCCGATACGTCCCGCTTCGCCGCCCTTGGCGCCAAACTGGACGAGTATTTCTCCGCCCTTCAGGGGGAGAGTGCCGATGTGCAGAATTCGGAGGTGGACTTCATCATTTCCTCATGCACGGACCCTGCCGTAAAGCAGTGGGTTGCGCTTTATGTGTACGACCATTACCTCAATTCCAAGATTATGGGAGAGGAGGCTGTGGCCGTTCACACGGCTAAGGAGTGGTTCCTGAGCGGAAAGATTCCGATGGAGAGCGACATCGACCTTATGAATGCCAGGATCTATGTGCAGTTCAACGAGAATTCGCAGGTGGGTCTTCCTGCGCCGGAGATTACGCTTCAGGATGCCCGCGGGGCTATGGTTTCCGTGCCGGAGAAGGGAAAATACTCCGTGCTGTATTTCTACGACACTTCCTGCGCTTCGTGCAGGATGGAATCGGCCCATCTGAAGAGTTTTTTATCGACAAATACTTTCCCGCTGGAGTTCTGCGCGGTTTACGTGGGCTCCGACGCGGCCGCCTGGAAGCGCTACAGGGAGAATGAACTGAATGTGGACGGGGCCTTGCATCTCTGGGATCCCGAGATGGATTCCGACTTCCAGATTCAGTACGGCGTGCTGTCTACTCCCCAGATGGTGCTCGTGGCCCCGTCCGGAAAGATTCTGGGGCGCAAGCTGGATACTCCCGCGCTGCAAACGCTGCTTGCCTTTGAGACGGGTGGGGACGATTATGCCTACGGCGCCCAGGTCCAGATGGATTTCTTCACGGAGCTGTTTGTGCGGTACGGTTCGGATTTGTCGGCCGATACAGTTGAGGAGGTTGCCTCCTATATCGCCGGACAGACTCTTGGGGAGGGCGATCTGGAGCAGTACAAGCAGATGGAGGGAGACCTTCTCTACTTCCTTTATTCCAGGTCCGATGAGGCCCTGAAGGCCGGCGCGCTGCCGTTCATCGACAAATATATCCTTGGAACCACCGGTATTTGGACGGAGAAGGAGGATACTGTGAACGTCCTGTCTTTGGCCGTGATGATGAAAGATCTGCTTTCGCGCACTCCTGTGGGGTCTACCGTGCCTTCGGACCTTACGGTTCCCGGTGTCCTGCGCCGCAGGCCGTGCCTGTTCCGCAAGGGAACGAAGGAAGGGGAGTTCCGTCTGGTGAAGATTGGCCGTGCCTATGTGGTTTTCTACAGCGAGGGATGTTCGTCCTGCCAGGAAACGCTGGACGCAGTTGATTCGCTGATTGCCAGAGAACGGAAGGCAAAGGTGCTTCTGGTGAATACCGACGCAATTATGGAGTCGGATCCGGAGCTTGGCGCCAGGTTGCTGGAGACATTCGACCTGTCGGCAATGCCGCTTGTGCTTAAGTTGGGCAAAGGCGGGGTGGTTGAGCAAAAGTACATACAGTTATAATATGGCAAGAAAGAAGCAAAAACTGCCCGTAAGCGGCGTAGACCCGGATTTTCTGGAGAAACAGAGAAGGGCTATGCTGCGGCGTCACCGCTATGTCCTCTATCTGAACGACAACGAAAAGTCGGTGATCGAGTCCTATTGCGAACGGTTCAACACCAGCCGTGGAAAATCGGCTATCATGAGGGGAATGATCATGGAAATGATGATGGAGGAGCTGGACCTTAACCATCCAACCCTGTTCTAGACTATGCTGGGCGACGATTTCAAGATTATTGCCGATGTGCCCCTGGAGGGCGGCGGCCGCCACATCAGCGCGCAGCCATCGGCCCTGGTATGCTCCCGTCAGATCGACTTCGACATCATCGACGGTAAGATTCACAATCTCCGGTATATGGGGGGATGCCACGGGAACCTTCAGGCGCTGGGGGCGCTGCTGGAAGGCCAGAGCGTTGACTTCGCCTTTGAGCGGCTCACGGGGATAAACTGCAAGGAGCGTGGAACTTCCTGTTCCGACCAGCTCGTGCGCATAATGCGCAGTTTGTATATTTGAATTATTTGAGGTAAATTTGCGCCCTCGTCTTGAGATGTGGTGTAATGGCAGCACAAGGGATTTTGGTTCCCTTAGTCAGCGTTCGAATCGCTGCATCTCAACTTTTTTGTATATATATGGGAAGAATAATCCTTACCGGCGACCGTCCTACCGGCAAACTCCATCTGGGCCATTATGTGGGCTCGCTCCGCAACCGTGTCATCATTCAGAACACCTGGGAATATGACAGGATGTTCGTGTTCATTGCCGATGTCCAGGCACTCACGGACAATGCGGATAACCCCGAGAAGGTGCGCCAGAATATCATAGAGGTGGCCCTGGACTATCTGTCCTGCGGCCTGGACCCTTCCAAGGTTACGATCTTCATCCAGAGCATGATCCCTGAACTGCACGAGATGACGCAGTTCTTCTCCAATCTGGTAACCGTGCAAAGGCTGCAGCGCAATCCTACCGTCAAGTCTGAGATGGCCCAACGCGGCTTCCACGACGGGGCGGAGGACGACAACCGCCGCGGCCTTCCCGTGGGATTCTTTACGTATCCCATTTCACAGGCTGCCGATATCTGCGCCTTCAAATCCACCACGGTGCCCGTGGGTGCCGACCAGGAACCCATGCTTGAGCAGTGCAGGGAAATCGTGCGCAGTTTCAACAGCACATATGCACCCGTGCTTGTGGAGCCGGAGATTTACCTCCCTGCGAATATGGTGTGCCGCAGGCTGCCGGGAACCGACGGCAAGGCCAAGATGTCCAAGAGCCTGGGTAACTGCATCTATCTGTCGGACGACCCCAAGGAGATGGAGGCGAAAGTGAAGTCTATGTTCACAGATCCCGGTCATCTCCGTGTTGAGGATCCCGGAAAGGTGGAAGGCAACTGCGTGTTCACGTATCTTGATGCGTTTGTGGAACCGGACGATTTCGAGAAGTTCTGGCCGGAGTATGCTTCCCTGGACGAGGTCAAGGATCACTACCGCCGCGGCGGCCTTGGCGACATGAAGTGCAAGAAGTTCCTGATTAATGTGCTTCACGACCGCCTGCAGCCCATCCGCGAGCGCCGTCACTTCTACGAGCAGGACATCCCCGGCGTGTACGAGATTCTCCGCAAGGGCTCTTTGGCTGCCCGCGAAGTCGCCGCCGCCACCCTCCACGAAATGAAGGATGCGATGAAGATCAACTACTTCGACGACGCCGCCCTCATCGCCGCCCAATCCGAGAAATACGGAGCGTAAACTCTAACTCGCTGATTATTAGCGACTTGTTAAAACGGGGTGTTGCATTTTGCAACACCCCGTTTTTGTATCTCGTTGTGTATCAACCACTTCCACTTTACGCCCGACTTTTGTCTGGGAGAAGATGTGTGGTGTCCAGGGAACTCCGTTCCGCTTCGCTCCACTCCGGCCCCTCCCATTGTGCGAGAGCCAAGGCGCCATCAGGCGCCCCGGCCGGTCCGTGACTTTGCTCGCAAAGTTGGAAAGGACTTGAGGCCGGCAGGGGTTTGGGGGCTGGCCCCCAGTATAAAAGGCCGGGGGTGGACACGTCCCCGGACATCACACATCTTCTCCTTTTCAGCCAAAAGTCTCTCAAAAGACGAGAGTTCGGACAGTTATACAGGCAGGACTTATGGTCCTGAGTGCCATAGGCGAAAAATGGCATGCGGGGAGGCTCGTGCAGTGAGCGGTGCTGCGCAAGCAGCATGACGGAGTTTGTTTGAGGACGTTAGACGCGCCGCAAGGCGTGGCTATAAGGACGAGTTCGACGTCAAGCGAACGGGTTGGGGCCATTTTTTGACGTCAGGCCTCAGGGCTATAAGGCCTGACATAACTGTTCGAACTTGTAATTAAAGTCGTAAAATGGAACTTGTTGATATACAGTGGATTGTACAAACTAAATGTGGCAAAATGCCGCATTTGATTTCTGTAACTGATTGAACTACAGCGATATCTACTTTACGCTGTTAGCGGATGATGATGCGTTCGATGCGGCGGGGGACGCTGGAGAGGATTTCGTAGGGGATTGTGCCGAGGATGGTGGCGAGTTCGGTGACGGTGGGGTCTTCGCCGAAGATGGTGACGGTATCGCCCACTGCGGCGGGGACGCCGGTGACGTCCAGCATACACATATCCATACAGATATTGCCGATGGTGGGGACACGGTGGCCGTTGAGGGAGAAGGAGGCGGCGCCGCGGCCGAGGTGACGGTCGATGCCGTCGGCATAGCCAACGGGGATGGTGGCGATGACGGTGCCTTCCTTCGCTTTGCCCCATCGGCCGTAGCCCACTGTGTCGCCTTCGTGCAGGGTTTTAATCTGAAGGATTTTGCACTTGAGCGAGGCGGCGGGGTGGAGTTTTACGCCGGGGAGGGCGCTGACGCCATATATGCCGATGCCGAGGCGAACCATGTCGAACTGGAATTGGGGGAAGCGCTCGATGCCGGCTGAGTTGAGTATATGCCTTAAAGGCCGATAGCCCACAGAAGAGGCGATGGTTTCGTAATTGCGCTGAAACAGGTCGATCTGGCCGAGCGTGAAATCATCCTGCTCCGGGTCTTCCGCAACGCAGAGGTGGGAGAAGACGGACTTGACTTTAACTTCCGGATGCTGTGCAAGGAATGCGGTGAGTTGGGGGATTTCGCTTGTGACGAAACCCAGGCGGTGCATGCCCGTGTCCAGTTTGATGTGAACCGGATAGTCCCTGAGACCCCGCTCGCGGAGATGCTTGCAGAAGGCTTCCAGGGTGTACAGGTTAGGTATGCTGGGCTCCAGGCGGGTTTCGATAATCTCCGGGAAAAAGTCCGTGCCCGCAGTGAGTACTATGACGGGCAGGGAGATACCGTTGCGGCGCAGTTCAAGGCCTTCTATAGGGTATGCAACAGCAAGATAATCGGCCCCCGCGCGCTGCATCATGGCGGCGAATTCCACGGCGCCGTGACCATAGGCATTGGCCTTCACGAGTACAAGCAGACGCGTTTCCGGCTCCAGTAGGGAGCGGAAATATCGGTAGTTTCCCACGCAACCTTCAAGGTCCAGTTCCAGGCGGGAAAAGTCGTCGGCCTGCATCATAAGTATCCGCAAAGATACTTACTTTTTGTTATAAAACCATAACGCCTGCCTTCACCATTGCTGCCACATCGGCCCCTTTGAGGTATTCCAGGATGGCCAGGCCGAATTCCACGGCATAGCCTGCGCCGCGTCCTGTGATGAGCCTGCCGTCGGTGACGGTGCCTTTCACGGGGCAGTATACGGCGCCCTGAGCCTCCATGCTGCCCTGGAAGCCTTCGAAGCAGGTGAACATCTTGCCGCCAAGGCCGGGAAGCTGTGATGCAACAAGGCCGGGAGCCGCGCAGATTGCCGCTACGGTGCCGCCTGCCTTGTAGTGTTCCACCATCAGGGCCATGAGCTCCTTGTCTTCCGACAGGGTTTTGGAGCCGGGCATGCCGCCGGGGAAGATCATCACGTCTTCGCGCGAAGCCCCGCCGGGGCTGGCAAAGCAGGTGCGGTCCAAATCGGCCACTACGGTTATGCCGTGTGAACTGGTGACGAAGGGATCGTCGTCCCTGAGTGTTACGGTTTCCACATCTACACCGCCGCGCACAAGGATATCACGGGTGGATATGGCTTCCATGTCTTCGAAGCCGTCGGCAAGGAAAATCTTTACTCCTTTCATTTATCGTTTGCTTTTGAAAAATTCGAGCATAAGGGACGAGCATTCATCGGCCAGTACGCCGCCTTCCGCCGTGGTTTTGGGATGGAGGAGGGAAGGAGTGAACATGGTGTAGCCGCGGCGAGGGTCCGGAGCTCCGTACACGATGCGGCCCACTTGCGACCAGTTGAGCGCTCCCGCGCACATGGGGCATGGTTCGACCGTTACGTACAGGGTGCAATCGGCCAGATACTTTCCTCCCATAGTTTGGGTGGCGGCCGTCACGGCTATCATTTCCGCATGGGCCGTGGCATCGTGAAGGCGCTCCGTCATGTTGTGGCCGCGGCCTATTACACGGTCGCCCCAAACCACTACCGCGCCGATGGGAATCTCCCCCTCATCTTTTGCCGCAAGCGCCTCCTTGAGAGCCTCACGCATCCATTTTTCGTCCTTTTCTGTCATAACGGAACAAAGATACAAAAAAAGCCCGGCTTCGAAAAGCCGGACTGAATGTTATAGATATAAGTTTACTTTATGTTATTCATCACAACAGTGCCGTGGAATGTGTGGGGCACAAGAGTCAATTCCGCGGCCTCGCCGTTTCGCATTTTGTCGCGCAGGTAAGTGAGATACATTACTTTGTTCACCGAAATGTCTATTGTTAGCGTTACTGGGCCTGTGAACGGTTCTGTCGCTACAAATTTTAACCAGTAAGAAATCATTTTTCCGTCCGAAAAGTAATCGGTTGCCGGAATCCACTCTTTGGTCTCGTTGGGCTCAAAGGATAATCCTTGCACCTGAAATCGACTAAAATTCCCAACCTCAAAATAATCAGAGATATCCTCTCCCGGTTCTTTTCCAAATAAACTTTTATCTGCAGTTATAGATAACCCGCCGGAACACTGCAAGAGTGCAGAAGCCAGGAGACCAATTGCTTCTTTACGTTTATTATAAGCATATGACGACAGATTGGCGTAAACTTCTTTTTCGTAATATCTCCTTATTGTAATTATCTCTTCTTGAGAAATTGGTTCAGGAGCCCAAAACTCTGGAGAGTGGAGCTTGTAGAAAACTGTATCCTCGTATTCACTTGCAGATATATCATAATACAGTTCACGGCGATTGAAAGCATCACAAACGAATCCGCCATATGCTTCTGCGGGTATTCCTATCAGGTACGATTCACGGCCATATCCTAATTTGGGTTCTGAGGGCTCAGTAGTTATATCAGTTAATCTAAGTGAAGAAGATTCAAAACAATCACCTGGAATAAGTCTTATTACGGGTAGATCTGGAGTACCGGTAAACCATAATCCCTTTTCGCATGATGAGAATGAGAAAAGAACTATGAGGAAAAGTATTATTGAATAATTCTTCATGATGCAAGACATACTCTTATGGTTTACAGTGCAAATATAAGTTTTTTAGATAGTGTTTCTAAATCTAAAATCGGCGTTTATCGAAATCTTGCATCTACTTAAATCGAAATCTTGCATCTACTTAATAGGGACAGGCATCGTACGCCTGCGCCGTGGCATCGTTAAGCCGTTCGGTCATATTGTGTCCGCGACCTATCACACGGTCGCCCCACACCACCACCGCGCCGATAGGAATCTCCCCCTCATCTTTTGCCGCAAGCGCCTCCTTGAGAGCCTCACGCATCCATTTTTCGTCCTGTTGTGTCATAACTTAACAAAGATAAGAAAATAATAACAAGAAATTCGTTTATTATTACTACTTTTGCAAAAGAACGTACATCAGGATATGCGCAAACAAACAATAGACAACTACCGGCTGACGAGCATGGAAGAACCCACTGATGAGGTTCTTGCCCAGTTGATGCACGAAGCCGCAACCGAGGCCCGAGAGGCAAATGCCAGGGCAACGGCTCGGTTCTTTAATGAAATCCGATTAGCAATAGCCGCTATTCGTTGAAGATGGAAACGGCAAGTCATCGTCCTGTTTTAATTGTAATTGCCGGGCCAAACGGTTCCGGAAAAACTACAATCACTTCGAAAATTCTTCATCACGAATGGATGGAGGATGCGTTGTATGTTAATCCTGATCAAGTAGCCCAAGATATGTTTGGCGACTGGAATTCGCCTGAGGCTGTTTTAAGTGCGGTCCAGTATTGCGAGAATCTTCGTGAAGAGTGTTTGAAGAATCGTAAGAGTCTGATTTTTGAGACGGTGCTCTCGTCTGATGGTAAAGTTGATTTTATACAACGAGCGAAAGAGGCAGGTTACTTTATACGACTTTTCTTTGTATCAACTTCTCATCCAGCCATAAACTCTTCACGTATTGCCAAACGAGTCATGCAAGGCGGGCACGATGTCCCTATCCCCAAGATAATCTCCCGATATCAGAAATCCATCATCAATTGCAAGAAATGCGCTTTACTTGCAAACAGGACTTACGTTTACGACAATTCAATCGAAGACGTGGATGCTCGACTGCTTTTCCGTATGACCGATGGTAAGTTATATAAGCAGTATGTCGATGATGTTCCCGAGTGGGCATCGTCAATACTTGAATAAGCGTTGTATCGTGTGAGGTGCTTCCTCGTTATTTTGCTCAACC